>JBGVTJ010000253.1:0-11143 GCA_041862515.1 Thermodesulfobacteriota bacterium | reverse complement strand
GACTCGATCAAGCAGATGACCTTTTCGGATGCAAAGAAGATCCTTCAGGGCCGGGACAACGAGGCTACCCTCTATTTCGAGGACAAAACCCGTGGTCGACTCAATGAGCTCTTCAAGCCGATCGTCCATACAGCCATGTCCGGGGTCGGCGTCACCCGGTCGTATCAGGAACTCGATGCAAAGGTTCGTAGTATTCCTTTTGCAGAGAGGATGAGCTTTGACCTGGATGAATATGTGACAGGTAAAGGGCTAGATGGTCTTTTTTTCATGGTGGCGGAGGAAGAGCGAAAGATCCGCCAGAACCCCGCGGCACGGGTTACCGATCTCCTCAAGGAGGTCTTTGGCGGCAAGTAGCGGTGAAATTAGGATCTTCGCTTCATTTGAGGACTGCGCTCATCTCAGTTCCAATGAATCGGACGTTGTGAACTGTCCATTTTCTTTTAGGGTCTCCATATAGCTATTAGCACATCCAGCAAGGCCAAGTCCTTGATTGAGTTGACACATGGGGAAGCAGAGTTCCTTGAAACCCCTTCCCGAGGATTGGGATAGGGCCCTGGCGGTCGCGGCCCACCCGGACGACTTGGAGTATGGCGCAGCGAGCGCTATAGCACGTTGGACTTCCCAAGGGAAAAAGGGGAACTATATCCTTGTGACACGGGGGGAGGCGGGAATCGATTCGATCCATCCACAGGATGCTGGTCCCCTCCGGGAGGAAGAAGAGAGAAGAAGTGCCCGTCTGGTGGGGGTTGAGGCTGTGGAGTTCCTCAACTATAGAGACGGAACCATTGAATATGGGCTCCCCCTTCGGCTGGATATAACCCGTGCGATTCGCCGACACTGCCCGGATATCCTCATTACGTTGAACAGTCACCTCACGTGGAATGGCACCGTGCTCAACATGGCTGATCATCGATGGGTTGGACTGGCTGTTTTGGATGCCGCTCGGGACGCGGGCAACCGCTGGGTTTTCCCAGAATTACTCGAAGAAGAACTAGAACCTTGGAACAAGGTCAGGATGGTTTGTCTCAGCGGGTCGCCCCGGCCAACCCACGCTGTCGATGTGACATCTTTTCTGGATAGAGGGATCGACTCCCTTAAGCAGCACGGTGTGTACCTCGAAAATCTGTCCAGCGCTTTCGACCCTGAGGCCTTTCTGTACAATAATGCGGCTGAGACCGGGAAACGTCTCGGGTGCCGTTTCGGCGTAAGTTTCGAGGTAATAAATATCTAGCAAAGATCTCGTGAGAAAACCCCCATCGATCCCCAATCGTTCCGCGCGTTTTCAGGGTACAACATGGCAGAAGAGGTTCTTTTAAAATCAAAGGTCCATCTCCATTCGTTCAGATGGCGAAGGATATTTACCTTGCATGTGTCTTCATGTCACTCAGAATTCCTCAAACGATAGTATGGAGGATCTTGACGATTGCTCCGAGCGAAATTAGGATTAACGGCGGGGCCAACAACCCAGGGACAGAGATCGTCCTGCTGAGGAGGTCATAGCCATGGATCAATCCTTGAGAGAACGGTTGAGGATCGGGTCCTCCGCCTTGGAGGATGTGAATCGTTTCCTGCTGAATCCGGAAAACGCGTTGATCAATGCGGTGCTGCGGGTAGTGGAGAAATACGGAACCCCCGAGGAGATTAACGCCAGGGCCCAGAAGGCCCGAGAACTCCAACAGCTCCTCGAGCGGCTTCACCAGCTTAGCTCTCCGTATATGAAAGACCTGGAATGGCTCATGGCGGAACGGGACCGGGGTGCTTTCATCTCAATCGCCGATTTCCGTCGAAAAGTATTGGGGGATCGTGTTAAAGACATGACCTTTGACGAAGAACATGCTGTTACCCTGGAGATCAGCGCCTTCCAATACTTTCCATGGATCATTGTTGAGGCCCAACGCGCCATTGAGCACCAGGAAATTATGCCCGGTCGATACATCCGTGTTCGCAAGATGAAGGAGCAGGAAGCCGACCAGGGCGATATCCTTGCCGTTGCCGCCGCGATGCAGACCATCGGGGCAACGTATGTGGAGACCCTCGATACGAAGGGCACCGACGGGTCCAACGTTCACCTGGGAGGGCCAGAGACCATCACGGGCTACTTCGGAGGGATTGGGCAACCCAATGAACACGCCTTGAAATGGATTGATGAGTTCCTCTACTACTACACCGAATATGGTATCCAGCAGGTGCTCAATATCAATCCCGGCACCGTACTTCTGGGTTATATCCTCCATAAGCTCGGGATCGATATGGAGTTCAAGATCTCGGTCTTTATGGGCAACGATAACCCCTACGCCGTGCTCTGGACCTTGATGGCCGCTCGGCTTTTTTCAAGGGAAGACGGGTCTACCCCCTTGGTCGGTTTCAACTTGAGCAACTCGGTAAATCCCCAGACCCTGAGGCTGAGTGGTGAAGTGCGCAAGAAGCTTGATCTTGAGGATCAGGTGCGCATCGAGCACCACATCACCGAGACCTGGAAAAGCATTGTCCGGCAGCCCTATGACCGACTGAATGACCTGCTTGAGGTGGCTCCCTCTGTCCCTAATATCTCGGCGAAGCACGAGGGGGGGGAGCCTGAGATTGAGCCCACCCGTGAGCATCCTTCGGATATCCTCGACTATTTCCGAGACAAGGGAGAGGTCCTCTCATCCGGCGACATGCCATATCTAGAGCTGAACTACCTGGACAAGCACGCGGCAGTCAACCGTACGGCGCGAGCCCTAACGGAAAGGGGCCTCGCCTTCGTGGCCGCTTGGAACCTTCATGAGCTGGATTAGTATTCTAGCTCGTAAATCATCCCGGGATTACGCAGGGGCAGAAAGAGTCAAAGGGTCTGTGCCTTATGATGGGAAGTGAGTGATCATTTCTTGAAGGGGCAGTCGGAATTAACGGCAGAAGGAGAGAAGGGAATACCCAGAGATTCAAACGTGAAAAAAGAGAGAGTCTCCAACGATAAAAGTGTTGAGAAATCCATGTATCTCTCTGTAGCCTTCGCAAAAAATAGCCCGTTGTATCATCAGGGGGGGTAATATGAAAATTACTCGAGTGGAAGTGATTTGTCTAAATGTGCCAGAGAAAAAGGATATAGCGGACAGTTCTCAGGATGCCGTGGTCGTTAAGGTTCATACCGATGAGGGGATTGTTGGAATCGGTGAAATCGACTCTCATCCTCCCATAGTAAAAGCGATTGTTGAGGCCCCCATGTCCCACCGTGATTCACACGGGGTGGCAGAGCTTTTAGTTGGCGAGGATCCTTTCGATAGGGACAGGTTATGGCAGAAAGTATACAAAAAGACTACCCATTATGGGCGAAGGGGGGTTGCGATTCAGGTCATGGGAGGTATTGATATTGCTCTTTGGGATATTATCGGTAAAGCCTGTAACAAACCAATCCACAAATTATTAGGAGGATGTTTTAGAAACAGATTACAAGCGTATGCAAGTACCCTTTTCCCAGAGGATCCACGAGAAATCGTGAAAATGATAGTAAGTTTTGTAGAAAAAGGGTATAAGGGGGTAAAATTCGGATGGGGGGCTTTTGGCCGAGAGGCAGGCAAGGATATTGAACTCGTTAAAGCTGCTAGGGAGGCGGTAGGGGAAGAGATAAAATTAATGGTGGATGCAGGGGAACAATGGGATGCTTCCACCGCCATTGAAAGGGCAAAAAGACTGGAAGAATACAACCCATTTTTTCTAGAGGATCCTTTATCTCCTGATGATATTGATGGTTACGCCAAGCTGACGAGGGCTACAGCTTTGAGGATTGCTGCAGGAGAGGCAGAAACGACAAGGTTTCCTTATAGGGATTTGATAGAAAGAGGAAATGTTGATGTTATTCAACCAGATGTGACGAGGGTCGGGGGAATTTCCGAGGCGCAAAAAATAGCCTGGATGGCTTTTGATCGTGGGGTCATGCTTGTACCTCATGCTTGGAGTACGGATATTCTCATTGCAGCTACCCTTCAGCTGCTTGCAGCTATTCCCCAAGAGTCGCTCTTGGAATTCTGTGTCTCCAATTCACCTCTTAAAAGAGATTTACTTCTTGAGCCGTTTCAGATAAACAAAGAGGGGTTTGTAACAGTTCCGGAGAAACCCGGACTCGGGATCGAGTTAAATGAGGGGATACTTGAAAAGTTTTCAAAGGAGTAATACGCTTTTCGGGTTATTGGAGGTCACATTGCCTTCGGCAATTTCTTGTATCTCCAAGACGTGAAATGAAGGCACTGATGGAGCAGCAACGGGGGAGCTTAATAAACTAGGATGCGTCGATGGTTTGAGTGAGAATGCTTGAAAGGAGGTTAAGGAAAAGAGCAAGGGAATTTTTGAGTGGAGTTTCCTGAGTTTCTCGGGAACATCGTCCATGAGCGAAATTTGCTGGAGAAGGGTCATCTCGAAGCAGGCCGTTGCCCTGGTTCCCTGGAGCGAACATTAAAGAATTTTGGCTAACCATTCTTAGTGAAGCGAAACGGCCGCAAATCCAATGTCTGAGCCCAGAGGGCGAGTTTTGGATTTGCAGTGAAGCGAACTCTAGAGTGGTCCACAATTCTTTTCAGTGAGCGAAAGGGAATTTGGGCAAGAGATCACAAGCAACCGAAGGGACGATGGTGTTTGCTAATGAGGAATATAATCTCCTTTATGATCAATAGGCTAGAGAAACACCGTCTAAAAAAGTCAGGAAACTCCGGGTTTTTTGAAAGGAGGGTGAAGGCATGAAAAAGAGAGTCATTGAAATGGTTAAGAAAGGCAACCCCGATAAGGAAATAATGAAGGAGCTGGGCATCAAAACGAGGTCCTCTTTGAGAAGAATGTACTACGATGCCTTGGTTGAGGCTGGAGAGATCAAGGATATATTGACGGAGAAGAGAGGTAAGAAGGCACGGCCTGAAAGAAGAGCGTTGAAGATCGGAAAGAGAGGAACAATTCTTCTGAATAAGCTATTGCTGGTGGACCAGCTTGGTTACAAAAAGGGAGATAAGTTTAGCGTTGCCAAAAGAAGGGATAGTATTATCCTGAGGAAAACACAATAGAGGGAAGGGACGGTAAACAGCAAAAGGGAGCCTACGGAGTGGCCTAAAGAGAAGGTTTTTTATCCCGCCCTCATGAACGAAGGGGCCCCGAGGGAAAAGCGAGTCCCCGGGGTCCCTTGGTGACGTTACTCTCCCTTTTTACTTCAATACCATAACGTCTATCACGATATTTGGGGGAGCGTGCCAGGAGGGTTTAGGGGAAAGATCTGAGAACGGAGGGAGAAACATGCAAAAGGGGAAGGGTATCAGCAGGGAAACCCTTCGGGGTATATCCGAGGAGCTGACCGGGGTAAAGGTGGATGAAGGGGAATGGGAAGAGATGCTCATCCGCGTAGGTGATATCCTAAAAGGCGTAAGGGCCCTTGATGAAGTAGACTTAACCGAGGTCTCACCGGCTTTTTCTTATAACCCAGGAGGAGAGTGAAATGCGGGATATTGATTTTGAGTCGTTTACCATCCATGGACTGTCAGAGCTTGTACGGAAAAGGGAAATCTCGCCAGCAGAGATCATCAGGGCTACCCTCATACGAATCGAACAATACGATGGGGAGTTGAAGGCCTTCATCACTGTCCTGTCGGATGAGGCCTTGGAGTGTGCCGAGAGGGCAGAGGCATCAATTGTCAGAGGAGACTATATCGGGCCCCTTCACGGGATTCCCATCGGGCTCAAAGACATCATCTACACCAAGGGAAGTCGGACTACCTGTGGATCAAAGATCCTCGCCGATTTCTTTCCGCGGGAGGATGCAACCGTGGTGACTCGATTGAAAAAGGCGGGAGCGATCATTGTTGGAAAGTTGAACTGCCATGAATTCGCCCTTGGGGCCACATCCGTCAACCCCCACTATGGGACACCGAAGAATCCGTGGAATGCTCGATGCATCCCCGGGGGTTCCAGTGGAGGTTCTGCCGTGGCCGTGGGGGCATCCCTCTGTTTAGGTGCACTGGGCACTGATACCGGTGGGTCAATTCGAATCCCCTCATCGCTCTGCGGCACTGTTGGCCTCAAGCCTACCTATGGACGGGTGAGTACCTCTGGAGTCTATCCCTTAAGCTGGTCCCTGGATCATGTTGGGCCCATGACGAAAACGGTAAAAGATGCAGCTATCCTTCTCCAGTCGCTCGCCGGTCATGACCCAAGGGATGCCAACTCAAGTTCCCACCCGGTCCCCGACTACCTTTCCATACGGGAGGATGTAAGGGGTCTTCGTGCAGGAGTTCCTACGGAGTTTTACTTCGAAAATTGCGATCCTGAGGTACGAGATCGCGTTATGAAAGCCTTGGAAGTCCTTGAGGAGGCTGGCGTCCTCATTCAGGAGGTGTCCATTCCTCATTTGAAGCATGCGACAACGGCGGGCCTTGTGATCCTCCTGGCAGAGGCGGCCTCACAACACGAAGTCTATCTGAAGGGGGGGCAAAGCGAAGATTATGGAAAAGACGTCAGGGGGCTTTTAAAAAACGGAACATTTGTCACTGCGACCCAATACATAAAGGCTCAAAGGGTTCGCTCCGTTATGCGTAGGGAGTTTCTCAAGGCTTTCGAGCTGGTTGACGTCCTCATTACACCAGGTCTTCCCCTCGTCGCCCCTGAAATGGAGCAGAATTCGGTTACTCTATCGGGAAAGAGAGAGACGGTTCGGTCGGCCCTCACCCGCCTGATGCGACCGTACAATCTGACAGGGATACCGGCCATTGTTCTCCCCTGTGGGTTTTCCAAGTCAGGGCTTCCCGTGGCCCTCCAGATCGCGGGGAAAGCCTTTGAAGAGTCGACCATCTTGGCCGTAGCCCAAGCATACGAAAATCATACCCCTTGGCATGAGAAACGCCCATCCATCGAGACCTCGGGGGTTCCGCCTAGCCACTCAAGGTGAAAAATCAGTCAAGACAGATTTCCATGCTCTATAGCCCGTCATTTATCACCATGGCCTTTGCCAACCTGTTTACCGTATCAAGTTTCGGTACCTTCTTCCTCTTTCCCCTTTTCATAACGAGCCATGGAGGCTCCAAGTCAGACATTGGAGTTATCATGGGAGTCTTCGCCCTCTCCTCCGTTCTCTGTCGTCCCTGGATCTCCGCTCTGATCGATCGGATCGGGCGGAAAAGGAGCTACACCATTGGATGCATGATGATGAGCATCCTTCCACTTATCTACCTCTTCTTTCGAGGGGAATTGTCCCATTTCTACCTTCCCCTCATTCTCGTTCGGATTTTCCATGGTGTAGGATTGGCCATCTGTTTTACCGCTGCATTCACTTACATCGCTGACATTGTTCCTGAGGGGCGCTTAAATGAGGGGATTGGTATGTTCGGAATCACGGGACTGATGGGATTGGCCATCGGACCCATCATTGGTGAGATGATAATCCGAGCATTTGGCTTTCCCATCTTCTTTCTTGCCGCTACGGGAATGGCAGCCCTTGGACTGTTACTTGCTCTCTCCCTTGCGGAATCTTTCAAGTTTGTCTCCCATGAGTCGAGCCAATCCTTCTTCTCAGTCCTCAAGGAGAGAAGGCCTCTGACCGTAGCCGTGCTCGCCCTTCTGTTTGGATTCGGTTTGTCGGCCTCTGGCAGCTTTATCTCTCCCTTTGCCAAGGAGCAGAATCTTGCCTTCATCTCCCTTTACTACATCACCTATTCTATAGCGGCAATTCTGACAAGGCTTTTCGGAGGGAGGCTTGCTGACAGAATTGGAGAAGATCGGATCATCCCCTATGCCCAAATCCTTACCGGCGGAGGTCTTCTAACCCTGATTCTCTTGGGGGGAAACGCGATCCTTGCCCTTTCGGGTTTTCTGTCGGGCTGTGGACATGGATTACTCTTCCCATGCCTAAACTCCCTGGCCATTCGCGACCAGCCAATCGATATCCGCGGAAAGATCACCGGTATCTTCACGGGCGGGATTGATACCGGAGCTTTTGTCGGTTCCATTATGCTGGGCTACATCGGGGAGTGGGCAGGCTTTCGGGCACTCTTCTTCGCAGCAGGCCTTGCACTCTTAGCAGGGCTCGGCGTTTACAAGTTTCACAGAACGGATAATAATTGATCAGTTGCTGGAAAGCGAATAGCTGCTCTGCATCCGAAGTTTACAACTCTTGACAGAGGTTTTGAAATGATTTTCCTCTCTTCACCCTTATCGATAACAAAAAGGATTATCAGTGGTGACAACTAACTGCTTTTCTGTCCGAAAGGAGGAGTAAGTTAACATGGCTGTTTTCATAACAGGTGGTCATGGTCACATAGCATCGTGGGCGGCCTATTTCTTGGCTAAGGAAGGAGAAAAGGTAATTATTTATGATACACAACCAATAGCTCCAGATTATCTAACCGAGGTTTCGGAGAATATTACGTTTATCGAAGGGGATGTGATGGACTTTCCTGGTTTAACAGGAGTTTTTCGAAAGCATAAAGATGAAATAGACGGAATAGTACATACGGTAGCTTTGATGGGTGAATTCGTACCAAGAAATCCCCATAGCAATGTGACGCTCAATATAGGCGGGTTATTAAATATGCTCGAGTTGGCCAGGATTTTCGATGTTAAAAAGGTACTTTACACCAGTACTGGTGCTGTCTACGGAGCGGTAGAGGGGACAGTTTCAGAGGATAAGCATCCTCCAAACCCTGCCGATTTGTATGGTGCTACTAAGGTTTCATGCGAGTACTTGGGTAGCCAATATGAAAACCATTTCGGTCTTGACTTTAGAATCTGCCGAGTTTACTTCGTCTATGGACCGGGCAAATTCCCTTCTCGGTTCATCAATCTCTACAAGGTGGGGTTTGGGGCTCTAGAAGGCTTAAAAGGGTTGAGATTGGAAACGGGGGCGGATCAGAAACTTGATTTTACCTATGTGGAAGATGTGGCCAGGGGTGTGGTACTGTTGTACAAAGCGACCGATTTGAAACATAAAGTCTTCAACATTGCCACAGGTGTGGGGAATAGCGTGGGAAAGGTCGCGGAATTGGCTCAGAAGTACACACATTTCCCCGTTGAGGTATCAATCGGTCCTGGCAAGCTTATGCCAAGGAGTGAGGCATTGGATATTAGTAGGGCTATGGAAGAACTTGGATACCAGCCACATTACCGTTTGGAGGAAGGAATTAAGCTTTACGCGGACTGGTTGGGTAAGATGTTAAAGAAAGAATAGGGATATCTTTTCCAGGTTCAGGCATTTGATTGTCGACCAAATGCCGATCGTTCTGAAATCAACTTTTTGCCACAATGGTTGGGTCACGATGAATTAATCAATCAAAGTAGCGACCGAGAAGGGCGATATTTCAACCACAAACGAATCGAGACAAACCTCGTCCTGTTTTACTCTTCCTTGTAAGCAATGTTGTCGCTTGATATCATGAATTGAAAGGTTATCTTGCCGCGATCTCGAAAATTCTGGCACGTGTGCATTAGATGTTGGGTTCATTGGAGTGATGATGACAGCGATGAGTCAAACGAAAACCGTAGCAGTCCTTACCGGCGGTGGAGATGTCCCGGGCCTCAATCCCTGCATCAAGACCATCGTCTACCGTGGGGTTGAAGAAGGGATACGTGTCCTCGGGATCAAAAGAGGATGGGCAGGGCTTCTCAACTACAATCCGGATGATCCCGAGAGCTTCGATGGCAATCTCGCTTGGCTGGACAAGCAGATGGTCCGCACCATCGATCGCTCAGGAGGGACCTATCTGCACACCTCGAGGACCAACCCGGGAGCCGTGAAGCCGGAGGACCTCCCGGAGTTTCTGAAGGGTCGGGTATCCCCCAGCACGGAGGAGGCGGACTTGACAGAGCATATCCTGAAAAACCTCTCCGGTCTTGAGGTAGATATCCTCCTCCCCATTGGAGGGGACGATACCCTCAGCTTTGCCGAGAGATTGCATCGGGAGGGTTTTCCCGTCATCGCCATCCCCAAGACCATGGACAACGACGTCTTTGGCACCGACTATTGCATCGGTTTTTCAACGGCCGTCACCCGGAGCGTGAACTCCATCCACGCCCTCAGGACTTCTATCGGTTCCCACGAGCGGATTGCCGTGATTGAGCTCTTTGGTCGTGAAAGCGGAGAGACCTGCCTGGTCTCGGCTTACCTGGCAGGGGTGGATCGGGCTATTATCTCGGAGGTGCCCTTTGACCCAAAGAAGCTCGCCCGGCTGGTCATGGAGGATAAAAAGGCTAACCCGGCCAACTACGCGATCGTCACCATATCCGAGGGGGCCAAGATGATCGGGGGCACCGTGGTCCAACGCGGGGACCCCGATGCGTATGGCCATAGAAAGCTCGGGGGGATTGGCATAGAAACCGGAGAGGCCCTGAAGAAGCTCACGGGGGAGGATATCATCTTCCAACAGCTCTCCTATCTCATGCGGAGCGGTATTCCCGATTCCCTCGATCTGATGGTTGCCGTCAATTTTGCCAACATGGCCATGAGCCTTGCCTTGAAGCGAGTCACGGGTCGAATGGTCGCCTTGAACAATGGGATTTACGCGGACATTCCCATCAGCACCATCACATCGGGCCAGAAGAGGGTTGATGTGTCGGAGCTCTACGATGTCGATCAGTACCGCCCAAAGGTTCGCGACGTCATGGGAAAGCCCATGTTTCTCTATTGAAAGGGGATCCAAATGGTGTGGGGAAAGATGGAAATGAACGAAACTGATTAGGCTGCGTAATTCTGGGAACTACAACCCCATCTCACTTCTCACACTCATTATTCCCTTTTCTTGATGACGACAATGGTTACATCATCTTGGAATTCTCTATCTTTCCCCTTGTGCCTATGTACTCTCGCCATGACGGCATCAAGGACTTGTTGTGAACTCCGTTTCTTCTTTATTTGCTCCATGAACTTCTTCTGGCTTTTTAGTCGATCGAATGGTTCATTTCTGTCATTGAAACACTCAACCAAACCATCCGTTTGAATAATGAGGAAGTCGTCTTTTCCAAAAGCTAAACTGGCTTCCGATATCTGACACTCACCATCTTCGGACATTCCGAGAGGGGTGCCCTTGAGTGAAATAAGTTTCCTCTCCCCTTCCTTGGCGACATAGTGGATCGGGGGTACACCACCGGCGGACGCGATGGTAAACCTTGATCTCTCAAAATCATAAATCGCGTACAGAGCGGT
>JBGVTJ010000252.1:0-4902 GCA_041862515.1 Thermodesulfobacteriota bacterium | reverse complement strand
TGCTGGATCTGATTCAGGAGGGAAATATGGGGCTGATGAGAGCGGTGATGAAATTTGATTACCGAAAGGGTTACAAATTTAGCACCTATGCCTCGTGGTGGATTACCCAGGCCATTACCAGGGCCCTCGCGGACAAATCCCGGACCATAAGATTGCCCGTTCATTTGATTGAGACGGAAAATCGAATCCACAAAACCTCACAATCCCTCTTCAAGGAGTTGGGCCGAGATCCCACTACTAAGGAGATCGCAGAAAAGATTGGGTTGCCGATGGAGAAGGTGAATAAGGTCCTCCATATGTATCGGGAACCCATCTCCCTGGAAACCCCTGTTGGAGATGAAGATAGTCGATTCGGGGATTTCATCGAGGATAAAGGGGCCCATTCCCCCATAGAGGATGTCATCAATCTCCGGTTGACAGAAGAGGTGGAGAAGGTTTTGGCCACCCTGACTCCCCGTGAGGAAAAGATCTTGAGAATGAGGTTTGGTATAGGGGAGAGGAGCGATCATACCTTGGAGGAGGTTGGGAAAGTCTTCGGTGTGACTAGGGAAAGAATCAGGCAGATCGAAGCCAAGGCACTGAAGAAGTTGAGGCAACCCCATAGAAGCCGTGGGCTTGAGAGTTTTCACGACTGAGAATCCAAGGTAAAGATCGAGGTAAATCAGGCTTCCCTAAACTCATAGGATACGCGACCATTGGGGAGCTTGATGGGAGTTGCCCTGAGCTTCATTCCGGTTTTTATCTCTTCTGCCTTAATCTCCCGACTCAATCGGCCAAATAACTTGAGGTCATTGCTGAATTGGACCAAGGCAATGGTATACGGAAGGTCCTGCTCAAAACCAGTGGGTGCATAGGTCAGTGTTGAGTAGGAGATCAGGTCTCCCACTCCAGTTATTTCAAACCATTCCATTTCCGCGGAGAAGCAGTTAAAACAGTCGGCCCTTGGCGGGAAAAAGGATTTGCCGCATTTTTTGCAACGGGTCCCCGACACCCTTCCCTGATCCAATAGGTCCACGAAATGGTCCACCTTGCTCGTTGAGGTAAAACTGACTGTTCCGAATCGTTCAAACCCCATTTTATCCTCTCCCCAAAATGGTTACATTGCCATAGATACCCACACCCCCGATATTATGGACCAAACCAACCCTCGCATCCTTTACCTGCATCGGACCGGCCTCATCTCTCAATTGCAAGACAATGGTCCTCACCTGGGATCCCCCTGTGGCCCCGATGGGGTGACCCTTGGATAAGAGGCCGCCGTCTACATTGACGGGAATTTTTCCCCCGACATAGGTCTGCCTTTCCCTGATCAGCTTGGTTCCCTCTCCTGGCTTGGCAAATCCGAGGTCTTCATAGGCCATCATCTCAGCGAAGGTGAAACAGTCATGGACCTCAGCCACATCGATATCACCGGGACTAACCCCCGCCATTTCATATGCCCCTCTTGCCGCTTCCCTGGCAACGCTCAAGCCGGTAAGCGAATCCCTCCCCGTCATGCTAAGGGGTGCCGATGCGGCTCCCAGGCCAAGAATCCACACGGGCTTTTCGGTCATTCGCACAGCTTTCTCCCCTTTGGCGACGATGATACAAGAGGACCCGTCGGCATTGGCACAACAATCGAATCGTTTCAACGGGGTAGAGACGACATCTGAGGACATGACCTGCTCCAGGGTGACCTCCTTTCGGTAGACCGCCTTTGGGTTCGTTGATCCGTAGCTCGCTGCTTTAACCCGAATTAAAGCGAGATCCTGCTCCGTAGTTCCGTATTTGGCCGAGTGGGCTCGGGCATGCATGGCATAGTAGGCAGGCATCATGGTACCGAAAGGGGATTCCCACATGATGTCTGCTCCTCTGCCCATCCTTTCCTGAGAATCCGCGGAACTGATTTCCGACATCTTCTGAAATCCGAGGACGAGGACTACATCATGGAGGCCGGATTTGATCAGGGAGTAGGCTACTCGAAGCCCCATACTACTAGAAGAACACACACTTTCGATATAAAAGGTGGGCTTGGGATTTAAGCCCAGATATTCGGCCAGCAGTCCCGCAGGCGTTCTTTGCTTATCGTATTCTGGAGCCGAGCATATAATCGAGGCATCAATGTCCTTTGAGGTCAGGTTGGCATCCTCCATAGCCTCCCTGTATCCTTCAAAGGCCAGCTCCCTGATGGAACCCTCATAACCTCGGACGAAAGCGCTTTGTCCCACCCCGATAATGGCCACCTCTTGCCTCATAGCATCACTCCCCTTCAAGCGAACTTGAGAGAAAAATCACAATATTTTTACACTAAAATCATTCGATAAGCATTGTCAAGGGAATTTGTGCCCGGAAGTCTCGTGAGTTTCTAGAGGACACTATTGTCTATAAGCGTAATTTGCTGGAGAAGTGGAGTGCCCATCGAGGGTCAGCAAGCTTCGTCGTGAGTCTTCGACCTTGAGCCTTTCGGCAGTGAGCGACTCGACATGAGCCTTCGACCCGAGCTCAGGCCGAGGGGCTCGTCGACATGTCGCAAGGCCGAACTGCTCGGACCGAAGGGCTCAGTCCAACGGAAGGGGAAGACCAGCCCTTGAGAGGCTGGAAGGGGTAAGTGTTTCCCGGGACCCCGAAAGGGTCACTTCCAAAGCGCTGAAGCGAAGGGACAAGGGTGTTTTCTTATGAAAAATACAATTTTCCCCGAAAGGGGAGGAAAACGCTTCGTACTTAACGGGATACTCCCCTTTTAAGGAGATAAGGCCTTGCTTTCTGGTATTTCCAGACGGCGATATTGTGTTCCTCGAGCGTGGATGAGAAGTGGTTCGACCCGTCATTTTTGGAGACGAAATAGAGGTATTCTGTTGTGGCGGGATAGAGGGCAGCCTCAATGGCCTCTTTGCCCGGATTGCATATGGGACCTGGTGGTAACCCCCGGATGAGATAGGTATTATATGGCGTATAGCGCTCTAAATCCCTCTTGGTTAAGTTTCCATCGAAGTTCTCGATCCCGTAAATGACGGTGGGACAGCTGTAGAGCCTCATTTTTCGTTTCAATCGGTTATGATACACGCCTGAGACGAGATACCGTTCCCGTGGGATAGCTGTTTCCTTCTCAATCATGGAGGCGAGGGTGAGTATCTCGCGGTCGGAAAACCCCAGCTCCTTGGTCCTTTCCGAGTATTGTGAGGTATAGACCCGTCGGAATCGTCTCACCATAGTTTCGATGACGTTTTCCGGTTCTAAATCCTTTGAAAAAAGATAGCTATCGGGGAAAAGGTATCCCTCCAAACTATCGGCCTCGATTCCCAACGAGGAGACGTATTGGCGCGAAAAACACTTTTCCAGGAAGGCCTCTCCATTCGTGATTCCCTTGCTCTCAAGGATCTCGGCGATCTGAGACACGGTATATCCTTCCGGGATGGGAGTCATATACTGCTTGACCTTCCCGCTTGTGAGGGTGTCCAGGACTTGAAGGGGAGTCATATCGGAGCTGAGTTCATACTCCCCCGCCTTTACCCTGGGGAAAGCCCCCGATAGCCTCCCCCACAGGATAAACCGCCTACTACCCTTGATAATCCCCTCGTCCCTCAAGAGGTGAGTGACTTCCCTAAAGGTCATTCCCCTTCGAATTACGATGGTCTTCTCGATTCCTTTCACGTGAGAGGGGGTGCGGAGGTATAGAGCGGTATAAAAGAAGAGGGTTATGGCCATTGAGACGACGAGGAGAGAGGCAATCCCAACTATTCTTTTCATGGATTCTCTTTTCGGGCTAGGCTATCCAAATAGGATTGCAAAATGATGATGGCAGCCGTCATATCGACCTTCAGTTTCCTCTTTTTTCGTGAAACATCGGCCCTTATGAGCATCTTGGTCGCTTCAACGGTAGAAAGCCTCTCATCCCACGTGATAATGGGGAGGTCGACAATTTCCCTTAACTCCCGAACAAACCCTATGGCTATCTCAGCCTGGGGGCCTAAGGAACCGTTCATATTTGCGGGGAGACCCACGACGATTTTCTCAACCCCGTATTCTTGGGCGATATCACGTATTTGGCCCAGGTCGCTTTCCCCACTGCTACGATCTAAGGTCTTTATCCCCTGGGCCGTCCACCCCAGTTCATCGCTTATGGCAATGCCGATCCTCTTGTTTCCTACATCTAGCCCTAATATACGCATCCTTAATTATCTATGTCCACCTTCAAATCATTTGTCAAGCTCAGATTAGGAGGTCTCTGAAAAGTTCCCATTGGGTGAGTCTATCTGCTACGTGTGCTTCCTTTAATTCCCAGGAGTCTTGCAGCATTTTCGCCGAGGATCTTCGCCTTGGTGGATTTGCTGAGAGGGAGGTCCAGGATGGCCGCAACATTCTTCTTGATATCGATGATCCCCGGCCAATCCGAACCAAAGACAATCTTATCAGCATTCCGCTCCAAATCTGGGAAGTACTTGAGGAGGTTCTGGGGAGAAAGGCCGATTATATCCATATACACGTTCTCATGCAAACCAGCCAGAAAGAAGGCTCTGCCGTACCAGAAACCCCTGCCACCATGGGATAGAGAGGGGTGAAGCTTTTCTCGTGATAGTAGAATATGGCCCGAATTAACAGACCCGGCAACACCAGATAAAAGCTGAGGTTTGCCCATTTCCTCCAAACCAGGATAGTACTTTTCAACCGGGGAAGAATGAAATAGAAGAATCCCATGATATAGAGGCCCACCCAGCTGATCAACTGGCTTGACCCGTGCATCTGAATCGCTCTCTTTTCCAAGACATCGAAGCTGCCCGCGGTACCTGCTTGGGATAGTCTAATTGCCCCATAGACACACCCTGTTGTGAGGGAAACGAAGATAGCCGTCTTCACGAACTTCTGATAAATGGTATCGTTGATCATGGAAGGATCAATCTCGAGGGCTCCCCCATTGTCATTCCC
>JBGVTJ010000251.1:0-5030 GCA_041862515.1 Thermodesulfobacteriota bacterium | reverse complement strand
AGCTTCACCCAAGGCAAATGCCTCCGGAACAAAACGGAAAGCCTCTCGGAACCGGTTCCGAGATAGACCAGGGAAAAAACAGCCAAGAGTGGAATTATGAACATGCCGTTGTAGACGGCCAGATAACCAATTGCATTCGCCCTGAACTCCTCGGCCCTTGAAACAAAAAGGATTGTGGGCAGGTAAACCTGGCCTGTGCAGGCGAGCTCCAGAATCGAGACCACAAAACCCGTCGCAACAGCCGCAAAAATGTAGCGATTCACCCTTGTCCCTTTGCGGATGACTCCGTGGACCTGATTCTTCACAAAGGCGGGCATCTTAAGCAACATCTCCGAGGAAAGACCCCTTCGACAAAGAATATAGTCATAGAGGCTGATGGCACCGAGGACAAGAGCCAGACCAATAGCAGATAGGTTAACAAGGCGACCGACAATAGGGATCGCTGAAACCGACTGGAGCACCCTGAGAAGTCCCAGGCCCACCAAAAAATAGGTCACAAAGATCGAAAGCGAAAAAGCGAGACCTACGAGGAGAATTTCGCGACGACCCCTCCCGACGAAGGTGAGATAGGAAATGAAGAAAATAAGGGTGGCAAAGGCACATGGATTGACACCATCAATGAGCCCAGCTGCAACGACTGCGGAGAATCCCAGTGTCTTGAACCTTTCCACGATACGGACTTCTGCCAGATTTTTTTCCACATCGGCCAGATTCCAGGGAGGCGCCATCTGCTGCTGGGCCCCGTACTTTTGGATGAAACTTTCCAGAGCAGAGGGTGTAATCTCTTCTCCTACCAAGACGTCCCCGGAAAAAAACACCGAAGGCGCAGTCAGTCGCCTTACCTCAGGCACTCCCATCCGCTCGCACATCGATTCGTTAAGGACCTTCCCCTCCGGTGTTTCGATGTCAATTTCCCTCACCACCAGGCCGCGAAATCTTGCCGTAAGGTGGCTGATCAGGGAATCGGCTCGGTCACACAGAGGGCAACCCCGTTGGTAGAAATAGGCCATGTATACCGGGTGGCTCAATGTCCGAGTCCCTCCCTTCACGATTTCGGGAAACTGCGGAAATTCACACCCACCGAGGGACTCATACCTGGCGATCGTCGATTCCAGGTTCTCCCATATCTCCCCTTCCCCATTGAGCACATCCTCTCCCACAAAAATTACGGGTAGCTGGCTCTCCTTTCTTCCATACTGCTCCTCGAGTGCCATGAGGAGAGAATAGTTCCCGGAAATATCAACATCATAGAGGCGCGCCTCTATATGGTAAACTTCCCTGAGGGCGGGGAGAAGACCATCGATGATTCCCATTGACTGTTCGGATTTTCCCGAGTGAAAGAGAATCATCCGGACCGTTCCCCGAGGTGAATCTTTCCTCTCTGATAGGCCTGAACCCAGACAGACGAGGGACAAGATACATACAAGGAGAAACCATCCAAGCCGTCTTCTATCCCTATCTTCTTTGTGAAATCCCATCTCCATACCTTATTATTCTTAGATTATGTGGGATTAGTCAACTCCCGAGTGTGGTCTGGAAAAGCTTTGTTGCATTCTCAAAGAGGATTTTCCGAGTGGCCTCTTCTCCCAAATGAAGGTCCAAAATGGCCCTGACCTCCGTTTCCATCCCATAGGGTATGTGAGGATAATCCGATCCGTACAGGATTCGGTCTGCGTACTGGATGAGCCTGTTTCGATCCACCGATACATGAAAAAAATGGCCCATCATCATGGTCGTGTCCAGATAAAGGTTGTGGTAGTGATCCAAGAGGGAATAAAATCGATCCGCTTCATCAAATCCTAAATGAGGGACGATCATCTTCAGCTCCGGATAGCTTTGCAAGACTTTTTCCACGCGCTCGGCGCCAGTGATGGTTCGCACATCGAGTCCGTATGCATCGATAGCCGGCTCGCGTCCGGCATGGATGTTCAAAACCCCATCGAATTCGAGAACGGCCTCATAAATGGGGAAAAGGAGTGGATCATCGGGGGCAGTCTTTTGCACGTGGCAGTGAAGTTTGATACCACGAAGTCCGAGGTCCATCAGGCCGAGCCTGATGATTTCACGGGGATTCTCGTCTTGGGGATGAAGCGTAGCCAAGCCGACCGTGTTGGGGAAATGCTTAACGAGGTTAGCTGTAAATTCATTCAGATGATAAGAAATCCCAGTTCGGTGGGCATAGGTCAAAAGGACGACGCCTGAAACCCCGTTGTCAAACAGAATACGGATCAAATCCTCCGCCGTACCCTGATACATGAATCTCCATGCGTGAGACTCAAACCAGCATCTCACAGCATCAGAGAGTTTTTGAGGAAAAACGTGGACGTGGGAGTCAATGATGGGAATCTTCGTCAGGCTCTTGAACATGGTCTTTTGATGATAACAGCCATCCCCCTTCCGCTCATGTTACTGCACGTGTTGAATTAGGGCCCAACGTTGCCCGCCCGAGACAGGGAAGTCAAGCGGCGCGAGCGTGCCGCGGCGAACAGGTAGGTCGTGAGATAGCTTCGACAAGGTGACCAGCGACGAGAGTACTCTAGCGCCGCTTCTGGGCTCAAAGGGAAGCCTCCGTTCACCAGGAATCCCAGGAGACGCTGGAGTGCCAGGTCTCCATGGGGAAAACCGTCCGATCGCCCGAGGGCCCGAATGAGAAGCCACTGAGCTGTCCACATTCCCACCCCCCGGATGTCCACCAGTGTGCGAACTACCTCCTCATCGGGTTCATGTTGCAGACCTTCCAGGTCAAGCTCTCCCGAAGCCACCCGTGCAGCAATGTCCACGATATACTGGCATTTCCGCGCGCTGAACTTGATCGCCCGCAACTCCTCTATCCCTGCTGCCACAATGGCCTCTGGACGAGGAAATGAATAGTACTTGACTCCCGACACCTCCGCTGAGGCTCCATAAGTCTGAATCAGCAGCGTGCGCACCATGCGCGCCACGTGGGAGCTGATCTGTTGTCCAAGTATGCCCAGAACAAGCCCTTCATAGACCGACGCCGTGTGGGGAACGTGCAGACCCCTCAGGCCGAGAGCCAGCGGGCCCACCGAAGAATCATTCATGGCCATCCGGTAGAAGGGCACCAAATCCTGATCGGTCCCGAGTATCCACGCCACCCGGCGCTTGATTTCGGATATCACCTCGATATCCACCCCGATACCCGCCGCCTCTATCTCCACCTCCAGCAGTGGGGATTCTACCGTGTCCAAGGAGCGGACGCTCACCAAACACAGCTGCCCTCGACAATCCAGTAGCCGGCGGAAGACGCCTTCGCGGAAGCTTTCGGCACCATATTGACCGCGGAAGTACGTGGCATAAGCCGCGGTCAGGTCAAAGTCATAGGGTGGCGTCGGCGTAATAGTAACAATCAACCGATCCATGGGCGACTCCAGGGTTGGTGTGTTCAGTTATTCCAACCGCGTCTGGGCCTCATAGAGACCGAAAAAAAGTATATCTAAACTGCTGCTTTATTTTTTGAAAAGCGTCCCCGGGAGTATTCCGTCTTCGCCGAATTTCTCGGAAATTCTATCCAACGCGAGATTGAGCCTCTTTCTTTGCGGAGGGGTGAATCGGGCCTGAAAGAGAGAAAGCTGGCCCTTCTCTTCTTGGGCAAGCAAGTGAGAAACGGATATTCCGAGAAGCCTCACCGGCCTTTTGCCCACCTCTGTCTTGTTCAGCAGTCCGCAGCATCGCCGAAATATCTCCCCCCCGTCGTCGGTGACCTCCGGGAAGGTCTCGGAGCGAGTTACTTGCACAAAGTCATGGTATTTCACCTTCAACGTGACCGTCTTACCCACAATCCCGTGGCGGCGCAGGCGGCGTGAAACCCTGATGGCCAAAGAGAGGAGTTCCCTTCTTATCGCTTCCATATCGAGGAGATCATCTGCAAATGTCTCCTCGTGCCCGATGGACTTCACCTCTTGGCTAACCTCCACATCCCGGTCATCTATTCCCTGGGAAAGGAGATGCAGGTGAGTGCCGTGTTTCCCGAAATTCCTTTCCAGCACCTCCAGCGTGAGGCGGCTCAAGTCACCTATGGTCCGGACGCTGAGCAGTGCAAGAGCCTCCTGTGTCACCTTCCCCACTCCCCACAGCTTTTCGATGGGCAGTGGCTCCAGGAACGCCTTCACCTTCTCCTCTGGCACGACTGTAAACCCGTCTGGCTTCCGAAGATCAGAAGCGATCTTGGCCACAAACTTGGACGGGGCGACTCCCGCAGAAACCGTGATGCCGATTTCTTCGAAAACCGCCCCCTTCACCATCTGTGCAATCTCTTCAGGTGGGCCGAAGAGCCTCACAGAACCTGTCACGTCGAGGAAGGCCTCATCTATGGAAAGTGGCTCGACCAGAGGGGTAAATTGGTAGAAAATCTCAAATACCTGCTCGGAGACTTCCTCATATCTGGACATCCTTACGGGGAGAAAGACTCCGTGGGGGCAGAGGCGCATTGCCGTGGCAATGGGTTGGGCTGAATGCACGCCAAATTTTCTGGACTCATAGGAGGCCGACGAAACTACGCCCCTCTTCTGTGAGCCACCGACAATTACCGGTTTTCCCTTTAACGACGGATTATCCAATACCTCGACAGCCGCATAGAAGGCATCCATATCGAGGTGGATGATCGCTTTCGACCACATGGCAGTTTTCGCCCGTCCACCCAATGTAACCCAAATCTCCGTGAATTTAATCTCTTCTTTGGTTCAAGATAGGAGAAAAGGGGGTTGGTGTCAAATTCTCACCGAAGTTTCCTCAGTTTTGCGACGAATATTTTTGTAACCCGTTAATTGTCCAGCAAATTCTATTCTCCAAAAGCGGACACCGTTGTCCATGAGCGTAATTTGTTGGAGAAATGGGGCACCCATCGAGGGTGAGCAGAGCTTGTCCTGAGCGGAGCCGAAGGGCTTCGACGTGAGTCCTCGACCCTGAGCCTTTCGGCAGTGAGCTCAAGGCCGAACTGCTCGGACCGAAGGGCTCAGCCGAACGTAAGGGGAAGGTTAGCCCTTTAGAGGCTGGAAGGGGTCAGTATTCCC
>JBGVTJ010000250.1:0-8135 GCA_041862515.1 Thermodesulfobacteriota bacterium | reverse complement strand
CTTCGACTTCGCTCAGGACAAGCTCTGCTCACCCTTGATGGGTACCCCACTTCTCCAGCAAGTTTCGTTCATGGACAACGGTGTTCTCCCAGAAACTCAAGAAACTCCACAACCGGGTATAGAGCTGACAAGGTCTATCCTGTCTGCTGCAAGGGTTAAATCTATTAAACCTCCATGAAGAGAGATATCATTTGTTGCTCAGCATGCGAAAACGGAGGTCTCGTGACCAGGGGGGAGATCGTACGGTCGGGGAGTTGCATTTTTTGCCCCTGTTCTGCTATTTTCAGACAGTCTACCTTATTGGGGTCAGTAACATTCAAGGAAGGAGGGTTCCCATGAGAGCAAGAGCGTTTGGTGTCACGCTTGGTATTACGGTCATTACGTTTTTGGCTTTCCGAGGAGTGATGGTGGGAGAGAGCTCCGCCATCACCCTGTCTTCGTCCCAGTGGGGAGCCCCCGAGGGAAAGGAATGCATCAAGTGTCATCAAGCCCTTTCCCCCGCCCTGGTTGAACAGTGGCGACTCGGGGCCATGGGACAAGCTGGTGTGAATTGCTATGACTGCCATGGGGCGGAAAAAGTGGATGTGGATGCCATGGATCATAACGGGTTTATGATCGCCCTGTTGGTTACACCCAAGGATTGCGGCCGTTGTCATGCCAAAGAGGTCAGGGAGATGACAGGGAGCCACCATGCGAAAGCAGGGCAGATCCTTAACACCCTGGACAACTACCTGGGAGAGGTTGTGGGAGGGCGTGCGGCCGTGGCCGTCGGTTGCCGGCAGTGTCACGGTTCCAAGATCGAAATTCTCAAAAATGGAAAACTTGATCCCACAACCTGGCCCAACACGGGGATCGGTCGGATTAACCCCGATGGAGTTTCGGGGACATGCAGTGCCTGCCATACCCGTCACCGTTTCTCCAAACAGCAGGCCAGGGAGCCTGAGAACTGTGGAAAATGCCATCTAGGACCTGATCACCCGCAAGTGGAGGTCTACGAGGAGTCAAAGCACGGGATCCTGTACCGCGCTTTCAAGGAGAAACTGAATATGGATCGGAAAACCTGGGTAGTGGGCGTGGACTATGTGGATGCCGCTACCTGTTCCACCTGTCATATGAGCGCCACCCCGAACCAAGATATTACCCATGACGTGGGTGAGAGGATTTCATGGACCCTTCGTCCAGCCATTTCCAAGAAACTGGAGAACTGGGAGCAGAGAAGGAAGAATATGAAGGATGTCTGCTTCCAGTGCCATGGCGAACCCTTTGTGGAGGGCTTTTACCGACAGTTCGACGCACTAGTCCTCCTGTACAACGAAAAGTTCGCAGAGCCGGCCACCGAGGTAAGAAAGGCCCTCATGCAGGCAAAGAAGCTGACCCCGGCAGATTTCGATGAACCCCTTGACTGGTATTATTGGGAACTTTGGCATCACGAGGGCCGCCGTGCCCGCCACGGGGCCTCTATGTCGGGGCCCGATTATGCGTGGTGGCACGGTATGTATGACGTAGCTAAGAATTTCTACCTGCATTTCATCCCGGAGGCCGAGAAGGTAGCTGGAAAGGAATTGGCGGACAAGATACTCGGGAAGCATGTATACTCCAAGGAAGAGCACCGGTGGTACAAGGAGGGAATGACGAAAGAGCAATTGGAGAGAATCCAGCGGTTTTACAAGGAACGGTACGGACAGTAAAAAGCCAAGACGAAAGGGGGAAAGGGCATCCGCACCTTTTCCCCCTTTCGTTGTTCCCGCCCTTTAATTCTTTTCCCACGCAAAATCTCAACACCTCGAACACATCCGGCTGTGAGCACTCCACTGAAGGAAGGCCCAGCGATGTCATTTTATGGAGGTCTTTTTCGGTCCTTCCAGGGTCGCTCGGGCTCTGCTGGAAAAAAAAACGGGTGGAGGATTAATGTTATATAGCGAAGTGGAGATCAAAATACTGCATTTCCCCTCATAAAATACGGGATTCACCTTATTAACTCCTCCCTTCCTCTTTGATATTATAAAGGTTGGAAGTCGATGGTACCATTTAGGAGTAGGGTTATTTAAGAATAGAAGGAGGTATAAACATGGGAGATAAAATCAAATGGGAAAGTTCGATGGACTCGGCTCTGGCCCGGGCCCGATCCGAAAAGAAGCACGTGTTGCTCGATTTCTTTAACCCTGGTTGAATTGGTTGTCAGCAGATGGATGCCGTGACGTATCCAGACAGTAAGGTCGTCAGCTTCATCAGCGAGAACCTGATCCCACTCCAGGTTCAATTCGATGCCCAGCCCTTGGCCTCGGATTTTAATATCAAGTGGACGCCTACCGTCATTACCCTCGACGCCGATGGCAGGGAGCACCACCGAACGGTTGGCTTTCTCGCACCCGATGAACTGATCCCGTCGTTGCTTCTGGGCATGGGGAAGTCCTGTTTCGAAAACGAGCGCCTCGATGAGGCGCTCTCATACCTCGAAAAGGTCCTGGCGGATTATCCCAAGAGCGACTCGGCTCCTGAGGCACATTACCTGCGAGGGGTCTGCCGTTTTAAAAGCACCCATGATCCTAAACTGCTTAAGGAGGCTTATGAGAAGCTCAGGGAAGAATACCCATCGAGCGCGTGGACGAAACGGGCATACCCGTATCGGCTCTTGTAAGTCGGGGTCGGTCTAGGGAAAGGAGGTAAGGAAATGAGAAAACTAGGGGAATCTTTTCAGGCTGCTGACTGGAAGACGGAAAAGCACGTGCCAGTGATTGAATGTCCAGACGCGGTAAAGAGCAGCGAGAGGTTTGAGCTCAAGGTTTCGGTAGGGAAGGAAATCGCCCACCCCAACACCACAGAGCACCACATCCGCTGGATTCAGGTTTTCTTTCAGCCCGAGGGTGAGCAGTACAGCTACGAACTCCTCAATTGCGAATTTACCGCGCACGGAGAATCGGTTCAGGGCGCCAATCAGGGCCCCGTATATTCAGAGCCTGTGGCCTCGATCACTGCGATGATTAACAAACCGGGAACAATCTACGCCCTCAGTTTATGCAATATCCACGGACTGTGGGAAAACAGCAAGGAAGTGAGAGTAGGTTAAGAAACGGTTATTCCCCAAAAGCTGGAAAGGCAGGGTTCAGATGTTTTGCACCTAGTGGGTCAGGTCCCGAGGAGCATTTTTCAAGAGGGATTATCCCTTTACCTTGGGACCCCTCGGTTCTTTGGCTTTCTTTGAGAAGGCGGGAATTAAGGCTTCTTCTTTTGAATCACGTCGTTCACCCAGGAAAAGCTTGCTGATACCGCCGGAAAGCCAGCGGTGCTGATCAACGCAATCAGGGCGTGGTAGATTTCCTCCGGGGTCGCTCCAGCCTCGAGGGCCCTCCTGGTGTGAGAGTGGACCCCTCCCTCAGATCTCAAGGCGACACAGGCAGCCATTTGAACGAGATGGGTGAACTTGTCTTGCAGTGGTCCCGCCCCTCTGGCAAGTTCCCCTGCTGACTCATAGGCTGTAATGAGTTCTGCATATCTCTCCTTAAACTTTAAGAAGTTCCTTCTTCGCCGTTTGGGTATTCCACTATACTATGCTTGTGCGCCAAGGCTCAAGGTCGGCGTTTTCTTGCCGTCCTCAGCGGTCTCCTATCCAGTGGGTGTTGACGCTGGGACCTACATAGCGTCATAAGGGGTTCATTTGTACGTGTGATGGATCGGTCACTCCACGGGTCAAATAAGGTTTCATCGTCATGCTCGTAAAAAGCGCTTTCAAAAAAGACAATTCCTATGAAAACTCACAGAGAAATATAACTGGTGAATGCATTTGTGACCTTGTGAAATTTTGATTGATTTTGGGTATAATGTTCCCAAGGTGAAGCTTTTCCTCAATTTATGAAAGGATCGGCGGGTTTTCTTTTGTAATTTATATGGGAGAGTCTGACCTTCGAGGTGGAGATTTATGAGGCTGAGTGCCATTGCCCGGGAAATTCGCGTCTGCACCCGATGTGGTCTCCATGAGGGCCGCCAAAAGGCCGTTCCTGGTGAAGGCCCAAGTGGGGCCAGGATCATGCTCGTGGGGGAGGCTCCGGGGAGAGAAGAGGATATTCAAGGCAGGCCCTTTATAGGGCGTTCTGGGAGGCTGTTGGATGAGAGCCTGAAGAAGGTCGGTCTGAGAAGGGATGAACTTTTCATCACGAGTGTGGTCAAATGTCGGCCCCCAAAAAACCGCATTCCCTTAAAGTGGGAATGGGAAACATGTATTCAAGCTCATCTGCGGCGACAGATTGATGTGATCGACCCGGCCATCATCTGCCTCTTGGGAGGTGTTGCCACCAAGGCCCTCCTGGGGAGGAATCGGCTATCGGAAGGGAGGGGAAGGATAGTTCAGAGGGAAAACCGGATCTTTTTCCCCACCTACCACCCAGCCGCGGCCGGAAGGAACCGCTCCTGGCACCGGGTTTTTTCCGAAGATATGGCGAGGCTTCACAGTTTGGCACAATCCAAATGATCCGACCCTTTTATTTCAGCTCGAACACGGAGGATATACCCGGGGCATAGGCGCTGGAAGATCTTTGCAACAATTCTTCAAAGGATTTGGTAGTTTAGTAACCGTTGCACCTCGAATCCAAAATTCTAGATCCGAGATTTTATGGTGGCAAGTTCCAGTTGGTCCGCGGCATCTTCTGCTCTATCTGATATCTCCACGATAAGGTCCAGACAGAGTTTCAGATGGACCTTATGGCCCCAGTCAAGGGGAGAGGTAAAGATGTTCCTCGTTAGGTCCCACTCGATCTTATCCACATCGGACTCTTTGATGCCAACCTGTTTTGCTTTTTCCCGTATTACCTTGAACTTGCCTCCTCCCTCGAGGTAGCTTAACATGGCCTCCTTGAGGGGGCCGATAATGCCGAAGGACTCTTGGGCCATTCGAAGAAATTGGGGCTTCATTTCCTCGGGGATCTCCGGCCGCTGATCCAGAAAGAAGTCGCAGCAGGCTTCCGCAGCGTTGCACACCCTGTCAATATTCTCTATGAGATTATATATGTCCTCACGGATCATGGGCAAATAAGCTCCCAAATAGAGCTTATCCCGGATGGTGTAACGGATAAAATCGGCTTGTGTTTCAATACGGTCCACCTTGAGCGCTAGAGACTTTGCTCCGGGTATATCACCTTTGAGATAGGTTTCAACCGTTTCCATAGCCGTCGCTAGGCTCTCTTCCACCGTATTGATATGCTTTAAGATAAGATTGATCACCTCTTTTTCTTTCTTGAAAATCACCTTTATCCCTCCTCCCGAAACGTTTTTCCCGTCAAAATACCTCCCAGTAGTAATCGTAGCAAACAAAATGAATCTTTACAAATCTCCAGATATCCGAGATTTCCCCTCGGCCGATCGAGACAAAAAGCTCACCCCATTCATCGATACTATTGGACCGGTATAGTCCCATCCGGCCATGGTGATAACCCTTTACAAGGGAAAGGAGGACAATGGTACAAAGGGTGAGCAAATACGCATCTAATAAGGATGGTCAAGATGGTTTTTGTTGACCCATCTGGCACCCTTTTCCGAGGCCATCCCGGCAAGTGTTCCAACGATAGCAGAAAATGAGGTTTAAGAGCAAGGATGACAGGTCGGGATTTTTTAGATGAATTGTCCGCCGAAGAACTGCGGTCACGAATCTTTCTTTAATCCCTTTGGCTGAACAAGGTAATGCAAGGAGAGATTTGAGGAATATCATTGCGTGGAGGGTGGGTTAAGAGTACACCTCGATTGAATTGGCCTTAGTTTCTCCGGTTTCATTCCGACATACAGATGTGTAATCCCCAGGGTAAGGGGAAATGTTTCCACTTCCTTTAGTCCGGCTTCATCCATTAATCTGGCAAAATCCTCCGCTGAGGGGAAATCCATTATCGAATCAGCGAGATAGTCATAGGCAGCTGGATTGGGGGAAAAGGCTCGAGCCAGGATGGGCAGTATTCGATTTAGGTAGATGTGATAGATTCCCTGGATAAACCGGTTACGCGGCAACGTCATTTCGAGCACCATCACTTGACCGCCTGGCACTACTACCCGGATCATCTCCCGCAATGCACGGATTTTATTCGGTATATTTCGGATGCCAAAGGCGATCCCGGTCACGTCGAAATTGTTGTCTGGGAAGGGCAGGTCGAGGGCGTCGCTGGTAAGCAGCCGGATTCTATCTGACAGACGCCTCTTTTCGATCTTGAGCCGACCCAATTCCATCATATCCCGAACGAAGTCCACCCCTATTACCTGAATACACGGATGCCTGTGGGCGGCCTCAATAGCCAAGTCCGCGGTGCCAGTAGCTACATCCAGAAAGCGGTAAGTTCGGAAGAAGCGCATTTTCTCCACAGCGGAGCGGCGCCAGGCAACATCTCGCCCCAGGCTGAAGAAATGGTTTAAGAAATCGTATTTCTCGGTAATGGTAGAGAAGATTTTCCGCACCACACCAATGTGCTCAACGTCCGTCATTTGCGTCACTAAAGGGTATTTCTCCCTTGGGGTTTTTCCATCTGCTTAATCTTTTCTCTTAAAGGGCAGAGGTTCCTCATGAGACGATTCCTATTCAGTGTTACCGGCAGCCGCTGAAGGCTGTCATTTCCCTTAATCTAATGGCAAAATGGGATTCGTCAAGGAGGAAAAAAAGAGAGGTAACGTTCGGAATAACCCACTTATGCTTTGGGCGATAATCAAGGGGAGTCTATTTCCCCTCATTGGGGGGGAAGACCGCTCGATGGGACATTGCATCGGACAGGGGACCTCTGGAGGAAGTGGATTTTTTTTCTCACAATCTGGTATTTTTATCATTGAGGGAAAAGAGGGTCTCAGGGGTGGAAGATATCTCGGTGAAGGGTCAGCCTCCGAAGAGCGAAACTTACATCGGCCTTGGTATTCTGTTGGCCTTGACTGGGATTACCATCGGGGTTTTCCTCAAGCAGTTCCACTATAATCCAGCGATCTTTGTCGGTAGTGACCCTCGGGCGGGCAATCCCGCCACTTCCACACTCGATCTGTCTGGAGATACCCTCATCGGTCTAGCTGAAGGGATGGTACCTTTGAGCCCGCCAGAGATATTCGGGCCCGAAAACCTATCGGACAAGATTAACGGCAAGGCTGAACTGTACCTGTCGGCAGGGTTCTTGAGCCTTCTAAGCCAACGGCTCGCGGAAAAAGGTGACCCTAACTCCTGGATGGAGGTATTTGTATATGATATGGGAACCATCCGAAGGGCCTTTGCCGTTTACAGCATTCAAAGACGAGAGGATGCCGAGAATGTTTCCCTGACCGACTTTGCATACAGGACGGAAAATGCCTTGTTTTTCGCTCATGGTCGATACTACGTGGAGGTGATAGCCGCGGTTACCACGGGCAAGATGGACGAGACAATGCAGTCATTCGCCCACCGGTTTATCAAGAAAACGGGAGTGTATGACGAAAGGATAGACGAACTGACATTATTCCCCCGGGAACATCTCGAAAAAGACAGCATAATACTTCTCATTTCCGACGCCTTCGGCTTTGATCGTCTCGACGATGTTTTTATGGCGAATTACACCTTGGAAGATACTGAACTGACGGCATTTCTGTCTCTACGGGAGGACTCATCAGAGGCTTCGGGACTTGTTGCGGCCTACCATGGGTTTCTCATTGAAAACGGGGGAGTCGACGTGAAATCGGATATTAATATCCCCGGGGCGAAGCTGGTGGAGATTCTCGACACCTTTGAACTGATTTTTAGCCACGGGAAATTCCTCGCGGGAGTCCATGCGGCAGAAGACAAAGGGGAAGCCGAAAGGTTTGCCCGCACGTTGATACGAAAGTTATCCGGGGCCAGCACATGAACCAACTCCCGAAAGACAATTCGATCAACCGGAGGGAATTTTTCCTGAGAACGATCAAGGCAGGCGCTTCCATTGCAGCAGCCTGTTCTCTGAGCTATTGGCTCTATGACAGTGCGGGCCCCGGCCCATCACAAAACGGAGATGAACTGGCAAGGTTACCCGATTTCTCCATCCCCGGCCTCGATGGCAAGATGAGCATCGTGCTCGGTCAGGACAGGGCACAGACGGTGAACCGAGGTCTGAACGCCATCGGGGGCATAGAGGCATTCATCAAGAGGGGTGACCGGGTACTGCTCAAGGTCAATGCCG
>JBGVTJ010000249.1:0-5306 GCA_041862515.1 Thermodesulfobacteriota bacterium | reverse complement strand
TCAATGAGCACGAAGGGGAGATCCTCGCCCTTAAACTCTCTGCAGATGTAGGTGCCAATGCGCCCATAACCGCAGATAATATAGTGGTCCTTGAGCCGATGGATGGCTTTTTCCAATTTTCTCCTCCCCATGAGCTTCCTGATTTCACCCTCTACCACAATCCCGGCTATCCGGCTTACCAGATAAGCTACAATGCCCACGCTACTGATAATCAGGCCAATGGTAAAGAACCTTCCGGTCCTCGACAGCACCCCAACCTCACCATATCCCACCGTGGTGATGGTAATGACCGTCATGTAAAGGGAGTCGAGTAAGGGCCACTCTTCGATGAGCGTGTATCCAAAGGTTCCGGCAATGACGATGATCAGCAGGAGTATAACAGCATAGCGAATCTGTTGCAGGAGAACCACGGTTCCCTTCCGGATAGATTTCATTAGGTATATATCACCCCGCAGTTGAAAATTCAACACCGAAAGCTTTCCCGCTCCGGAAGTATGTTGCAATATGGCATTGGGTATGGTATAAATTCGTCAACGTTGATGGGGAGAACGGGTGTATGTTCGGCATAGGGATGCCTGAGCTCCTGGTTATCTTGGGCCTCGCCCTCATCATACTGGGGCCCAAAAAGCTGCCCGAAATAGCCCGGGGTTTGGGAAAAGCTATGCGGGAGTTTCGGCGGGCCACGAATGATATCAAGGAACAATTCGATGAGGAAACCAAGGAGTTCAAAGACGTTACGGAAGTCCTAGGGGAGGAGGTTAGCTTCGAGGAAGAGGGGGATTTTGGACTGGAAGGGATGGATGAGCAGAAGGGTGAATCAGAGCAGGAATCGCAAGAGGAGGCGGCTCCCGCGCCGGATACCTCAGATGAGGGGGAGGTGACAGGGAAGAAAAAGGGAAGGGGAAAAGGAGAGACGGCTCCCGATGGATGAAGCCAAGATGTCCTTCACCGGCCATCTGGAGGAATTGAGGAACCGGTTAATTCAATGCTTGATTGCGATCGGCATCGGCTTCGTCGGCTCCTATTTTTTTAAAGAGAAGCTTTTCCAGATTTTAGTGCGTCCCCTCTTGAAGGCGATGGGGGAGGAGGGTACCCTGATCTTTACCGGGGTAACCGAACCCTTCTTCGTTTATTTGAAGGTTTCCCTGGTAGCGGGTATCTTTTTCACCGCTCCGGTCATCCTTTTTGAGGTTTGGGCCTTCATCGCCCCGGGCCTTTATAGCCATGAAAAGAAGTACGTGGTTCCCTTCGTATTCTTTTCGTCAATTCTCTTCTTGCTTGGAACCCTCTTCGGTTACTACATCGTGTGTCCCTATGGGTTTAAGTTCCTCCTGGGCTTCGCCGGCTATAACATCCAACCCATGTTGGCCATTAAGGAATACTTCTCTTTCAGCACGAAGCTCTTGCTGGCCTTTGGATTCGTCTTTGAATTACCCCTGTTCATCGTTTTCTTATCCAAAGCCGGGATCGTCAGTCCCCAAACGCTTTCCAGACAGAGGAAATATGCCATATTATTGATTTTTGTTATAGCCGCAATTCTAACCCCTCCTGATGTCGCCACGCAGATCATGATGGCGGGTCCCCTCATCGGACTGTTCGAAATTGGTATAATTATGGCGAAGATTTTCAGGAAAAAGGAGGAAATGGCCGAAGATGAAAAGGCGGGGGGGTAAGACCGTCCGCCCGATCGTAAATGAGTTTATCTGCCAAAGGAGAGAATATCTCCTGAGTACCGTCAGACCGCGGACTAGCCCTCAATGGGAGGATCTGGAAGACGGTGGGAGCTCGAAGGAAACGGTGGTGAAGAAGAAAAGGCATCAATGGCGGATTATTATAGCGCCGCTCTTCTTGCTCTACGGGTGGGGGGGGACCATATTGAGTCTCGACTCACCCAGTGCCTATGCATCGTTATCGGTGGAAAAGGAAAAGGAGATGGGACGGAAGTTGGTTCTCCAGATTGAGAAGCAATTGGATCTCGTGCGGGATCCCACCGTTCAGCAGTATGTGGATGGGGTGGGAAACCGAATCCTTTCGGAGATTGGTGGGACTCCCTACGATTTCCGTTTTTATGTAGTGAAGAGCCCCGATCCAAACGCCTTTGCCATTCCAGGGGGGCATATCTTCTTGGCCAGCGGGCTCGTCGTCATGGCTTCTTCGGAAGATGAGGTGGCGGGTGTTGTGAGTCATGAGATCGGCCATATCAAGGCCAGGCATATCGCCGAGAGGATCGAGAGATCGAAGAAATTGAGTTTGATAACCATAGCGGGCATTCTAGCCGGGGTAATTGCGGGCGGAAAGGCAACAGGGGCGATAACGGCTGGCTCTGTTGCTACAGGCCAAGCGCTGGCATTGAAATATAGCCGCGAGGATGAAAGGGAGGCAGACCAATTGGGTTTCCAATACCTCACCAAAGCAGGCTATGACGGTTGGGGGCTGCTATCCTTCTTGAAGAAATTGCAGCGGATGGCATCCCTTTCCCCCGGAACACCTCCGGATTACCTTTCGACTCATCCGGGCATCGAGGACCGAATTAGCTATCTCATGGAGAGACTGCGGGATTCCCCTGCGAAAGCCTTCAAGGAGGATGGGAAAGACCTGAAACGCGTCCAGGCCATACTCTTTGTGGAAGAAAGGGAATCCCAGGTTGCCATAAAACATTTTACATCTATCCTGAACGGGAAGGCAGCTGATTTGGATGGCCTTTACGGCCTCGCCTTGGCCTACAAGAAAATGGGGAGGATAGATCTCGCCATCGGTCCACTCGAGCGGGCAAGACATTTATCTCCCAAGGACGGAGGGGTTCTCCGGGAACTGGGTATCTGTTATTTCTTACAGGGAAGGCTGGATGAGGCGGCTTCCGTCTTAAAGGAATCGCTGGGTATTCATCCTAAAGACATTCTCAGTCTCTATTATATGGGTCGGACTTATCAGGAAAAGGGTAATTTAGAAGCTTCGCTCGATGCTTATTTAAGGGCAAAGGAGATCAATCCAGATATTGTCGACCTTTATTACAGCCTGGCAATGGTTTACGGCAAAAGGGGTGATGCCTGCAATTCTCACAGAAATTTCAGCACCTACTTCAGCAAGAGAGGGGAATTGAAATACGCCTTGATCCACCTCGAAAAGGCCTTACAATACTGCGAAGAGGGAGGGGAGATCAAAAAGGAGATTCGTCGACTAGAAAAGGCTTTGAAGGATGAAACGCGGAAAATGTGAATTGACCGACCAATCACGAGCCTCTTCCTTTGGCCTATGCCTAAACCAGACCCTCGAGGTGTTTTCTTGCGGCGTTCTTGTGCGGTGTGATCGGAAATTTCGGTTGAGCTCCTCAAGAAAAAGGAGGAGATAGAAAGACATTGTGAGGAGGAGAATAGGAAGGAAAGCGAGAGCATTGGAGCAATTTTAAGGTGATCGAAGCGCGAAATACGATGCGCATGGCGCCAAAGGAGCATGAGCCGTTTTTGGGGAGGGAAGGGCTCCTTTTGAGGAGACCCCTGAGATTTGCGAGGAAAGGCATAGTGAAAGGAGGCCCTTTCTTCATCGTCCTCTTTTTCTCCCTTATAGTCCTCGGTTCGCCCTATGGTTACACCAAATCCGTCGGTGAGATCTGTGAGGATAAGGGAATCTTCCCTTCTCGGGCTAGCATCGTCGTCATAAAGGCGAAGCGAAAGCTTTTTTTCTATTTAGATGAGAAGTTTGTAAAGACATATGCCGTTGTTTTTGGCCAGAGCCCCGACAAACAGAAACTGTATGAAGGGGACAAATCCACGCCCGAAGGGATCTTCCGGGTTGTGTCGAAGCGATTCCATGACGAGTGGTCGAGGTTTATCCTGCTTAATTACCCGACCCGGGACGATGCGAAAAGGCATGAAGAGGCCTGTGCTCAGGGATTAATCCCCTTGAGGGAGGGCAGATGTATTGGCTTAGGAGGGGGGATAGGGATTCACGGAACTCATTCAGAGGCCCTCAATCGTGCCAAGATCGATTGGACGGATGGTTGCATCTCCCTCTTCAACCGAGATATTGAGGAGTTCTTCCCCTTGCTTGAGAGAGGGGACCTGGTTTTTATATTCCCCTAGTGCTTGGATTCGCAAATACGGTGACGTATTTTACCAAATTGAGTCTAGGAAATTGCTCGCTCCATTCGGCCCGCCTTCGGCCATGAGCTCAGGCCGAATGGAGCGTTCGACCGAACTCACGCCGAGGGTTCATGGCCGAGGACAGCACTAAGTCCTGAGGGCTTCGACTGAGACATGTCGACGAGCTCCCTTCGGGTCTGAGCCTCAGGGTCGAAGACATGTCGAGTCGCTCAGTCGAAGTCTAAATAAGTTCGTCTTCGGACTTATGAATCGAAGGACTTAGTTGGAGGGTGTGTGAAATGAAATCAATGCAACAGAGCGTTTCGTGACTGCCTTCTTCGTCAACATGAGAGGATTCCTCGGATGACATGAGGATTTCAGGAAAGTACCGGTCTATTCCGTCATGGGTAGTTTCCCTTTGGGGATCAATTTGGAGACAAAGGAGAGTGACATGAAATTGAATACTTTTGAGGATATTGTCCGACAAGCCATAAGAAAAGAGGCCGACGCCGCAATGTTCTATCAAATGGCCAGTGAACGAGCCAAGCCGGGCATGAATAAGATGTTCGAGGAACTGGCAGACGAGGAAAGGGGCCACAAGAAAATGTTGGAGGACTTGGATATGGCGAGACTGAGGAGTTACGAGTTCCGTGAAGTGCCCGATTTGAAGATTAGCGAGTATTTGGAGGATATCCCTTATAGCAGGGATATGGATTATCAGGAAATTCTCCGGTATGCCGTTAAGAGCGAGGAGAAATCCCGTAACTTCTACCTTCGATCTGCAGAAAGGTGCGGCGATCTGGACGTGAAAAAATTGTTTCAGATGTTGGCCCAAGAGGAAGCCAAACACAAGCTAAAGTTCGAGAAGATGTATGAGGATGACGTGCTGGAATCCACTCAATATTAGGGATAATGGGATCATCTCATTGCAGATGAAGGGCGAAATCCATAGAAATGCAGAACGCCGGCAACCCCCCAATATATGCCGAAATACCAGGCCAGTAAAAGATTTGCGGGAAATCGTTAAGTTGGTTTAGGTTGGGTCTTGTTGGGAGTTATTTGGGGTTGATGGTTACATTTTAGTTGACAGTTGAGAAGGGTGAGGCAACGGGATTTCCAACCTCGGCCTGAGTCCCACACCTTTTGGGAGAAGGGAAAAATTCGATACCCGTCTCTCCGGTTGAGTCAAAGTCAATATTTCTACCACAAATCAACAGTTTTTGGGTC
>JBGVTJ010000248.1:0-4659 GCA_041862515.1 Thermodesulfobacteriota bacterium | reverse complement strand
TTTCGGTGATGTTAGCAGCCGGGCTTAAGGGGATCGAGGAGAAGTACGATTTGCCGGGTCCCATCGAAAAGGATGTCTACCACTTGAGCGTGGATGAAAGGAAGGAATTGGGCATTGATTCCCTGCCCGGTAGTTTAATCGAGGCAATAGAGTTGACGGAGAAGAGCGATTTGGTAATGGATGCCCTGGGGGAGCATGTCTTCAGGAACTTCACCCTGAGCAAAAAGGTGGAGTGGGATGATTACCGGGTGAAGATTCACCCTTATGAGATCAACAAATTCCTCCCGATCCTTTGAAAGGGGAAAGGGGTGAGAAAGCTAAATATCTAAAGAGCAATAGCCGATAATCTTTCTCCTGAGTTAAATCGATTAGCCTTCGGCTTTCTCGATGGCAATGGCAAAATCCGGACACATCAGTTCACATAATCCACAGCCTGTGCAGCGTTTCATATCGTTACTCGTGGGCAAGATATAGCCCTTGGCATTGATTTCCTGAGAAGGCTTAAGGGCCTTTGTTGGACAAACGTCTAAACATATCAAACAGCCCTTGCAGTATCTCTCGTCAATCCACAATCTGTTCATGGGCTTTACCGTTCACCGCGAGAAATTGATCGATGATCTCTTGATACGATTCGTTCCACTCTTTTCGATCAACATCGCAGAATTCCCCGATAGGAGTTTTCCCGTGGCGGGATTCCTCCGTTTTGCTTATCCGTATCGTACTCTCCTTGAATCGCTTCAAAAGAGCCACCGGCAACATCCTCTCATGGACAGGGCATTGTGATAGAATCTCGATAAAGGCCGTCCCTTTCTTTCTGATCCCCTTCATAATCGATTTTATGACTTGTCGTGGGTGGGCCGTTGTCCATCGGGCCACATAGCTCGCCCCTGCAATCTCGGCCAGTTTGCACAGATCAAAAGCTGCTTCCCTGTTACGATACGGCGTTGTCGTTGTGATTGTTCCTATGGGCGTCGTAGGGGCATGTTGGCCACCCGTCATTCCATAAAGACCGTTGTTCAGGCACAGAATCGTCACATCGATGTTTCGGCGACACGCGTGAATAAAATGATTACCCCCAATCGAACCGGTATCTCCATCTCCTGTAAAAACAATGATTTTGAATGCCGGATTTGCCAGAAGTGCTCCTGTTGCTACGGCCAAGGCTCTCCCATGGATCGTCCAGGCTGAATCAAAATTCAAATAATGGCTGGTAATTCGGCCTGAGCAGCCGATACCTGAGATAAAGAGAAACTGTTCTTTCCTGATCTTGTCTTCCCCTATGATCTCATCCACGGCATGTAACGTATAATTCAACACTTGCCCGGAACCACAACCAGGGCAAAAAATCAAGGGCATTCGAGGCCCCATGGGGCCCTCTTCTTTAAGGTATTTGAGCATCGGATGCCTTTTCATGATATCTCCTCATAGATCTTCGAGAGGATATATTCTGGCGAATGCAATATGCCAAGACTGGGTATGGATACGACCTTCCTGCACCGGTCTCTCAGTGCCTCGGTAATGGGATGCTTCATCATCCCCAAATTCATTTCAGGGACGAAAATCGTGTCCACATCACCGATTATCTCTCTCAATTTTTCTTCGGGAAAGGGCCAAAGCGTTACCAACCTTACATAACCTAACTCCAAGCCACTCATCTCGCGCGCATCTATTATCGCTTCCATTGCTGTCCTCGATACGGCACCGTAACAGACGATAATGTGTTTGCAGCCTTCTAAAAATTTCGTTTCAATTCGGGCAATCTGATTCACGTTTCCCTCAATCTTATTCTGCAATCTCTCGACACAATGGTAATTCGCTTGAGGGCTATATCTCGAGATATTTCCGTCTTCTAAGTGAACCAGCGCAACGAAATTTACGTTATACCCCTCACCCCAATTTGCCATGGGAGCCACGATATCATGACCCCAAGGCAAGTAATCTTGGGGCATTATTCCCAAATCCTGAGGTTTTTTTCTCTCGATAACTTCTATTTCATCCCTGGATGGAACAATCAGAGATTCCCACATATGTCCAACGGTCTCCTCTACCATAACCAATACCGGCGTCCTCCACCTCTCCGATAAATTAAAAGCCTCAATGGTAAGATCGAACATTTCCTGCACGGACGAAGGAGCGAGGGCGATGATAGGTCCATCGCCATGGTGCCCCCACCTCGCCTGCATGATATCCTGCTGGCTTGCCGTGATATAGCCCTGTCCCGGGCCCGCCCGCTGAATATCGATGATCACCATAGGCGTTTCTGACATGATTGCAATGGATATGGCTTCTTGCATCAGGGAAAACCCCGGACCCGATGTTGCCGTCATCGCCTTCACACCTCCCCAGGAACTCCCTATCAATGCGCAAGCGGAAGCGATCTCATCTTCCATCTGGATGAAGCGGCCCCCAACCTGAGGAAACCTTTTTGAGGCATATTCCATTGTTTCTACTGCCGGCGTTATCGGGTAACCCGCATAAACGCAACATCCGGCCATCAATGCCCCTTCAATACAGGCTTGATTGCCCTGAAGATAATATTTCCCGGGTTTCAAAAAATGTGGCTCCGGGGAAATGGTTGCCGCCTCACTTCGCCTTGCCTTCTTTGGCATAGCGCATTCCCCTCTCAAAGGCTCTCAGGTTGATCTCAACCGTTTCGGGAGGGACGTTCCCCGAGATTGCCTTCCGTAATGACGACTCTTTGATCATATGAGCTATCAACGGGTATAATGCCCCCAGCGCAACGGAGTTCTGAAATTTTACTCCACCTATATTATGGGCCATCTCCATGGTAGGCACTTCATATACCTGATATTTATCCCGACGAGGCACGTCTTTCACTGAGCTAGGGTCAAGCAACAATATGCCTCCTTCCCTCAAGTCAGCGATGTATGTATTGAGGGCTACCTGAGAAAACGCGATGAAAAGATCTGCTTTCCTCACATTTGGGTAATGGATTTCTCCTTCTGAAACAACGACTTCCGATCTACAAGCACCACCCCGGGATTCTGGACCGTAGGATTGAGTATTTACCGAATTCTTGCCTTCATATAGAGTAAAGGCTTCCCCCAATATCCTCCCTATGGTCACAACACCCTGGCCACCAAATCCCGCTATACGGATTTCAAACCGCTCGTTTTTCTCCACCTTACATCCCCGTTTCAAGGACCCTTGTGTACTCATCGAGTCCTTGACCAAGATCATTTTCCCCACATAAGGTGCATTTTCCCCATATCTTACCCGATTGCCGAAAATCTATCAAACTCTCATCATAATGGGATCTCTTCAGCACAGACGTATTGAAGATCCGGAACAGTAATGACGGGGGGCGCGAGATCGATCCAACCAGGATGAGGTACCATCCTCCGAATTCCCCCCATCAGGATGTTTGAGACTGACACCCGAAAGGGGCTTTCTCCCCCTTCCCTACCCACCCCCTCAGTAATTGTCTTGGCACCTCAGAGATATGAGTTGATTTTTCCCCGTTATTCCATTAATGTTCTTACCGAAGGATTCCCCATGTAATGCCATTGAGAGGGGAACCAAGGGAGGAAGAAATGATGAGTGTTGACATAAACTGTGACATGGGGGAAAGCTTCGGCATCTATCGTTTGGGTTTTGACGAGGAGATGATGTCTCATATCACCTCCTCCAACATCGCCTGTGGTTACCACGCCGGGGATCCCATCGTAATGGAACGGACGATCTCCTTGGCGAAAAAACATGGCGTCTCGGTGGGTGCCCATCCCGGATTTCCCGACCTCGTGGGATTTGGACGGCGATCAATGGAATTAACCCCTCGAGAGGTGAGGAATGACCTGATCTATCAAGTTGGAGCCCTATCCGCCTTTGCCCAAATCGAGGGGCTCTCGCTCCAGCATGTGAAACCTCATGGACAGCTGTACAATCTGGCAGCAAAGGATGAACCCATGACCCGTGCTATCTGCGAGACTATTCTGGCGCTGGATAAGAACCTCATTCTAGTCGCCCTTTCAGGCTCAAAGATGGCTGAGATCGCCTCAGAAAGTGGGTTAAAGGTAGCTCGAGAGGCATTCGCCGATCGGGCTTATCATAGGGATGGCAGCCTCGTTTCCCGGAAGAGGGAAGGCTCGGTGATCCATGATTCCGAGAAGGTAGGAGAACGGGTCATTCGGATGGTACAGGAAGGGAAGCTCCAGAGCATTGAGGGGGATCTTATCGACCTGGAGGTTGATTCTATCTGTGTGCATGGCGACACCCCTGGAGCCGCTCAGTTGGCGCAAACGATCCGAAGGAATCTCGAAGGAGCGGGGATTACGGTTCTGCCCATGGGAAAGTTCCTCTAGACAGATCTCTGAAAAACTCGAAAAGCGAGCTCTGAGCGCGTATCAAAGATTTTTTCGCTCTGGAGTCTTGTGGTAAATGGAGAAAACCGTTGTCCCCGAGCGTTATCCACTGAAGAAGTGCGCACCCTTCGAGGGGGAGCAGGCCACCATTTCTGAACCGTTGTTGCCCGGGTTCCCCGGAGCGAACAGTAAAGAATTTTGGCTAACCATTCTTGATGGCTTCGTAAAAAGTCCAACTTCTGCGTTGCGCTGCATCCTTCGTCATTGCAGCGTACTGTAAGTACGCCTCATTCCTCAGGATTTGCGCGCCTTGAATTTGGAGCTTTTTACTTTGCCA
>JBGVTJ010000247.1:0-5296 GCA_041862515.1 Thermodesulfobacteriota bacterium | reverse complement strand
AGGACTTTTATTCAATTTTACCGCCCCGGTTTTCACCTCCTTCGGGGCGTCCCAATATAGACGTACTTTTCTATCATCTAATGTAACAAATCATGATTCCTTTGTCAAGGAAAAAATCAACTTTTTCAATTGAAGTGGTTGAAACGACCATTATCCCCCTTTTACCCTGTTGTGAAATATGTTGTGAACTGATAGGTAAAATGCGGACTTTCTGTGATGTTCTGTGATGTTTCAGAAAGGGCCTAACTACTTGATAAAAAAGCGATTCCCAATGTTTTCAATAACTTCTGGGAATCCCCTCTCAAGAACTCTGACTCCGTGAACCCAGGTTCGAATCCTGGTCCCCCAGCCATTGAGAGGCAAGGGTTTAGCTCAGATCGAGTTAAACCCTTTTTTGCTCTGATTTCTTAAGAAACGCTATTTTCGAGTCCTTCTCTCGTTCTCCTCCTTGCTCGCGATCTTGGCCCACGAATCTCGTAACGTAACTGTCCGATTGAATACAGGTGCCCCCTCGGAAGAATAAACGGAATCCACGCAGAAGTAGCCAAGCCTTTCGAACTGGTACCGGCTTCCTGGTGCCGCATCGGCCAGACTTGGCTCGACAAGGCTACAAGTCAGTGTTTCCAACGACCTCGGGTTCAAGTATCTCGTAAAACCATTGCCGTCCTTTTCACCGGTTGGATCTGCTATTTGGAAGAGGCGATCGTACAGGCGTACCTCAGCCGGGAGCGAATGAGCAGCCGAAACCCAGTGTATAGTGCCCTTGACCTTGCGCCCGTCTGAAGACCAACCGCCTCGTGTCTCCGGATCATAGGTACAATGCACCTCGACCACCTCGCCGGTTCGTTCATCCTTAACCACTCCTATGCATCTTATATAGTAAGCGTATCGGAGCCTCACCTCACGACCCGGAGCCAGACGGAAGAATTTCTTCGGGGGCTCCTCGAGAAAATCTTCCCGTTCGATGTAGAGCACGCGTGAAAAAGGAACCTTCCGTGATCCCATACTGGGATCCTGTGGATGGTAGGGAGCATCCAATTCCTCCGTTTGGTCTTCCGGATAGTTGTCAATGACCACACGAAGGGGACGCAGTACGGCCATCACACGGGGTGTCCGCCGATCCAAATCCTCGCGAAGGCAATGCTCGAACAGGGCCACATCGACGATACTATCCCGCTTGGCCACCCCGATGCGCTCGCAAAAGGTTCGGATTGCCTCCGGCGTGTAACCGCGTCTCCGCATCCCAGCAAGTGTAGGCATCCGTGGATCATCCCACCCGGCAACATGCCTCTTTTCTACTAATTCCACGAGCTTACGCTTGCTCAGAAAGGTGTAGCTAAGGTTGAGGCGAGCGAACTCGATCTGCTGGGGATGACAGTCGACGTTCAATTGGTCAAGGACCCAGTCGTACAAGGGGCGATTGTTTTCGAATTCCAGCGTGCAGATGGAATGCGTGATCCCTTCTATTGAATCCGACAGGCAATGGGTAAAGTCGTACAGCGGATAAATACACCATTTGTTGCCGGTTCTGTAGTGTGGCACCTTTTTAATGCGGTAAATGGTCGGATCTCGCATATTTATATTTGGAGATGCCATGTCGATCTTTGCGCGAAGCACGTGGGCTCCCTCCTCGAATTCTCCCGCCCGCATGCGCTCGAACAAGTCCAAGTTCTCTTCGACAGAACGGTTCCGATACGGGCTGTTCTTGCCCGGCCTCGTTAGGGTACCGCGGTACTCCCTTATTTCCTCTGGGCTCAAGCTGCACACATATGCTTTGCCATCTCTGATCAGCTGCACGGCATACTGGTAAAGTCGATCGAAGTAGTCGGATGCGTAGAACAGTCGATCATCCCAATCAAATCCAAGCCATCGAACGTCTGATTTGATCGATTCCACGTATTCAACGGACTCACCGCTTGGATCGGTATCATCGAATCGTAAATTGCAGGTGCCACCATATTGGGCGGCGATGCCAAAATTAAGGCAGATGGACTTGGCGTGTCCAATGTGAAGATACCCGTTTGGCTCCGGTGGAAATCGGGTGACGACTCGACCTTCGTTCTTGTTTCCCCTCAAATCCCCGTCGATAATTTCACGAATAAAGTCGGTTGAGGAAGGCGCATCGGTCCTGGCCATATTCGCGGCTCCCTTCTTGTTTCTCATTCCCTTGTTATATCCTTCGCCGTCGGCTTTTCATGGCTTCTTGTCATCGATTTCGGGTATAATCGGGATAAATTCACTGAATATTCTAACACATTCTCGAGGAAGGGAAAAGGCGGAGGAGAGTGGAAGGAGGGTTGGATCGATGTCTCTCGTGGAGCCCTCCCACTTCAAAGGTTCTGATTGAGAATGCAAATACCAAGACCCGACCCTTGTTACTTACCTTGAGGAGGGCCCAGTGAGGGGAAGATTAATATGATCGATTGGCTTATCAAAGATACGATTATTATTGACGGAACGGGGGCTCCCCCATTTTCAGGAGATGTAGCGATCCGTGGAGATCAGGTTGTTGAGGTTGGAAACGTGGGTCATATTGATCCGAAAAAGCTGATCGAAGCCGAGGGGAGAATCACTGCGCCGGGGTTTATCGATATGCATAGTCATTCGGATGTCCTGTATCTTAACGGCTCCCCCCTTACGCATAAGATCTATCAGGGAGTTACAACGGAACTGATCGGTCAGGATGGGATTTCAGCTGCACCTCTAACGGAAACCTCAAAAGAATACGTGAAAGAAATGATTGAGCCTCTGGCAGGACCCCTGGAAGATGAGTGGAAGCCGTGGGATGTGAAGCACTTTTTTCAAACATTAGGAGAAAAGAAGATCCCACTAAACCTCATGAGCCTTGTTGGACACTGCAATTTGCGACTTGCAGTCATGGGACATAGGATTGCTTTGCCCTCCCAGGAAGAGTTGCACCGGATGGGAGAGTTATTGGCAGATGGTCTGAACGGGGGCGCCGTGGGCTTATCTCTGGGGTTGGTTTATCCTCCATCCAGCTATTCAGACACAAACGAATTGATTTCCTTAGGCAGAGTGGTGAAGGATTATGACTCGATTGTGATAGCCCACATTCGCAATGAGCAAGACGAGCTTCTTCAGGCATTGGAGGAAATGATAACCGTGGGTCGGGAGACCGGCTGCAGAATCCATATTTCCCATTTGAAATGCTCGGGGAAAAATAATTGGGGAAATATGCCGAAGGTCTTGGAGAAATTGGAGCCCGCCCTCCAACAGGGAATTGACATCGCATTCGACCAGTATCCCTATGAGGCATCATGCACATCCCTATCGGTGCTTCTTCCGGGGTGGGCAATGGAAGGGGGTTGGAAGGGATTCCACCAGCGGTCGGGTAGTCCTGAGATCCGCAAGGGAATCCTTGCCGCATTGAGAAAATCCATCGAGGGGAGAGGTGGCCCGGCCGGTATCACGATTGCATCCGTGCAGAGCCAAAACAATCAAGGATTAACGGGGAAAACCCTTGAGCGGATATCCGGAGATAGAGGAAGCTCCAGTGAACAAGCAGTTTTGGATCTATTGATTGAGGAAGAATTGCAGGTCGTTGCAATCTATCACGCCATGTCAAAAGAGGACGTTGAATGTGCCATGACGCATTTTCTACAGACGGTAGGAAGTGACGGCATTTTGGGGAAATTTCCCCACCCTCGGGCCTATGGGACCTTCCCCCGAATAATCAGCCATTTTTGTCGGGAAAGAAAGCTTTTCCCTCTGTCAGAAGCTATCCGAAAGATGACCTCGGCGCCAGCGAACCGATTGAACCTGGACAACCGAGGACGAATTGAGCGGGGTGTTTTCGCGGACTTACTCATATTTTCTCCGGAGAATTTTCGGGATAACGCCTCCTTTGAAAATCCGAAGCAATTTGCATCCGGCCTGGATTGGGTGTTCGTTAACGGGAAACCCCTGGTTAAAGAGGGAAAGCTGCAGGAGATATATCCAGGGCATGTGATCATGAGAATCTAACGTGAAGCCTTGCGATCCCTTGAAGTCCAGTTTATCATGGTGTGAACAACGGATATTTGCCTTTTCTCGAGAATCTCAAATTCCAGGCCCCCTACCCTTACTATCCTAATTTAGAAGAGATTGCAGCGCTTCAACAAATGACTTACCAATTTGAAGCGTATCATAGTGCGCAAAACTAGCACGACATATGCTGTCACGACCAAGATGTCTGTAGATAGCAGCAGAGTAATGATTCCCGTCAGCTATTTGAAACCCATACTCCTCCCATAGATATTTCTTAATTTCTTTGGGATTCTTCCCCCGTATCTCAAATGAGAAAGTGGGATCTCGTTCAAGAACCCTTTTTGGATCAGTAATGCCGTAGCATCGAAATTTATCCCTATCAAGCCCCTGAAAACCTTCTAAAATCGATTGGGAGAGCTTGCCTTCGTACTTGGCAATTGCGTTCATAACGAATCGTAATTTATCCCTCCTCAAGGGAATTTCTTGTTCGATATCTATGGCCAATTCATCGCCTAGCCAAAGCAGATATTCTGACGTCCCTTCTAACGCTGCAAGAAGGGCATTATTGAGCGTACCTTGTTCAAACTTGTAAGGGGATTCGTCTTTATTCGTCTCAACCCTATACGGCTTAAGCCGACGGAGGAGGTGCTCTTTTCCCCAAAGCACGCCGAGCATAGGCCCAAAGAGTTTGTACCCGGAAAATGCCAAAAAGTCACAGTCTATCTCTTGAACATCAATTGGTCCATGCAATGCATGATGTACCGCATCTACACAAATGAGACAACTGGGTGACTTCTTTCGAATAAGGGGAATGATCTCCTCCAGCGGAACCAGGGATCCAAAACCATTTGAAGCCATGGTTACGGCTACCAGCCCAGTTTTTTCGTCAATCAATGAAAGCAAATGATCAGCATCTAAACAACCTTCGCCATTCACCTTAGCCCGTCGAATTTGACAATCATTTTCCGAGCCCCAAATATCTTCCCAAGGCGATATATTGGCTATGTGATCCAGATCGGTAACGACCAAATTGTCTCCTTTTGTGAGAATGGTTCGAAGAGAAAAAGCAAGATTGAACAGGGCATGGGTAGTTGAAAAGTGAAAACTGATTTCCTCCGGTTTGCTGGCATGAATAAAGTCTGCAACGATCTGCCGAACACCCCAATGCAGTAAATCTGTGGCTATCTCTCCAGGATCGATGTCACCAGGCTGGGGATTTGAAGACCGAGCTTTATCGGCTAACGCATGAATGGCAGAGTCCACCATGAGCGTTCCCGCGCCACTGTTGAGATAGATTCTCTTATTACCA
>JBGVTJ010000246.1:0-23037 GCA_041862515.1 Thermodesulfobacteriota bacterium | reverse complement strand
CTCTGAGGATTTCTTGGAAAGTGCTTGGGACGAGGTGATCAATATCAACCTGACAGGTCCCTTTTTCCTTGCCCAGGCGGTTGCGCGGGTAATGATCTCTCAAAAGAGGAAGGGAAAGATCATCAATACCTCCTCCCTCATCGCCGTGCAAGGAGGAAAGCGAGTTCCAGCCTATGCGGCAAGCAAAGGGGGTATAACGCAACTGACCAAATCCATGGCGAATGATTGGGCACAATATAACATCTTGGTGAATGCCATTGGACCGGGCTGGGTGAATACGGAACTCACCGAACCGCTCCGCCAGGATAAGGAACGGTTCGCCGAGCTTACCGGTCGCATCCCCCTGGGCAGGTGGGCTGATCCGGAGGACCTGGCAGGGGCTGCAGTTTTCTTAGCCTCCGATGCATCCGACTACATCACCGGACAAGTAATATTCGTAGATGGAGGCTGGCTGAGTATGTAGGATAGTTCCGCTGTCATCGAGCTTTTCCGGTATCGCTGGATTAAGCTCTTTCAATTTTTTTCACAGGAGGTGGAAGATGTCAGAAAAAAAATCGAAGTACCTCTATCACATCGAGGATTTACCTCTTGTTCCATTAACAGAAGAGTCAAAGAGTCGTTTAGTTGCCGGCAAGAATATGCTGGTGAGTTTCATCGAAAACCCCCCAGGTTGCGTATTTCCCCTGCATAGTCACCCCTCAGAGCAGGTTCTCATCCTTCTGGAGGGCGAGGAGGAACACATCTGCGGGGACGAGAAGTTCTTGATGAAGGCCGGTGACGTCTGCATTCATCCGCCCAATGTAGAGCACGGAGGTGAGACCAACACTGGATTTAAGGGAATCGATATTTTCTCCCCTCCCAGGGAGGACCATCTGGAGAAGTTGAACAAGGTTTTGAGGGAGAGAGGGGAGAAGGTGGAAACCCGTTAAGCCGTACTGTGGCGGCAGAGAAACTTCGATTCATGAAAAGGTGCCCCCGGATCTTTGACAGGAAGGGGGCGTCTTTATATTATGCCGGCCGGGTATATCAACTCCAGGTGAACAAGCCGAGGTAAGGGCGTCGTGCGGGTAGGGATGTACTATAACAATCATGATGTGCGACTTGAGGAGATGGCAGTACCCCAAATAGGTCCGGGCGAGTTGCTGATCCGGATTGAGGCCAGCGGAATCTGCGGTAGCGATGTAATGGAATGGTATCGCCGCGATAAGGTGCCCTTGGTACTGGGTCATGAAATTGCGGGGGAGATTGTCGAGGTGGGGGAGAGCGTCCACCAATACAAACAGGGGGACCGTGTTTCCGCTTCACACCATGTGCCCTGCAACAGGTGTCGCTACTGTCTAAGGGGAGATCACACCGTATGCGATACGCTGCGCCAAACACATTTTGACCCGGGGGGGTTCGCCGAGTACGTTCGCCTTCCGGCGATCAACGTGGACAGAGGTGTCTATCTCCTTCCTGATGAGGTCTCCTTTGATGAGGCGACTTTTATCGAACCCGTGGCCTGCGTTGTTAGATCCTTGAGGATAGCCCGACTGCAGCCAGGGGAGACAGTCATCGTCATAGGGAGCGGTATCGCCGGATTGCTCCATGTTCAACTGGCCAAAGCCATGGGGGCGGGTCATATCGTGGCAACAGATACTGTGGAAAGACGTCTGGAGGCCGCCCGGCAATTGGGGGCCGATGTGGTTCTTGATGCGAGAGAGGACCTTCCCTCTCGGCTCAGGGAGGTCAATGACGGATGGCTGGCCGATCTGGTCCTGGTCTGCACCGGGGCGAGATCTGCCCAGATTCAGGGCATGGAATCGGTCGAAAGAGGAGGCACGGTGCTCTTTTTTGCACCGACGGATCCTGGTGTAACGGTTCCTCTTTCTATCAATGATCTATTCTTTCGCAACGATATAACACTGGCAACCTCTTACGCGGGAAGCCCCAGAGACCATCTGCAAGCCCTTGAGCTGATTCGATTGCGACGGTTACGGGTTAAGGAGATGATTACTCACCGGTTTGGTTTGGCGGAAATTGGTGAAGCCTTCAAATTGGTTGCCGAGGCAAGGGACTCCATCAAGGTCATCATAGAACCCCAAAAGTAGCGGAAACGGTTCCGTTGTTGGTCGTTCATCCTTGGTTCTGAGAACGGTATAGATCACCGGAAATTAAGGTGCAAAACAGATTTCAAAAGGAGGATGTTATCATGGATTGGGGAATGGAAAATCGTCTGGCTCGGCTGATTCAGCCAGACGGCCACTGTTTCTTTTTACCGATCGACCACGGTTATTTTCAGGGTCCTACTCGGAAGCTGGAAAAACCGGGCGAAATTATCAAGCCACTGATTCCCTACGCCGATGGACTCTTTGTGACGCGGGGCGTGTTACGTTCCTGTGTTAATCCACGGACCAGTCCGCCCATTATTCTGAGAGTTTCCGGTGGGACCAGCATCATCGGAAAAGATCTTTCCCACGAGGGAATTACCACGTCGATCCAAGATGTCCTCCGGCTCAATGTAGCCGCTGTTGGCATGTCGATCTTTGTGGGAAGCGAGTATGAACATGACTCCCTCTTAAATCTGGGAAAACTGGTGGATGAGTGTGGGAGCTATGGGATCCCGGTCATGGCCGTAACAGCTGTTGGAAAGGAGCTGGAAAAGAGAGATGCCCGTTATCTAGGGCTGTCCTGTCGGATTGCCGCTGAATTAGGCGCTCAGGTGGTTAAGACCTACTGGTGCGAGAATTTTGATAAAGTCGTCAACGGTTGCCCTGTGCCGGTGGTCATGGCAGGTGGACCCATATGTGAAACAGAACGCGAGGTCTTCGAATTTGTCTATGATGGCATGCAAAAAGGGGCTATCGGCCTAAACCTCGGAAGAAATGTCTGGCAGCATGAGCACCCGGTGGCCATGATGAAAGCCCTCCGGGCCATCATTCACGAAAATGCGTCTGTTGAGGAGGCGAATGATCTGTTCAATTCCCTCCGTGGTGAATGAACTCCAGATCCAGTGAGGGAAAAACTCCAAGGAACCCTGCGAGGAATTACATGGACGGGTATGGGGAATTCTTTCATGCCCTGCGAACTTTCCATTTCGCTTCGAATTCGAATGAACCTCACCCTGGTATTTGATCTGTTCTATACCCTTTAATCCTTCGGGTTATCCAGGTTTCGATGGTTTCCTCTGTTAGTCCCCGTAACCTCTTCTTCAGATTGATCAGGGGAATTTCCGCCCTTGCCGCCGACCTATGCCCTCCGGCGCTGCCCAGATCCCCGAAGAGCTTCGTAGCCATCTTTCCCGTATCCTTACGGTATCCATCGCTCCGAAGGATGATCACCAGATTATCGTCGACCACGGATGATACGACCGTCGAGGAGATATTGTTCACCCTCATGAGAAAATCGGCCAGCTGAACGCAGACATCCGGGTTGTCAATCTCACCCATGTGAACGAAGATCTTGTCTTTAAAGATCTTCATCTTCTCGAAGGCCATTTTAAAATAGTTGAGGATTTCAGGGGAGAGTTCGGAGAGCTCGATCTTACGGAGCACGTTCTTATTTGCCCTCGGAAAGAGGTAGCGGAAGGCCCACACATCCTCCGCTCTGGTATCCCGTTCGAAATTGTTGGTATCCGTCTTGATACCATAGAGCAGTGCCGTTGAAAGCCTGATTGTAGGCTTGATCCGCGCGGCGTTGAGGTATTCGGTCATTATGGTGGAGGTTGAGCCATAGCTGGGCCGGATGTCCTTAAAGGTAGCGTCATAGCCCTTGACGATGGGGTGGTGGTCGATGATTACGTCTAAGTGACGGTCCTCCAGGATATCAAAATGAGGGGGTTGACCATCCAGAATGGCCGTTCGATTAAACTCGGTGAGATCAACTTCCTCAATCCTCTCCATGGGGATGTTGAGAAGCTTGACTAAGGCGATATTCTCTTGCCTGGTGATTTCCCCGACATAGGCGGTGGTCGCGTATTTTATGGATTTTAGAAGCAGGGTCTTCAGGGCGAGGCTGCTGGCGATGGAATCGGGGTCGGGCTTGATGAGAATGAGCAGCCGGTCCTCGGGGGAAAAGAGCTCCCTCAACTCATGTAGTTGCGATCGCGTTGATTTGAGATCTGGAAATCCGGACGGTTCCCTCATCTTAGTCCCTCCACCTCGGACCTTCCTCACATCCCCTCCGAACAATTCATGGAGACTTCGGATAATTTTCCCCGCACGCGCTCATCTTCAAAATGGGTGGTTTTGAGCACCTCTCTGATCTGATTACATGCATGATGAGCAGATCTTCCAAATAGCTTTGCCCGGAAACCTTTTTGGTAGATATGGATAATTGCTTGCCTGAGGGAGGAAAGATTCGGCTCCAAGTCTAGTTCCTCCAGTATTTGCAAAGCTCTCCTTCTCGTGAGTCGTTCTCGTTGGATGCAGGTGGGATTGGGCTTTCGAGATAAGAAGGCAAGGAGTTGAAAGAATGTCCTCAAATCGAAGCCCAGGGACTCGATCTCATTGATGGGTTTTTCCCCCCAGAGTTTCCTCGGCCCTTCATGCCCACCTTCAGAGAGATACCAATCCTTCACCAGCCGAAATCCCGCGTGAAAGAGCAGCCCCCCTTGAGCGGTACTGACGGGGGGAAAGCCTTTCATGAGGCTTTCCTGGGTTTCCCGATGAAGGGGACTTTCATAGGATACTTCGTAGGCAAACATGAGATGGCCCCCAGGAGGCACACACTCACCCAGGAGATGGAAGATCTCCTGGTCTAATCCTGCCCTCGACAGAAGAGCGGCCTTTGGCGGGAGTCCTCTCCCTTTGAAGTGGACGATGGGAAAATAGTCTCCAACCTCAATCCAACCCTTAACCCCTCTTCCTCCTCGACTATGGATTCCCTCAAGGACGGGTGTTTCGACCCATTCGCCACCCGACCTCTTTTGAGAGCTGATCCTCCCCCTCTCGTCTTCGAGGTAGAGGGAAAAATGGGTCCAACCCCCCCGGTATTGTAGGGGCTTCTGGTAGAGCTGGATTTTGTAGTTCCCGATTGAGCGGCGTTGAAGACTCGATAAGGGCTTTCCATTTTCCTGGTAATCAAGGCGATCCAATTCGTCTCCCGGGTTTGATGGATACTATTGCGATTTTATCTAAGGATACGATGACATACAATATCACGAAAAGAAATAGTGGTCAATTTCATACGGCTTGGGTCTGCTATCCTTTACGGAAAAATGTCGACGGTGTATTATAGAGTTTTTTGGCGGGAGATATTTTATTAGTGCATTTTTACCGGGATACTGAAAAGGGGGTTTGACAAGAGGATTGCAATTCCGTTATCTTTATCCGAAAATGGAAAGGAGCACTGGAGATGGCAAAACTCGGATCTTTCACGGTTTTCCTCCACTCCCACATTCCCTACGTACTTTCGCACGGGACGTGGCCTCACGGCATGGATTGGCTGAATGAGGCAGCCTCGGAGACGTATATTCCCCTTCTGGAGGTATTTAATCGGTTGGTCGGGGAGGGACATCTGCCTAAAGTAGTCATAGGAATTTCCCCCGTTTTGGCCGAACAGTTGGCCTCTCCGGCCTTTAAGGAGGGATTGAGAGGCTACTTGAAAAATAGGATTGATGCAGCCAGGGAAGATGGCGAGCAGTTCGCAAAATGGAATTGGTCCAACATGAAAAGAGTTGCCGATATGTGGCAAGACTATTTCGCCAACGCCTTGAAACTTTTTGAGGGTAAATACGGCGGTGACTTGATAGAAGCCTTCAAGAGGCTCCAAGATGCGGGGGCCCTTGAGATCATTACCTGTGCGGGAACCCATGGTTACCTCCCCCTGCTTGGGGAGGACTCAGCAATTAAGGCCCAAATCAGGGTTGGGGTAGCGACATACGAAAAATACTTTGACCGACATCCCAGGGGAATCTGGTTACCCGAATGTGCATACCGCCCCGGATATCAATGGAGGTACCCCATCGACGGGTTTGGGAAGGAGAGGATGAGAAAGGGCATTGAGGAATTTATCCATGAGGATGGAATCGAATATTTCGTTGTGGATTCGCATCTTTTGAAGGGAGGTAAGGCCATTGGGGTCTATATCCATCGTTTCGAGGCCTTGAAGCAACTCTGGAAACAGTTCGAGAGGGAGTACGTCGTTGAGGGAAAGGGTATTGAGAAATCTCCTTATCAAGTTTACCTCGTCAGCTCCTCCTTCGGTGGGGAGAAGCCAGTTGCCATCTTTACCAGGGATCCGGAGACGGGGGTCCAGGTCTGGAGCGGAGAGTGGGGTTATCCTGGAGATGGGTACTACCTGGATTTTCATAAGAAACACTTTCCGGGGGGCCATCGATACTGGAGGGTGACCAGCGCCGAAACCGATCTGGGTCATAAGGAAGAATATCATCCCGGATGGGTGGAAGAGCGGATAAGGGAAAATGCGGGCCACTTTAAGGATCTCGTAAAGGGAATTTTGAACCGGCACCGACAGGAGTCGGGGAATTCGGGGATCGTCACCGCGCCCTTCGATTCCGAGCTCTTAGGCCATTGGTGGTTCGAAGGTCCCCGCTGGCTTTACTACGTCTTAAAGTGGATGGATATGGACCCGGAGATGGAGCTCACAACGGGAGGGGAGTATCTGGATAAGAATCCTCCACAACAGATCATCTCCCTCCCCGAGGGATCGTGGGGCGAGGGCGGGTTCCACTGGATATGGTTCAATGAGTGGACCAAGTGGACCTGGGAACTCATTTACGATGCTGAGGTGAAGATGAAGGAGATGGTTAAAAAGCACGCCAAAACTTCCGACTCGGATCTCACAAGGCTCCTTCGACAGATGGCCAGGGAGCTTTTACTTCTGGAGAGTTCTGATTGGCAATTTCTCATCAGCACTTGGAGCGCGAGGGATTATGCCGAACTCCGGGTACGGGAACATTATGAGGATTTTATGAGGCTATATAATCTCGTTCAAAAACGCGCCCGAGGGGTCGAATTACACATCGGCGATTGGGAATTTCTCGGGGACTGCGAAACACGAGATGCTCTATTCGCTGATATCGAGGTTGACTGGTGGGCGTGAGTTTGGTTTGAGTTCATTTGGACCAAGGGGGGTACCAGAGGGACCTCATAACGAGCGATCATCGGAGGAAGTACGACCAGATGATAAGGTAAGCGATGTAAGCTAACAGGACGAATAGGCCACCGATTACCCACTTCTGAAACAGTTTTCCCTCTCTCAGAGAAAGGGTATCCAGATAATCGGACAACTTCCAAAAATCCATATCCGATGTGTGGGCAAAACGCAACCTGGCGTGAACCTTATTCCTGAAGTCCTCGATTGCAAGGATCCTTCCCTTGCACGGTATTCTGGTGCCATTTGTCAGAATGGCCAAATCCATGGATTCGCCAACCCCTAAATCGAAATTGGCCGCCAGTTTTAATCCCCCCAGACTGATATTGACGGTGCGCATGGTCATCTCTCTCCCGTAGCGGAAACAGACGATCTTTTTCGCAACAGCAAATCGGGGAAATTTGCGCTTCTCATGGACGTCTTGTGCCTTACCCGAATGTCCATTGGGGGATTCTTTCGGCCTATTGAGGAAGGAATTCATGTCCGTATTTCCGACAACTATCTAACAAGGGAGATGGTATCGATTTCAAGGACCGTGCCGTTCCGATACGTGCTCACATCCATTAAAATACCAATGAGATGATCTTGTCAAAGGAATTTCCGGGGAATATGGGGAAAAATATGACACAGTGCTTCTATTTCCGGGAAATTCCCGACTTTTTCCCCTATTTTCGAGGTATTTCGATTTGCAAGAAAGGGCAGCTCTCTTGAGGGTGCCCGGGACGATTCCTTGACAATCTGCGATGGGAATGGTACCCTGCGGGGGAGTGGTATGAAATAAAATAGGTATTCCTTGTTGAGGTAACCCCGGTTTCGAATGGTTGCCATCACCGAAGTATCGTCCCTTTACTTTGTTCAACCCGGTTCTACAATGGCTTGAGTTGATCGATAGGCTGATTGCGTCAGCGCTTCGAATCCATTAAAGAGAAAGGGTTGAATCAAGTCGATGTCTGAATCATCAAAGCATAACCATGGGGTTTGGGTGGATTCTCGGGGGTCTGAAATGGAGGGAAGGGATAGATTGGAGGAGTTGAGTGACCTCTTTGCCTCTCGGAGGTTGGTTGTCGTCTCCAACCGACTCCCCTATAATCCCCATCGGACCTCGGAAGGAATTCGCTACGTAAAGGGAAGCGGAGGTCTAGTTACAGCCCTGGATCCCATTCTCCGGCTTTCGAACGGTCTGTGGATCGGCTGGGACGGGGGTACTGGAACCCCTGTGAAGGAAAGGCGGGTTACCGTCTCCGAACCCGAGGCTGAGGGAAGCTATCAACTCCGCTTCGTCGATTTAACGGAGAAGGAGGTCAGGCACTATTATTACAGTTTTTCCAACAGGACGCTCTGGCCCCTCTTCCATAACTTCATCGGCATGAGTCATTTTAGTAGTGCCCATTGGAAGACCTTCTTCAAGACTAATGCCTATTTTGCCGGGACGATCCTGGAGGAGACCAATCCATCCGATGTCATCTGGGTTCAGGATTATCACCTGTCCCTGGTCCCCAATTTCATCCGGTACCAGAATCCCGATCTAAAGCCTTACTTCTTCCTCCATACTCCCTTTCCCTCCTATGATACCTTCCGCGTTCTGCCATGGTGCAAACCGGTCCTAGAGGGGCTCTTGGGGAGCGAGAAGATTGGGTTTCACCTCAAGAGCTACGCCGATAACTTTCTCGACTGTGTTGAGAGGATTTCAAATCTCCATGTGGATAGGGAATGGGGCCTCATCGAATTGACAGGGAGGCAGGTCAAGGTGGGTGCGCATCCCATCAGCATCGACTATGACACCTTTCACGAAATTGCCCTGAAGAAACGGGTGATGAGACGAGCCCAAAAACACCGCAACAGAATCGGGGATCGAATCGTCATCCTGGGGGTGGATCGGTTAGACTATACCAAGGGGATAAAGGAGAGACTTTTGGCCGTCGAGCGATTTCTGGAAAAATACAGCAAGTACAGAAATCGGATCCTCTTCATCCAGGTAGCCGTACCCAGCCGAACCCGGGTCGATGAGTACCGTGCAATGAAGAAAGAGGTGGATGAGACCATCGGACGCATCAACGGACGATTTACGGGAGAGGGATGGCCCCCCATCCACTACATCTACAGAGTGCTTTCTCGGGAGGAATTGGTTGCCTACTACCGTCTTGCCGACATCGCCCTCATTACGCCGGGACGTGATGGTATGAACCTGATTGCCAAGGAGTATGTAGCCTCGCAAGTCGACAAGAATGGGGTATTGATATTGAGTGAATTCGCAGGTGCTGCCGAAGAACTAACCGAAGCCCTCTTGGTAAACCCGTACGATATTGGAACCGTCTCCGACGCGATCTATGAGGCCATTAGGATGCCTTTGGTGGAGAAAAGGGCCCGCATGGAAAGGATGCAAGATCTCGTCAAGGAAAGGGATATCTATTACTGGGTGAGGAATTTCTTCCAGGAGCTTAGTTAGCCCCCCGGTTCCGCTTCGCTCAGAATTGGGATCGGAAAAATCTTCATTGACGCATCAGGGCTTCCTTTTTCAATTTTCAGTGCTCTCTTTGAGATGAAACATCTCTTCGAAGATAAAGACGGCATTATCGAGGAGGTGAAGTCCCATGATCATCGTGCCTTCTTTTTGGATTATGATGGAACCCTGACACCCATCGTTAAGGATCCATCCAAGGCCTTCCTGTCTCCTCACCACAAGGGGATCATCGCTTCTCTCCTTCGCAAGGAAAAGAATTTCGTCTGCATCATCAGCGGAAGGGCTATCGAACAGTTGAAGGGGTTCATTGGTTTGGAGGGCCTCGTCCTGGCAGGAAACCATGGTATGGAAATAGCCGGACCGAATATTTCCTATGTGAATGAGGATGCATTACGGGCTAAGCCCCTGTTAAGGGAAATAGCCGAAACGTTGCAGGGGAGGTTAAGCGATCTCGAAGGCGTATTCGTTGAGGATAAGGGGCTGACGGTGAGCGTCCACTACAGAATGGTACCGGTCAAACGTCATCCCAGTTTAAAGAGGCTCTTTTACCAGGAGATTGGGAAATTTTTGGCCTCCAAGAGCATAATTGTCACGCGCGGAAAGAGGATTTTGGAGGTGAGGCCCAATGTAGCTTGGGATAAGGGATCCGTGGTGAAATGGATATTGACCTTTTTATCGGATTATCTATTGAAGGGAAGACCTTACCCCATTTATATGGGAGATGACGAGACCGACGAGGATGCCTTCAGGGCATTGACGGGTTGGGGGTTGACCATCTTGGTTTCACCTCGAAAAGGGGCAAGTGAGGCTTCCTACTTCATCAAGAGCGTGGAGGAAGCCTATCAATTTTTGGGGTTTTTTGCCAGCTAATCTTGATGATTTCGTAAAAAGTCGGAATCAGACGGCAAAGAAAAAAGATCCAGATGCAAGGCGCGCAAATCCTGAGGAATGAGGCGTACATAGGAGTACGCTGCAATGACGAAGGATGCAGCGCAACGCAGCCCTTCGGCTTTGCTCAGGGCCGTGAGCATGTCGAACGGCAAATGGACTTTTTACGAAGCCGTCAACCCTTGATCTTCTCGATATCATCGGGTCTTCCCAGGGCGAGGAGGATGTCACTGTCCTTTATGGTAAACGTTCCGCCCGGGTTCATGGTTATCTCCTCCGGAACGAGCCCCCTTACAGCAAGGATATTGATGTGATATTTGCTCCTAAGCCTGAGTTCGGCCAGGGTTTTTCCGATAAACTCCTTGGGCGGGGCAATTTCAACGATATTGTATTCATCGGTCAAAGGGAGGTAGTCAATAACGTTAGGGGATAAGAGGGTTTTCGCCAGCTTTCTTGCCAAGTCCCTTTCGGGGAAGATTACCTCCGTTGCTCCGATCCTTTCCAGGGCTCTTCCGTGGTCCTCGCTGATGATCTTGACGTGGATATTCTCAATATGCAGGTCCTTTAAATAGAGGGTGACCAGGACACTGGCGCTAATGTTATCCCCCAGGCTGACAATAACCGCATCGTCCTTCTCGATCCCCACGGATTCTAGAATGGATTTGTCGGTGGCATCCCCCACGACCGCATAGGAACAAAAGTCCTGCAGCCGTTGGACTCTCTCCTTATTGCGGTCCACCCCGATGACCTCTTTCCCCCCTTCAAAGAGGCTTTTCGCAAGAAAGTACCCGAAATTTCCCAAGCCAATGACGACAAATTTCCCCATCTTCACTCCTTTCTACCCGACGATGATGTTTTCCTCGGCATATTGCAACTCGATCTTTTTCACCCTTCGGGCCATGGCAAAGGCCAGGGTGAGGGGGCCCAATCGACCGAGGAGCATCATGGCGATAATGATGAGTTTTCCCGCAATATCGAGTTTCGTCGTTACACCCATTGAGAGGCCCACGGTTCCGAAGGCCGATACGGTTTCGAAGAGATAGTCGAGGAAAAGGCCCCTACTTTCCGTATGGCTGAGGTCGCCCAATTGGGTGATGAGGAGAAAAATCGTTATGATGGTTACGGCTAAAACGGAGGCCAGTATGATGGAAATGGAACGGGAAACGGTTTCGTGGGGGACGGTCCGTTTAAACAAGTGTGCCCGTTCTCTCCCCTTGTACCGGTTGACGGCCAGGGAGATCAGCGTGGCCAGATTGGTAGTCTTGATTCCACCTCCGCACGAACCCGGAGAGGCTCCGATGAACATGAAGATGACCAGGAGGAAGAGGGTAGCGTTGCTGAGGCTAACCATGGGAATCGTATTGAACCCAGCCGTTCGACTGGTGACCGATTGAAAATAAGAGATGAGGATCTGTTCGCCCAAGGGAAATTTGAGAAGGCTGCCATCACGTTCGATGAAAAATATGAGAAGGGTGCCAAGTATGATGAGCGCTGCGGTGGTTGTAAGTACTACCTTTGAGTGGAGTGAAATTCCAGGGGGGGTGTTTTTTCGAAAGCCGATCCCAACCATCTCCCTCAAGACGATAAAACCGATTCCCCCCAAGATGATCAAAGAAGTGAGGGAGAGGTTGACGAGGATATTGTTTTGAAAACCCTCGAAGCTATCGGAGAATAGGGAGAATCCGGCATTGCAGAAGGCCGATATGGCGTGGAAGATGGAAAAATATAAGCCCTTCATCGGGGAAAAAGAGTTTCTCCATCCCAGAAAGAGGAGGAAGCCCCCAAAGGATTCAATGGCGATGGTATAGAGAAAAACGGATTTCAAGAGCACATAGATATTCCGTATGGGAAATTGGGAGAAGGTATCCTGGATGATTCTCCTATCCCGAATGCCTATTGACCGTCCCAGAAGGAGGTAAAAGAAGACGGAAAAGGTCATGATCCCCAGTCCCCCCACTTGGATGAGGCTCAAAATAACCATTTGTCCGAACTGAGAATAGAAGCTTCCCGTATCGACCACAATCAGCCCCGTCACACACACCGCCGAGGTGGCCGTAAAAAGGGCATCGATGAAAGGGGCCGGTTTCGTCCTCGCAGCATGGGGAAGGCTGAGCAGCCATGTTCCCAGGAGAATGATGGTGATAAAGCTCAGGATGAGGGTCCTTTCCGGGGTCAAGAAGCGAAGCGTGAATCTCTTGAAGCGGTCCCGTATCATTTTATATCTCGATGAGCCTTCGCTCTTCCGTAGAGGTTCACATACTCCCTGGCCGCCCTTTGCCAGGAGAAATCGGCCTTCATGCCCCGAATCATCAACTTTTCCCACCTTTCCCCGTCCCGATAGACGGCCAGTGCTTTCCGAACGGTATCGAGGAAATCCCTCGGGCTATAGCTCTGGAATTTAAAGCCCGTCCCCTCCCCCGTTTTGGGGTTGTAGTCCTGAATGGTATCATCAAGGCCGCCTGTTGCCCTGACGAGGGGAACCGTTCCATACTTGAGGCTATACATCTGATTGAGGCCACAGGGTTCATACCGGGAGGGCATGAGGAAGATATCCGATCCCGCCTCGATCTTGTGCGCCAGGGTGTTGTCATAGGCGATCTTGATGCCCGCCTTCTTCGGATATTCCTTGGCGATCCGTTCGAAGAGCTGGTGGTACCTCTCATCACCCCTTCCCAGGAGAACGAAGCCGAGATCCATCCTCATAAGGCCTTTCATGCTTTCCGCGAGCAGATCAAATCCTTTCTGATCCGCCAGGCGTGAGATGACGCCCAGGATGGGAAGCTTGTTTAAAGACCTCGGAAGGTTGAACCCTGCCAGGAGATCTTCCTTGCATTTTGCCTTTCCCGAGAGGTCATTTTCGTAGTAATTGGCCGCAATGAGGGGATCAGTCTTGGGGTTCCACTCCCTGTAATCGGCACCATTGAGGACGCCGTAAAGATCATCGCTTCGATGCCGAAGAACACCTTCCAGTCCGTAGGCGAATTCCGGGGTCTGAATCTCCCGGCTGTATCTGTGGCTTACGGTATTGATGATGTCGGAAAAGACAATACCCGCCTTCAGGAAGTTGATCTTTCCCCAGTACTCGATACCCCCAGGGTGATAGACATCCCTGGGAAGCCCCGTGACCTCCAACTTCTTCTCATGGAAGATTCCTTGGTAGGCGATGTTGTGAATGGTGAATAGAGAAGAAGTTCCAGAGAAGAATGGATCTTCCGTATACATGGTCTTTAAATAAGCGGGAACGAGGCCAGTCTGCCAGTCGTTGCAGTGAAATACGTGGGGTTGGAAATTCAGCTTCTTGCAGAGGAGAAAGGCCATCCGGGAAAAGTAGACGAATCGTTCCACGTTGTCGAAGTAATCGCCCTTGGGCGTCCCATAGAGATATTCCCGGTCAAAATACTCATCCTTGTTAATGAGATAGAGGGGGACCCTCCCGTCCGCTTCGGTAAGGAAGATATCGCCCTTCAGGACCTCTCCGAAAAGGGGGATCTCCACATCCTCGTAGAGCAGGCTAACCGTGAAATCTCCCTTCTTCGCCATTCGATAGTATGGCATGGCCACACGGATATCACAGCCCATTTCTTTGAGGGCCTTTGGTAGTGAACCGGCAACATCCGCTAGGCCTCCCGTTTTGGCAAAGGGGGCCGCCTCCGGCGAAAGGAAGAGCACGTTTAACGATTCGGCCATAGATACCTCCCGTGGGTCAATCCACGTTATATCCCCACCTCTTTATGGAATTTTTCAGCTCCATTTTCGGGAGTTCATTCATGAAAACCTCCCATTCCTCCTGAAAACTGAAATATCTCCCCGGCGCATCCGCAGGTCCGTCGAATACAGATCCCACCTTCCTCATGATAAAGCCCAAGCCCTTGGAGTCAAGGTGGAAGAGGTGGCCCAGGCAAGAAGAAAAAGGGTCAAGATTCCTTTCAGCCGTGATAATGGCCTTTTCAATCCCTTCTCCTCTGAGAATTCCCTTCCCCATGAGACGGGTCCTTCAAGAGCGCGAATTTCCCCAATGATATCTCAATCAATGGGGGCTATCTTGATGATATTGGTGTTTCCCGCGATACCGATCGGAAGGCCAGCGGTGAGAACGATTTTTTCGCCCCTCTTCGCAAAACCCATTTCCACCGCAATGCGCTTTGCCCTCTCAATCATATCGTCGGTATCCTCGAATCTGTCAACCTTGATGGGAACAACACCCCATGAGAGGCTCAACTGCTTGATAGTTTCCTCGTTTGGGCTCAATGCGATGATTGGATGGGCCGGCCTATGTCGAGAAACCAGCCGGGCTGTCATCCCCGATTCCGTGGGAGTCACAATGGCCTTGGCATCCACCTCCCGGGCCAGAAGGCAGGCCCCATAACTAATGGCATCGGGTGTAGAGCTTTTCCGGTCATGGCCGTTCCTTTCGAAAAGCTTATAAGGGAAACCCTCTTCAGAGGCCGTGGCGATGTTGGCCATGGTTCTGACTGACTCAACGGGGTAATTTCCCACAGCAGTCTCCTCCGAAAGCATCAGGGCGTCGGTCCCGTCGAAAATGGCATTGGCAATATCGGTGACCTCTGCTCGAGTCGGCCTCGGGTTATCGACCATGGATCCCAGCATTTGGGTGGCCGTGATCACCGGTTTTCCCACCGCATTGGCCTTTCGGATGAGCATTTTTTGAACGAGGGGAACCCTTTCTAAAGGGGTTTCTACTCCGAGATCCCCTCGGGCAACCATGATCCCATCTACCTCTTCCAATAGGGCATCGATATTATCCAAGGCTTGGCGAGTTTCTATTTTCGCGATGATGGGGATTTCAGACCCCTTCGATTTCATAATCTCCCTGACACCCTTGACATCTTCCGCCCTACGCACATAGGAGAGCGCCACAAAGTCGATCCCCTTCTTCATGCCAAAGATGAGGTTTTGCTGGTCACTGTTCGTTAAAAAGGGGATACTAAGGGTCCCTGAGGGCAGAATGATGCCCTTACGGGACGCGATATGCCCACCAACCATCACTCGACATCGGATATCCGTGGACGTAGTATCAGTAACCTCTAGCTCTACCGCCCCGTCGCCGATGAGGATCGTATCCCCCCGCTTAACCTCCAGAGGAAGATTCGGATAGTCCACCGAGACCTGATGCTCATCCCCAGCCACATCCCGATTGGTCAGGGAGAACCAACTCTGGGGTTTTAAGGTGGCGTAGCCCTTCTTGAAGGACCCGATTCTAATCTTCGGACCGGCGAGATCCTGGAGGATAGCCACATTTCTACCGAGCCTGCGGGATATCTTCCTGAGGGATTCAATTTTGGACTCATGCCCTTCAAGGGAGCCATGGGAGAAGTTGAGCCGAGCGACATCCATACCGGATCGGATTAGTTCCTCGATGATCTCAGTTGACTTGGTGGCTGGCCCAAGGGTGCATACGATTTTCGTCTTGCGCATTTGAGTGCCTGATTGGGAAGTGGACCTTCAGGATGAAATCGTGCCCACGTAATTTTGTTGACCGAGTTTCCTGACCTTCCCTCTTCACTACATTTCACTCATGGATAACGGTTTTTTAAAACAACTCCAGGTTTGAATATCTCTGAAAAGGGTGCTCTTCTCTACTCAGAAATATTTTTTCGACCATTCTAGAGTTCGCTTCACTGCAAAGAGCGCCTGTTCGGCGCTACTTCGTTCCCTTCACTCGCCCTTCGGGCTCAGACTTTGCAGTTGAGGTCAAGCAGTGTAGCAGTGCTGCAGTCATGCGGTTAGGGCGGTAAACATTTTGATTCAACTAGCTGTTATATTTGCACTCAGAGCTTCGTTTTCCACTTTTCAGTGGTTTAGTTGCCCGAGTTTCCCGAGGGTCGGGAGAAAGACCGTTGTTCCCGAGCGTAATCTGCTGGAGAGGTGGGGTACCCATCGAGGGTGAGCAGGAAGGGGTAAGTATTCCCCGCCTGCGAACCCCAAAAGGGTCACCTCGAAAGCATTGAAGCGAGGGGACAAGGGTTTTCTCCACAAAATGGTTCCCATATATAAAACTGAGGAAACTCCAAATTTCATTTTCTTAACGTAGTGCTACCTTATGCCATTGTTCGCATCGGGTCAATCTCTTTTTGGCGGGGAGAACCCGCACAGGGCAGCCCTCTGTGTATTTTGGGGAGCCGGAATTTGAATCTGATTTATTGCACTAAGATCAACCGCAGGTCCATCACGTTGGTATTGGTAGGGCCTGTAACGAGGAGATCTCCGAGCTTTTCAAAGAAGTGATAGGAGTCGTTATCCTCGAGATACGCGGCGGGTTCCAACCCCAACTCGTGAGCTCTCCTAACGGTATCGACATCGGCTATTGCCCCGGCGGCATCGGTGGGGCCATCGGTTCCGTCGGTGCCTCCGCTGAGGACGACGACGTCCTTCAATCCCTGGATATCCAAAGCCGAAGCGAGGACGAATTCCTGATTTCTCCCCCCGAGGCCTTTCCCCCGAATAGTCACCGTCGTCTCCCCTCCGGAGATGACACAGGCGGGTGGGCCGATGGGATGATTCGTTTTTACGATTTCCTTTGCAATAGCTGCATGGACTTTGGCCGCCTCCCTCGTCTCTCCCTCTATAAAAGTAGAGAGGATGAGGGGTTGATATCCTAATTCCCTTGCCCTTTGCTCCGCCGCTTTGACCGCGATGATGTTACTTCCGATAATCACGTTGTACGTTTTTTCGAAGATGGGATTGCCAGCTTTAGGCGTTTCCTCGATTTCCCCCTTGATGCCTCGCTGGAACCGAGCCTTGATGGATTCGGGGACTTTTTCCGAGAGATTATATTTTCTCAGGATGGCCATACATTCGCCAAAGGTGCTATTATCGGGAACGGTGGGTCCCGAACCGATGACATCCAGTGGATCACCGACCACATCGGATAGAATGAGGGAGATGACGGTAGATGGGTATGCAAGCCTGGCCAAACCTCCACCCTTGAGCTTGGAGATGTGCTTGCGGATGGCATTGATCTCGTTGATGTTCGCCCCGCACTCCAGAAGGAGGTTGGTCATCTTCTGTTTGTCCTCGAGTGAGATTCCCTCGGCAGGCGAGGGTAACAGGGCGGATCCTCCTCCGGAGATGAGGCAAATCACCAGGTCATCTTTACCCAGTTGCTCAAGCAATTCGCCGATCTCCTCCGCACCCGAGACCCCCCTTTGGTCCGGGATGGGATGGCCCACTTCATTGAGCTTGACCCTTTTCAGTTCGGTGAGGTGTCCGTATTTTACGTTGATGACCCCTTGTGTGATTCGATCCCCCAGAATCTCCTCCACGGCCGAGGCCATAGAGGCCCCAGCCTTCCCACCCCCGGTAACGGAGATATGGGAATAATCTCGAAGGGAATAAACCTTTCCGTTGACCGCGAGACCTTCCCTTTCCAACTTCAGGTGCCTTTTGACAGCTTCCACGGGATCAACTGCTCTCAGGGCATGGTGAAAGATTTCCCTCCCATCGCTTCGGAGTTGTTGGAGGTTTTTACCCGGTGTCATAATTTGTTTCGCTCATTGGATGGTTTGAGGGTAATTCCGGGAGATTTGCTTCAACTTTCCTCGAAAGTTTATCAGAAGAGTTTCCCTCTCCCGTGGCGGATTATGTGGTGGGAATTACCTCGGTTTCCGTTGACCCTTCTTCCAGTATCGGGGTTTCGTACTCAACGGAGATTTGAGCCTCTTGGGCCTTCTTCAGCTTAGCCTCCAGTTCCCTGTTCGATTTGTGGAGTCTTTTGACGGTGTTTTTCAGATTCAGGCGGCTCCCAAACCCGACGAGGGTTCCTACCACGATGCCGACGAAGAAGGGAATGAATATCAAAAGGTACATATCAAATTGCGGGGTCTCCCAGCCAAAATAGTAGGAAATGGTGACGGGTTGAGTATTATTCTTTGCGAAGGAAACCGCTAGGATGAGGACCAAAACGAGGACGACCAGTTTAACGTAATTCATGGCTTTCCCCCCTCCGTGTGTTAGATAATGGGGTTTTCATTAATTGGGAAATAATAAAAGAGCCAGGAGAAGGCCCCTTGGGCTCTTCTACACGATGTCCGATTCCCCATAGAAGGCGTTATCCCTTTTTCGCCCTGGGCCTTCTCGGTTTGGGAGGCTTTTCCTCAGGGGATTTTTCCTCTGGCTTTCCCCTCACGGCCTTTTCCAGCCGATCGATGGCACCGGCTGTCCTGTCCCTGATGGATTCCCTGACGGATGTCAGATGTTCGATCTGTTCCTTGAAGCCAACCCCTGCGCGCTCCTTGAGGGATTCCATGGATGAAGAAAGGGAATCAACCTTTTGCTTCAGTTCCTTTGTCCCACCGGTCCTTTGGTACGCCAGGATAGCAATGATCAGGGCGATAATCGCGATGAAGAAGGTAAAATATTCCATACGTCATTCCCCTTCTCTATGATGCTTTCTATAACGAATTACAATAATGGCTTTTTCTCCTCTGTCTCTGCTTTAGCCTTTCGTTTCCTCCGGGAGTAGTCCGTCGTCCGTGTAAGGAGCCACCCCAGGATGATGCCGATAAAAAGGGTGCCCAAAAGTATAAGGGCTCGGGAGATGGAGGCCTTCCACGGGAAGAACTGGATATCGACAACCTGGGTATTTTGGATGGTAAAGATGACGATGAGGATGGCCAAAACGATGAAGGCGATGGTTTTAGCTGTCATAAGGATCCCTTCCTGTGAATTTCCTATTTTCCCCGAGCCTCTTCCAGTTTCAGCGTCTTTCCCAATTTTTCAAGGGCCTCGCCGGTCTCCTGCTTGAGCTTCTTGGTCTTCTGCTCTAACTTTTCCACCTGCTGGATGGTTTCCTTCTTCAGTGTTTCCGTTTTGCCCTGCAGGGCTTTAATCTCGTTTTCCAAACCAACCATTCCCCCCGTGCGCTGATAGCTGATGATGGAAAAGATAAGGGCAACGACAGCGATAATGAGGGCCATGGTCGCCCTAAATCCCCCCCTTACGACTTTTTGTGGCTTTTCTCCCATCCTATCCTGCCACATGATAAGAAAGTGATTTTGGATTTCGGAACATTACATTCATTCCTATCGCTTGCGAGGGGTTAAGCCAACTTCCGTTTTGGTTTTTCAACCTCTGCAAGGGGTTTGCCCAGGATCTTTTTCAGGTCTGCCTCCTCAACTACCTCCCTTTCCAACAACACGTTGGCCAGTTTTTTTAAACCTTCCTCGTTCTGGACCAATATCCTCTTGGCTCTGGTGTAGGTCTCGTCGATGATACGTTTTACCTCTTCATCGATCTCCTTGGCCGTTTCCTCGCTATATTCCCTGGAGGATTGGAACGGGGATTGTAGGAAGAGGGGCCTCTTCTCCTTTTCGAAGGTGACATAGCCCAGTTTCTCGCTCATCCCGTATTCTTTTACCATACTCGTGGCGATGTCGGTTGCCCTCTGCAGGTCGTTATGGGCCCCGGTTGAGATCTCCCCCAAGGTGATTTCTTCGGCGATCCTTCCGCCCAACAACACGGTCAGTCGGTCCAGGAGCTCCGATTTCGTCATCAGGTATCGGTCTTCCGTGGGGAGTTGAAGTGTATAGCCCAAAGCTGAGATGCCCCGAGGGATGATGGAAATCCGGCGAACGGGATCGGCCCCGGGGAGGGTTGTAGCTACCAGGGCGTGGCCCGATTCGTGGTAGGCCACGATCTCCTTCTCCTTTTTGGACATCACCCTTCTCTTTTTCTCCAGGCCAGCTACGACCCGATCGATGGCCTCTTCAAAATCCTCCATCTCCACCTGATCTTTGTTCTTCCGGGCAGCCAAAAGGGCGGCTTCATTGACGATGTTGGCCAGATCTGCCCCCACAAAACCTGGGGTTCGTGCAGCGATTATCTTCAGATCCACCTCCTTGGCTAATTTCACTCCCGGGGTGTGAACTTTCAATATCTCCTCCCTGCCCACGATATCGGGCCGATCCACTAAAATATGCCTGTCGAACCGGCCCGGCCTCAGCAAGGCAGGGTCTAAGATTTCCGGCCGGTTGGTTGCGGCCATGATCATGACGCCGGTATTGGGATCGAACCCGTCCATCTCCGCCAGCAACTGATTAAGGGTTTGCTCTTGTTCGTCGTGCCTGCCCAGGGGATTGACACCCCTCGCCTTTCCCAGTGCGTCAAGTTCGTCGATGAAGATGATGCAGGGAGCTCGCTGCTGAGCTTGTCCAAAAAGATCCCTCACTCGGGCAGCCCCAACCCCTACGAACATCTCGACGAAATCGGATCCACTGATGCTGAAAAAGGGGACGTTGGCTTCACCGGCCACAGCCCTTGCCAATAAGGTCTTGCCAGTCCCAGGAGCCCCGACCAACAATACCCCTTTCGGGATCTTCCCACCCAACTTTTGGAATTTCCCCGGGTTCCTCAGGAATTCAATAACCTCCTTCAACTCCTCCTTCGCCTCATCGATCCCGGCCACGTCTTTAAAGGTGACCTTATTCTCTTTTTGGGCAAAGATCTTCGCCCTGCTCTTTCCAAAGGAGAGGGCCCCCGCCTCGGGGCCCATTCTGGTGAAGAGCAGCCGCCATATGAGGAAGAAGAAGATGATGGGAATCACCCAAGCAAGAATGCCGCTCAACCATTTATTTTCCTGTTTTCCCTTATATTGGATTCCCTTTTTATCCAGTTCCTTGATCAATTCCGGATCTTCTACCCTAACGGTCTGGAAGGGTTTGCTTGACTGCTCGGTATTCGCATAGCCCTTTTCCTTCCCCCTTATGGTTTCCGGGGTTATTACCAGATCCTCTACCTTGTTCTCCTTGACCATTGTTTTGAATTGGCTATAGGAGATTTCATTCACCTTTTGCCTGGTTAGGTAGTTTTGCAGAAGGAAAATTAAGAGGAAGGTTATGACGACGTACCATATGGTGAAATGGGTCTTCTTGGAGCTCGGAGGTGGACTTCTCTTCCGCTGTCCGGGGGAATTATTGAGCCCCAGCAACTCCCTTAGGTTGGGCTTTTCCCTTTTATTTCTCCTTTTTGGCATCTCAATTCCCTCAGACCTCTATGGGCTTCGGCAATGCGGGTTTCTACAACAAATTTAGCCGAAATAAGGATTGTTTTCAACCATTTTCTGTCTCGGTATTGTCTTCGAATACCCTTTTAAAAATTTCGTTCACATACCTCAGGCGACTCTTGAGGTCGAAACATTCCTCGATTTCCTTACGGCTGAGCACTTTGGTGATATCTGGATCCTTTAAGACCTCCTGCTTGAATTCGGTCTCCTCCTCCCAGACCCTCATCGCGTTCCTTTGAACCATGGCGTAGGCTTCCTCTCTGGAGATCTTCCTTTTGGTCAATTCCAGCATGAGTCCCTCCGAGAAGATTAATCCCTTTGTCTTTTCTACATTCTTCATCATGTTATCGGGGTAAACCAGGAGATTATCGATGATATTGATCGCCCTGTTGAGCATGTAGTCCAATAAGATGGTGCTATCCGGCGCAATAACCCTTTCCACTGAGGAGTGGCTGATATCCCTCTCATGCCAAAGGGGTATGTTCTCAAGGGCAGTCAGTGAATATGCCCTTACGAGCCGGGCCAAGCCAGAGATGTTCTCCGAGAGGACGGGGTTACGTTTGTGGGGCATGGCTGAGGATCCTTTTTGACCCTTTGTGAAGAATTCCTCTGCCTCGAGGACCTCAGTCCTCTGGAGGTGGCGAATTTCCACGGCAAACTTCTCAATGGATGAGGCGATGATAGCCAATGTGGTGAAGAACTCGGCATGATGATCCCTTTGAATAATTTGGGTCGAGATGGGGGAGGGTTTCAAACCACATTTCTGGCAAACATAATCCTCCACAAAGGGAGGGATGTGGCTAAAGGTTCCCACGGCGCCGGAAATTTTTCCGTAACTGATGGCCTTCTTAGCTCTTTCCATACGGGTCAGGTTCCTGCGCATTTCATCATACCAGAGGGCCATCTTCAAGCCAAAGGTAATCGGTTCTGCATGAATTCCATGGGATCTGCCGATCATTATCGTATCCTTATAGGTAGAGGCCTTGTCCTTCAGGACCAGGAGCAGGTTACGGATATCCTCGATGATGAGCTCCGATGCCTCTTTCAAGAGTAAAGCCAGGGACGTATCCAAGATATCAGAGGAGGTGAGGCCGAAATGAATATATCGTGAAGCCTCTCCTACATTCTCGGCCACTGCCGTTAGGAAAGCAACCACATCGTGTTTCGTCACTTTTTCAATCTCTGCGACTCGTTGGACATCGAACCGCGCCTTCTCCTTGATTTCCTTCAAGGCCTGAGGGGGAATTTCACCCATCTCCGCAAATGCCTCGCATGCCAGGATCTCGATGTCGAGCCACTTTTTGAATTTGTTCTCATCAGTCCAAATTCTCCCCATTTCCGGGCGGGTATATCTCCGAATCATAATGGTCTCCTTGTTGGAATTGAGATAAAGGCCATGATGAATGAGAATTCGTGCAACAGGCCTTGATTAGGAAGAGGGCGACCGCTTTCAACGGGAACTTTGCCTTGCAGTGATCATTTTGGAAATCATGATGAAAAGTGAAGGTCCTCCGCGGTTAGTTTGAGAGGAGGAGTTCCCTCATCGGCCTTAGGTCATTTTACCTGGTGGCCT
>JBGVTJ010000245.1:0-2882 GCA_041862515.1 Thermodesulfobacteriota bacterium | reverse complement strand
AGGGCAACCTTGAGCCTGAATTCGGGGTTCGCCTGTTCATCCTTCCTCTTGATGAGAAGCCATTGATTTCCCTTGCCCCTCCCCTTGAGGAGGGCCAGAGAGAAGCCACCCTGTAGTTTCTTTCCCTTGAGCTCGAAGCTAAACCTCCCTTTTTTCAGCTGTTCCTCAGGATTTCCTTCCTCCGCCGGGATATAGAAACCCTCATCCCAAATAACCACAGCCCCAGCCCCGTAATGTCCTTCTGGAATAATCCCCTCGAATGCCCCGTATTCTAAGAGGTGATCTTCCACCATGATGGCCAACCTCTTGTCGGCTGGATTCATGGATGGCCCCTTTGGAATTGCCCAGGATTTGAAAATCCCTCCCATCTCCAACCTGAAATCATAGTGGAGGTGGGAGGCGTGATGTTCATGCACCACAAAACGGAGCTCTCCAGGATCTCTTCTCATTGCCAGCCCTTCCTCCCTCCCAATAAATTGCCGCCTTCCCCGCGAAAAGTCAACGGAAATAAGCATTCCTCCAATTTTTGATTTCTGTCAAGGAGCTCAATACAAAAGAGGATGATCCTTTATCCAAAAAGAGAAGGAGGAGTGAACATGGCACTTCGGAAGATTGTCAAAATTGACCAGGAAAAATGTGATGGCTGCGGCCTCTGGCCCGATGTGCGGAGCAAGCCCTCCGCAAATCCGACAAAAATATCCCCGTCGAAGAGGTGACCATCACCATTGGTGGCGAAAAGAAGAGAGCAGTTTAACGTAAGAAATTGTGGAAATGGAAGGAGCAAAGCTAGGAGGGACCGGGGCGGGTGATGTTCAAATCATCTCCATCAAGTCCACAGCCCTTTTCTTAGTGATCTTTCGCAGTTTTTCTATGGCTTTTACTTCGATTTGACGAATCCTCTCACGTGTTACGCCAAAGCGTCTCCCTATCGATTCCAGTGTAAGGGTATCCTCATCGTTCAAGCCGAAACGAAGGATAATAACTTTCCTCTCTATTTCGCCGAGTAATTCCAACCATGAACTCATCTGCTCGGATCGCTCGATATCCTCGAATAACCCGTAGAGCTCTTCGGAATGCTCATCCCTGATACCTCCGTCGATGGGATAGGTCCTCTTTACGATGCCCCTCAGCTTTTGGACATACTCCACGTTCACCTTCATTCGTGCGGCGATCTCCTCATCCGTTGGATCTCGGCCGAGTTCTTGAAGAACCGACCTGGCTACCCAGGCGAACCGGTTCAGGTCGGATGAAATGTGAACAGGAAGGCGAATTGTTCGAGAATGATTGGCTAACGCCCTCTCAACGGATCTCTTAATCCAGAGCGTGGCATAGGTTGAAAACCGAATTCCCCTATGCGGTTGGAAATGTTCAACGGCCTTGATGAGGCCAATGTTCCCCTCTTGAATGAGGTCGAATATGGGAAGGCCCCGGTTGATGTATTTAGCCGCTATCCACCGAACCAACCGCAAATTGGACTTAATCATTCTATCTCGGGCTTCCCTGTCACCCAGGGTAACCTTCTCGGCTAACTCCTTCTCCTCCTCGGCAGAAAGAAGGGGGATTTTTCTCAAGGTATCCCAATAGGAGGATGGAACCTCTTGGGTATAAGCTCCTCCTCTCCAGGTTTCCTCACGATCATAGAAATCGGGGCTGAGCATTTCGCTCATCACGTCGTTCCCTCCTTCTGAGAAAATCTTGCCGAATCCATCTATGGCGGCGACGGCCGAAAACAAAAAAATCCCCGATTCAAGGGGTTACTGTCTCATCATCAGTCTTATTCAGCCCTGTTAAAGCATAATATCGTCATATCGCCATGGATTGGGGCATGAATCTTTATTATCAATTGAGGGGAAAGGGAGTATATATTCAAAAAGGGTTTTTTTGCTTCTTGCAAAAACCATGCCTTCCGAGAATACCCTCATAGAGGGGTATTCGAAGGGTATATTATGGGGGGAAATGTCAACATCCGGCCCTATTTCCCCACTCTCTCCCCTTCCACCCGGCTCTTTCTCTGAAATTTTTTCATATCATAATGAAAAGATTATCCACATTTGACCGTATTTGACAGAAAACAATAGATAACGTCCCGGAAGGAGGCCTCGACCAGGTTGAAGTTCCATAACAGCGGCTCAGTGGATTCACTCCGATTCACCCAAATCCCGAAAAGTCGAACCTTCTCTTATTGCGAGCTGGCAACTACCGATCCGTTTCAGAAACAACTCGAGCATTACTCGATGTTTGCCTTGAATGTCACAGTTTCATTCTGCTATTGTTTAAGTGGAGGTGGTTGCGATGAGGAAGAATTTTTTCCTACCTATAGCGTGTATCGTTGCAATGCTCGCGTCTCCGGCCGCAGCTGGTCAGGTGGACCTTCGTGAATTCGGTCTGATCCAGCGGGGCATGAGCGAAGCTGAGGTTCTGGTTCGCCTTGGCCCCCCGGACCATGAGTCCTTTGAGGGGTTTACGCCGAATAACCTCTTGCTCAAGTCTTACTTTTACTTCTCCGAACCGGACCGGCATCAGGAGATTACCACCGTGATCAAATTTAAAGGAGGAAGGGTTGTCCGCAAGGAGCGCTTCCTCCGGTAAGGACCCCCCCCCCGCGTGAACCCACGGATTGATATGAGGATTTCAGGCTTCCGGCGATCTCAATATTGAGGAAGGCCTACCCCTTCCGTCACTTGTTTTTGTGAGTCTCGTCAGACTGCACTCCTGGACTCTCTGAAAGGAATTTACCAAGGGATGTGATCCCTCACGGTTTTTCAAGGATGGATTTTCACCCTTCCCGGCTCCCCTTCCCTCCCCTCCACATCAATCCTTACATCGAGGAACTGCTTCACAACCCAGATATTGGTTAAGAGATGGCGAGTAATCCTGGATAC
>JBGVTJ010000244.1:0-13332 GCA_041862515.1 Thermodesulfobacteriota bacterium | reverse complement strand
GCTGCATCCTTCGTCATTGCAGCGTACTGTAAGTACGCCTCATTCCTCAGGATTTGCGCGCCTTGAATTTGGAGCTTTTTACTTTGCCATCGAATTTTGACTTTTTACGAGATCATCAAGAATGGTTACCAAAAATTCTTTAATGTTCGCTCCAGGGATTTGGGCAACGGTCCCTTGAGACAACGGACAGTAACTATGATCCAGCTACTGCGGAGACGGAAAGCGGATCACCGACACGGATAACACGGACATGAAAAGAATCGGCGTTTTTATCTGCCATTGCGGAATAAACATTGCGGGAACTGTCGATGTAAAGAAGGTGGCTCGGGAGACGGGTGAGGCGGAGGATGTGGTTCACAGCGAGGACTATATCTATATGTGCTCGGATCCAGGGCAGCTGCTGATTCGTAATGCCGTCAGGGAAAAGGGGTTGGATGGGGTGGTCGTGGCCTGTTGTTCCCCGAGCATGCATGAGGCGACATTTCGCAACGCGGTTAAATCGGAAGGCCTGAATCCCTATGTGTGTGAGATTGCCAATATCCGTGAACAGTGTAGCTGGGTCCATCAAGGGGATATGGAGAGGGCAACCCAAAAGGCAGAGGAGATCATTCGTTCCGTCCTAGAGAAACTGAGACAGAATGAGACCCTCGAGACCCTCGCCATGCCTCTGACAAAACGGGTTTTGGTCATCGGCGGTGGAATCGCCGGGATAACGGCGTCCATCGATTTAGCTGATGCGGGATATGAGGTCATCCTGGTGGAGCGACAGCCCTCCGTGGGGGGAAGACTGGGTCAGCTTTCGCAGACCTTTCCCCATCTGGATGATGCACGGTGTATCCTCGGTCCCAAGAAGGCGGAGATCACGAGCCACCCCAAGATCAGGGTGATGTCGTACTGTGAGGTAGACGAGGTAAAGGGGTTTATTGGCAACTTCGATGTACGAATACGGCGTAAACCGACCTATGTCGATTGGGAAAAGTGTACAGCCTGCGGAGTCTGTTTGGAGAGGTGTCCCGTGGAGACCCTCTCGGATTTCGAGAGGGGGTTGAAGGTGAGAAAGGCGATCTACACGGGGGCTCCTTCCGGAGATTCGGGAAAACCCGTTATCGATCCGAACCGTTGCCGCCATGTATTGGATGGGACGTGTAGCATCTGCCAAGAGGCCTGTCCGGAAGCGGCCATCCAATATGATCAAGGGGAAGGGCTTCTTGAAGAACGAGTGGGGGCCATCGTTGTCGCCACGGGTTACGACCTCTTCCCAATGGAGAGGATTGGCGAATACGGTTACGGACGGATCCCCGATGTGATCGATGGGCTCGCCTTTGAACGCATGCTTTCCCCCTCAGGTCCAACAGGAGGGGAGATTCGGCGGCCTTCGGATGGGAGGATGCCTCAAGAGGTCGTTTTCATCCAATGTGTGGCCTCGCGCGATCCGGAGCGATATATGCCCTACTGCTCGCGGGTCTGTTGCATGTATACCGCGAAACAGGCCAAGCTCTTGAAGCAAAAAGTTCCGAGCGCCCAACCGTATATCTTCTTTATGGACATCAGGACAGACAGCAAGGGATACGAGCAATTCTTGCAAGGGGCCATTGAGGAAGAGGAACTGATCTACCTGAGGGGTCGCGTGGCTAGGGTTTTTCGGGAGGGAGATAGGGTTAAGGTTTGGGGAGAGGATACCCTCACCAATAGGAAAGTGGAACTCGACGCGGATATGGTTGTTCTGGCCACGGCGGTAGTGCCGAGCGATGGGATTAAAGACATTGCTGCTCGGCTGAGGGCAACCACCGATAAACACGGTTTTTTGACCGAGGCCCATATTAAACTCTATCCCGTGGAGAGTTCGACAAAGGGAATCTTTCTCGCGGGGTGTGGGCAGGGGCCGAAGGATATTACCGATACTGTGGCCCAGGCTAGTGCCACGGCCAGTAAGATCCAGTCCCTCTTCTCCCAGGACTTTCTGCTCCAAGACCCGCTGGTGGCCTTCGTCGATCCCGAGATCTGTAGCGGATGCGGTATCTGTGTGCAAGTCTGCCCCTATGAGGCTCGGGAGATGGACGAGTACCGACGGATTTCAAGGGTTCACGAAGCCCTGTGTCAAGGTTGCGGCGCGTGCATTGCTGCTTGTCCGAATAACGCCTGTGAATTGAGAAACAGCAAGGCCGTGCAGGTTTTCGGAATGATGGAGGTTTTTTCCGGAGAAAGGGAAGGGAGTTTGGCGGATGGATGACCGACCACCGGCCTTTGCATTGCCGGACACAGAAGGAAGGCACGCGTTTCTCGAGGAAGTTCAAGGGAGGTGTGGGGAGAACCTCCGGCTCTGCTATCAGTGTTTGAAATGTACCGTTGGGTGTCCAACGGCTCCGCACATGGATTTTAATCCCAATACCATCCTCAGAATGATTCAATTGGGGCTAAAACGAGAGGTCCTGGAGAGCAATGCCATTTGGCTCTGTGTCTCCTGTGAGACCTGTGGGACACGCTGTCCCAACGAGATCGATATCGGTGTGCTTATGGATGCACTGCGGGAGATGTCCCTAGAAGAAGGCTGTCGACCGCGGGAAAAGGGCATCGTTGCCCTCCATAATGCTTTTATGGAGAGCATCAGAAGAGGCGGGAGAGTACACGAGGCCACGATGTTGATGGAGTATAAGCTTCGGAGCGGTGATTACTGGACAGATCTCATACCGGGGATGAAGCTCTTCATGAAGGGAAAGATTCCGTTAATCCCGGGGAGGATCAAGGGAATTGACTCCATACGGGAGATCTATGGGAAAGCTCGGGAGAAGGGAGAGAGGGAGAGGAGATAATTGGTGGCTAACTTCTTTATAGTGCTGGGGTATATCCCCGGCTTCTCATCTAGGTCGTCGGTTTTGCCATGTAGTGTCTTCGGGAGCCCGGGAGGGAAAACGAAATGAGCCAGAATACCCTGGCCGAAGACGGAGAAAGGTACTCGTATTTTCCGGGATGCACATCCCATTCCACGGCGGTGGAGTACGATCTCTCTACCAGGGCCGTATTGAAGGCCTTCGGTGTGGAGCTCGTGGAGATCGAGGACTGGAATTGCTGTGGGGCGGCAGCTGTCCATAGTATGAACAAGTTACTCTCCCTCTGCCTCCCTGCCAGGAACATCGCCATGGCTCAGAAGAAGGATCTGGAGCTGGTCGTTCCCTGTGCGGGGTGCTTCAACATGCTGAAGAGGACGGAACGCGCCCTCAAAACGGATCCCGAGATGCGCAGGGAGGTTGAGAGCACCATCGGGTTCACGTACCGGGAGGATCTGAAGATCCGGGCTCTCATCGACATGGTGGTCAACGGGATCGGTTTCGGGCGAATCGAGGAGAAGGTCCAGAAGCCACTGACCGGATTGAAGGTAGCCTGTTACTATGGGTGTGCACTGGTTCGTCACCCCAAGGTGACTCAGTTAGATGACTCCGAAAATCCCCAGTACCTGGATACATTGATATCGTCCTTGGGTGCAACTCCGGTGGAGTGGTCCTTTAAGACGGATTGCTGTGGTGCTGATTTGGCATTGACCCACGGTGATGTGGTCGTGAAGCTCGTGAATAGGATTGTCGAAATGGCCAAAGAGGCGGGAGCAGAGTGTCTGGTCTGCTCGTGTGGCCTCTGTCAGATAAACCTGGAGATGAGGCAAGACGCTGATACCCTCGGCTTGCCAGTTTTCTATTTCACCGAATTGATGGGGATTGCCCTCGGTCTGAAGGGAACCCAGTGGTGGTCCAAACATTTGATTAATCCCTCCACATTACTCGGTTCCTTAAATCTACAGTGAGGGAAGTGAGGACCACCGGGGTGAGGGCAATTGAGGATTGATCTCATGGCAAAAGCCGAAAAGAAGGGAAAAAGCCAGGATGTTCTGGTAATTGGCGCCGGAATTGCGGGAATGCAATCGGCCCTGCTCTTAGCCGAGGCTGGCTTTCAGATCCATCTTTTGGACTCTTCCCCGGCAATAGGGGGCTACTTTCCCTTGCTCGATAAGACCTTTCCCACGAATTCATGCGGCGTGTGCTTTATGAGCCCGTTGCCCCCGGCTTACTGTCCCATATACGAGAGCGAACTTCATGAAAAGATCAAGCTCATGACATCGAGCCAGGTGAGCGGGATCGAGGGGGAGCCCGGTGCCTTTCGGGTGTCCGTCACCCGGAAGCCGACCTTCGTGGACCCACAGAAGTGCAGTAATTGCGGGGCTTGTGTTGAGGTGTGTCCCGTTGAAGTTCCCCATGAGTTCGGCGGAGGGCTTGAAAAGAGGAAGGCCATCTATCTCCCCTTTCCCCAGGCAATCCCCAGGTCCTATGTCATAGACCCGGCTGCCTGTACGCGATGTGGAGAGTGCCTCAAGGTCTGTTCCCCCGGCGCCATCGATTTGGACATGGCTGAGCAACGGCATACCTTAGCAGCGGGGGCAGTTATCTTGGGCCTCGGATTTGAGCCCTTCAGGGCCCAGTTGAAGGGGGAGTATGGTTTCGGGAGATACGATAATGTCCTGTCAAGCATTCAGTACGAACGGGTGTTGAGCTTCTCCAGTCCGAGCCGGGGTATGCCCATGAGGGGGTCAGATGGACGGATTCCCAAGAAAGTGGCATTTATTCAGTGCGTCGGCTCACGAGATCCCTCGTGCGGACAGACCCACTGTTCGTCAATCTGCTGTATGTATGCCATCAAACAGGCCATGATTACCAAGGAGCGAAATGCGGAGGCGGAGATAGCTCTATTCTACATGGATATCCGCCCTATGGGAAAGGATTATGAGCGGTATTACGAAAAGGCCAAGGCCGAATATGGGATCGATTTCAGGCGCAGCGCCGTCTCCGCGGTGAAACAACTTCAGCAGACGAAAAACCTCTTGGTTACGTACGTTACAGAAGAAGGTTCGTTTCGGGAAGAGGAATTCGATTTGATCGTTCTTTCGGTGGGGTTCTCCGTGGGGGATGAGGTAAAGGATCTGGCCAGGAAGATTGGGGTCGACCTCAATGAGGCTCATTATTGCCGCACGGAGGAGTTTACCCCTACCCAAACTTCCCGGCCGGGAGTCTACATAGCTGGAACCTTTCGGGAACCGAGGGATATTCCGGAGACCGTGGTGGAGGGTGCCAGTGCTGCGGCCCAAGCGGCGATCCTCTTGACGGGAGTCGGGAAAAAAGGCGTACCGGCTAAGACTTATCCTGAAGAGGGGGCCCTGGGGGAGGGTCCGCCACGGATAGGGGTTTTTTTCCTGTCTCAGGAACATCCTCTTGCAGATGTGGTTTCCGCAGAAGAACTGATCAACCATATTCAGGGGCTCAGGGACGTTGTCTTCACAGAGGAGATCCCCTGCAAATCTCCATCGGAGGGGTTTGATCGAATCAAGCGCCGCATAGGGGAAAAAGAGCTCAATCGACTGGTTGTAGCCGGTTCCTCCCTGCGTGCATTGAGGAGGGAGTTTGGGGAGATGGCGAGGGGTATCGGTTTCAATCCCCATGTCATTGAATATGCCAATATTTGGGAAGGATGCGGGCTCGTTCATCCCCAGGGTTCGCCGGAAACTCTCCAAAAGGCAAAGGTCCTGATGGAGGTTGCCATAGAGAGGGCGAGGAGGCTCGAACCCCTCAAGCAGGGTTCAAGTGCTATTGCAAAAAGCGGGCTGGTTGTTGGCGCTGGAATAGCGGGTTTGACGGCGTCCCTGAATTTGGCCAGACAGGGATATGATGTTACCTTGGTGGAGCGGGAGGATGAGTTAGGGGGAAACGCCCGACATACCTGGTACACGCTCAAGGGGTCCAATCCGCAGGTCTTCCTGAGGGAGCTCATGGAAGGGGTAGAGGAAGACCCCAAGATTCAGGTTTTCAGAAAAGCAGAGGTAAAACATCTCGAGGGGTACGGGGGAAACTATCGGACGGTGATTTCCGTGGATGGCCAGGAGAAGTCGCTAGAACATGGGGTGATCATCTTGGCCACCGGGGGAAAGGAGGTCAAACCTCACGAATATCTCTACGGCGAGGATTCCCGCGTCGTCACACAACGTGAGTTGGAAGGCCTCATTCATTCAGAAGATGAGAGGATAAAGGGCCTGAATAAGGTGGTGATGATACAGTGTGTGGGCTCCCGGGATGAGGAGCATCCGTATTGCAGCAGAATCTGTTGCGGCCACGCGGTAAAGAATGCCCTCAAGCTCAAGGAGCTTCGGTCCGATATGGATCTCTTTATCCTGTATCGGGATGTCCGGACATATGGATTGTACGAACATTCCTATTCCCAGGCCCGGGATAAGGGGGTAATCTTCATTCGACATGATCTGGATCGGAAGCCCCAGGTCATTTCCCGGGACGGTGGGCTCTGTGTCTCAGTGGTCGATCCCACAATCGGGGCAGAGGTGGAGATACCGGTGGATTTGGTGGTCCTGAGTACCGGGGTAGAACCGCATGACAATCGGCGTCTCGCCGAGGTCACGGGTACTGAGCTGAACCTGGATGGATTCTTCATGGAGGCCAACCCAAAGTCGGCGCCTTTGGATTTCGTGGACCGGGGAAAGTTCTTCTGCGGCCTCTGTCACTCCCCCAATTTCATCGAGGATTCCATCGCTCAAGCCCAGGCGGCCTCCATGAGGGCGGCGGTGCTGCTGTCTAGGGGCGGCATCGAGCACACGGCACATGTAGCATATGTAAATCATCGATTATGCTGCGGGTGCGGCCTCTGCATTTCCGCTTGCCCCTATGGAGCCCGAGTCATGAATGAAGAGATTTGGAAGGCCGAGGTCATGGAGGATGTCTGTCGGGGTTGTAGCTCCTGCGTGATCGTCTGCCGCAACACAGCCTCACAGCAGCGTAACTTCGAGAAGGCTACGGTGATGGCCATGGTGGATGCGGCCGTCACGTAGGGGAAGTCAACAGGGCTGAACCGTTGAGTAATCCATTGGAGGTCCTATGGAAGAATTCGAGCCGAGAATTATCGCTTTTCTCTGTCATTGGTGCACCTATACAGGGGCCGATTTGGCGGGTACTACCAGACAGCAATACCCGCCTAACATTCGCATCATCCATATGATGTGCTCGGGCGCAGTGGATTCCATTTACGTGCTAAAGGCCCTTATCGACGGTGCGGATGGAGTCCTTATCGGGGGATGTCACCCAGGGGATTGTCACTATCAAACGGGGAATTATAAGGCACGGAGGCGAGTCGCCATCCTCAAGGAAATCCTCAATCAAGTTGGCTTCACGGAAGAGCGGATCTGGTTGAGGTGGATTAGTGCCAGCGAGGGGAAGCTCTTCGCGGATACGGTGACTCAAATGGTGGAAGAATTGAAGAAGCTGGGGCCGAATTCCATGAAAAAGCTCTGGATGGCCTAAGCATGGGGGGGAAAGCCTCAAGGAATCGGAGGTCACATGAGTAAAGGCGGGATACTGGGAGTCAAGAACAACGATCCCATTGAGACCTTAGGAGCGTTTTTCCGCGATCTCTTGGAGAAGGAGGTCGTTGAAGCCCTTTTGATACCGAAAAAGCTGCCGTCGGGGGATGGTTATTGTCAAACGCTGATTCGCAATCCCGAGATGTTGGCCGATGTCAATCCTCTGGCCCCTACCCTCCCGGTCCAGTCGGCACGGATCATTTCTCATCTCACCATCACGGATCCGGGGTGCAAGGTCGGGGCCGTGTTGAAATCGTGCGAGATCCGAGCTGTTATTGAGTTGGTCAAATTCCTTCAGGTGAAGTTGGATAAATTGGTCCTCATCGGAGTCGATTGTTTGGGAACCTATGAACCATCGGGCTATGCAAAGATGATCCGGGAAAGGGGGGAAGGGGTTTCCATTACCGGAGGGCTGCTGAAAGGTGCTCATGAGGGGAGAATCGAACCTCAAGACGGATACGATCTCAGGCTTGCGTGTCAGATCTGTGAGTATCCAAGTCCGCAAGACGCGGACATCATCATCGGGCTGTTCGGTCACGACCCTCAAAGGGAGATCTTCATTCAGCTTCGAGATCAATTGGCTACTGAACTGGCCGAAAAGGGGATCCTGGCTACTTCGGAGGAGGGATCGCCGTCGAGAGATCAGGTAATTGAAAGCCTTACGGAGAAACGGATCAGGAGGAGGGATGAGGTCTTTGATGCCTTCCGATCTGGGACGAAGAGCCTCCAGGATCTCATGGATGCACTATCGACCTGTATCCGGTGTCACAATTGCATGGTGGCGTGTCCCATCTGTTACTGCAAGGAGTGTGTCTTCAGGACTCCCACCCTCGAACACAAAGCCGACCAATTCTTACGGTGGGCGGATAGGAAGGGAGGGGTGAGGATGCCCACCGATACGCTGCTGTTTCACCTGATTCGCCTGTCCCATATGGTAACGTCATGCATTGGTTGCGGCCTCTGTGATAGTGCTTGTCCCAATGGCCTTCCGGTAGCAACCCTATTTAGGGCCGTTGGGCAAAGGGTCCAGGGGATGTTCGATTATACCCCGGGGAGGAGTGTGGATGAAGAGCCTCCCGTTGCCACCTTTCGGGAGGATGAGCTCCAAACCGAATCGGGATCGCTCTAATCGAGGAGAGCATGGGTGGTATTTACCATCTTGACGGTCAACAGGAGGAACATCGATGGCTAAAAAGACGAGGAAAGATCTCCCACCCAAAGACGAGGGGAAAACCACTGAGGAGGTTCCTAAGGTCCCCATCTTCATTATGGGAAAGAGATACGAGGTCCCCGCATCGTTAACGATCCAGAAGGCCTTTGAATATGCCGGATATCAGTTAATCAGGGGATGTGGATGCCGCGGGGGCATTTGTGGGGCGTGTGGCACGGTTTACCGATTTCCGGAGAGTCATAAGATCGAGGTGGGATTGGCGTGCCAGACCGTGGTACAGCCCAATATGTACCTAACGATGATCCCCTTTTTCCCGGCCAATCGGTCAATCTATAACCTGGAAGAGTTACGGCCGGATCTGGAATCTTTGATGAAGCTCTACCCGGACGTAATGCGATGCGTCCAGTGTAACACCTGCACCAAGTCCTGTCCAATGGATATCGAGGTCATGGACTATATGGCGGCGGCCATGCGGGGAGACTTGGCGAAGGTCGCAGAGTTCTCCTTTGATTGCGTCATGTGCGGTCTCTGCGCGTCGAGATGTCCCGCCGAGATCGCGCAATACCATATTGCCATTTTGGCCCGGCGCCTCCATGGCAAATATATCCTCCCCAAATCGGAGCATACAGAGGCGATGGTCAAGCGAATCGAAGAGGGGAAGTACGGGTCCCTGCTTAAAGGTTTGATGGAGTCGGACGAGGATCACCTCAAAGAACTGTACAACGAGCGGGAGATCGAGCCAGAGGGGGCTGGGGAGGATTGGACACCCAAGAAAACGCAGTATCTGTGATGCTTATGAGCGATAAGTGACTGTTGTACCGTACGGGGGAATCCCTTACACGGATTCCATCATCACAATGGGAGAGTGAGGGAGAACTATGGCAGGGTATCCGCCTGAATTGAAACGGTTAATCAAGAAAGTCGAGGAGACCAGGCCCGCAAGGGTTGAGAAGAAGAAAAGGGGAGAAGAAGTCCCCCTGTTGTCGCTGCGGGAAAGAGAAGAGAGGTTGAAGTTTCACCCCGATTACAGGGAGGGCTCCCGCCGTGAAATCACGGTTGGACCGAGTAAGGGGTATGCCATCTCTCCGGAGATCGTTGAGATCCTGGAGGCGAGAAGCAGGGTGGATCCCGACCAAATCGATCTATCGGCCATCGACTATGAGACCGATGTGTTGATCATCGGTGGGGGAGGAGCAGGCACGGCTGCAGCCCTATTTGCCCAAGAGCAAGGAGTGAAGGTCATTATCGCAACGAAGTTGAGGCACGGCGATGCCAACACCATGATGGCTGAAGGGGGTATCCAAGGGGCGACAAAGGGAAGCAAGGATTCACCCTACTACCACTATCTGGATGTGATGGGAGGGGGCCATTTCAAGAACACCCCGGAATTGGTATATACCCTGGTCACCGAGGCGCCCGAGGTCTTAGCTTGGTTGGAGTCCCTGGGGATGATGTTCGGCAAATCCGAAGGGGGGACGATGCTGACTTTACACGGAGGGGGCACATGCCGGCAGAGGATGCATTACGCCGCGGACATCACCGGGGCTGAAATCATGAGAACCCTCAGGGATGAGGCTAGAAATCGGATCGAGGATATCAGGGTATTGGAATTCTCTCCGGCGGTGGAACTGATCCTGAACGAGCACGGTCATTGCGCCGGCGCCGTTTTCTACAACATGGAGACGGAGGAATATTTTAATGTCAAGGCGAAGGCGGTCGTCATGGCCACAGGAGGTTCGGGAAGGCTCCATATACAAGGGTTCATGACGACGAATCACTATGGGGCGACGGGGGATGGTTTAGTGATAGGGTACCGGGCAGGGGTGAAACTGTGCTTCCTCCATACAGTGCAATACCACCCTACCGGGGTCGTCTTTCCTGAGCAAGCTGAGGGCCTGCTCATCACGGAGAAGTTCAGGGGAGCGGGGGCAAATGTCTTGAACGTTGATGGGGAACAATTTGTGAACGAGAAGGAGCCGAGGGATGTCGAGTCCGCATCCTTTATCAGGGAATGTGAGGTAATCGGTAAGGGTGTCCCAACACCCACGGGAAAGGTTGGGATATGGCTCGATTCCCCCCTGATCGATGTGCTCAAGGGCGAGGGAACAGTGAAAAGGGAATTTCCGGGAAAGCATATTCTGTTTCGCCGTTACGGGATCGATATCTCGAAAGAGCCCATGCTTGTCTTTCCCACATTACACTATCAAAATGGAGGGCTGGAGTTTAATTCGGATTGCAAGACCTCGGTGCCCGGCTTCTTCATTGCGGGGGAGGTAGCGGGAGGAATCCACGGTGAGAACCGCCTCATGGGGAATTCCCTCCTCGATGTCTGTGTTTTTGGTCGGATTGCAGGGAAGAATGCAGCTGTCTATGCCAAGGAGGGGACAAAGGAGGGAAGGTTGACGCTTGAACACGTCAAGAGATATCACAGGGAACTGGAGGAGGCCGGAATAGTTACGGGGAGGGTGGCCCCGATGCTGCTTCCCGATTATGGCAATCCGGAAGTGAGGGAAAGACAGTTGACCGCCCACTATGTGGGGACTATTCGGTAAGACACCGCTATCGGAGCTCAGGGTTGACCTCAAGGAGCGGGGGCAGCGGAGCCCCCACTCCTTTTTTATGGACAAGAGTTGCCTGAACATTCGCCAAAGAGCTCTCCAGAAGCTCAGGAAACTTCAGCCTGCAAGTCCTTGTGCAAAGGGGAAGTTTTTGATATAAATGCATAAAGTGGTGGGAGGTTGTCCATGAAAATACACGAGTATCAGGCCAAGGAGATCTTCAGGCAGTTCGGCATTCCCGTTCCGCGTGGTGGGGTGGCGGAAACACCCGGAGAGGCGAGGGAGATTGCTCGGCAGATAGGCGAAGGGAAAATCATGCTGAAGGCCCAAATCCACGCTGGGGGAAGGGGGAAGGCGGGTGGCATCAAGTTGGCCAGTTCGCCGGAAGAGGTGGAGGCGACTGTCGAGAAGATGATTGGCATGCGTTTGGTTACCGCCCAGACGGGTCCCGAGGGTCAGGAGGTGCGAAAGGTTTTAGTGGAGGAAGGGATGGTTATTGAAAAGGAGTTTTACCTCGGGGTGGTGGTGGATCGGAGTAGGGTGTGCCCCGTTCTGATGGCAAGTGACCAAGGAGGGGTGGAGATTGAGAGGATTGCCTCCGAAAACCCCGAGGGGGTTCACATGGAATATGTGGATCCATCGGTGGGGTTGAGGCCCTTTCAGGTATCGAGGTTGGCTTTTGGTTTGGGGTTAGACGCCGCCGTGATGGGGAAGGCGAGAAGTGTTTTTGGTGGACTTTATCGGGCCTTTTGGGAGAAGGATTGTCTCCTAGCGGAGATTAATCCCCTTGTTCTCACAGAAGGAGGGGAGCTGGTTGCGCTGGATGCTAAGATGAACTTCGATGATAGTGCGTTATATCGTCATGGCGATATTTCGCCGATGCAGGATCCTCATGAGGAGGATCCCCTGGAGGTCGAGGCCTCCCGATACAACCTCAATTATATCAAATTGAACGGATCGGTAGGTTGTATGGTGAACGGAGCGGGAATGGCCATGGCTACCATGGATCTCATCAAGCTTACGGGAGCTGAACCGGCGAATTTTCTCGATTTAGGTGGAGGGGCCAGTGCCGAGATGGTAAAAAATGGATTCAAGATTCTCCTTTCGGATAAGAATGTCCGAGCCATATTGATTAACATCTTCGGAGGTATCTTGCGGTGTGATACCCTCGCCCAAGGGGTGATCGAGGCCTCCCGGGAGATGGAACTGGATATTCCCGTCATTGTTCGTCTTGAGGGGACCAATGTGGAGGAGGGGAGAAGGCTTCTCGATCAATCCGGCTTGGATTTAATCGTGGCGACGGACTTGAAGGATACAGGCGAGAGGGTGATGGAGGTACTCAAGAGGACGTCAAGCTAAGGGGAAGTGGATGAGCATTCTCATCGATGGAAGCACCAGGGTTGTTATTCAGGGAATTACGGGTAAAGAGGGGCAGTTCCATATGAGGCAGATGGTTGAGTATGGGACGAGGGTGGTCAGTGGCGTGACCCCTGGAAAAGGGGGTCAAAGGGTAGATGGAATTCCCGTTTTCAACACGGTGAGAGAAGCCGCAGGTACAACGGGGGCGACTGTTTCGGCCATCTTCGTTCCCCCAGCCTTTGCTGCTGACGCAATCATGGAGGCTGCTGACAGTGAGGTATCGTTGGTCGTGTGCTTCACCGAGGGAATTCCGACCCTGGATATGCTTATGGTTTCTCATTATCTGAAGAAGAAGGGGGTAAGGCTCATTGGTCCCAATACTCCCGGGATTATCTCTCCGGGAAAATGCAAGGTTGGATTGATGGCGGGTTACATTCACCAAGAGGGCAACGTGGGGGTTATTTCCCGTAGTGGCACCCTGACCTATGAGATGGTATATCAGTTGACGAGGCGTGGGATAGGGCAGTCCACCTGTGTGGGTATTGGGGGTGATCAAATCATCGGGCTTTCCTTTGTCGACTTACTGGAGCTCTTTGAAGGGGATTCGGACACTGACGCGGTGGTCCTTATAGGCGAGATTGGTGGGACGGCGGAGGAGGAGGCTGCCGAGTTCATCCGGAAAAGCCTGACAAAGCCCGTGGTTGCTTTTATTGCGGGGAGGACGGCCCCTCCTGGTAGGAGGATGGGCCATGCGGGGGCCATCATCTCGGGGGGGGGGGGGACGGCCGTGGAGAAGATACATTCCCTGGATGAGGCGGGGGTTAGAGTGGTTGAGAACCCCG
>JBGVTJ010000243.1:0-10305 GCA_041862515.1 Thermodesulfobacteriota bacterium | reverse complement strand
TCCTCAGGCTTATTTTGATCATCCTGTCAACGATGGGGATGATGAGAAAGATACCCGGGCCCTTGGGAGGAAGGATCAGCCTTCCCAGGCGGAAGATAACCCCGCGCTCGTATTCACGACAGATTTTTACCGCGGAGGCCAAAATGATAAAAACGAAAATGACGACCACAACAATACCTGGAGTAAAGACCATGTCGTATCCTCCTTTCTAAGGGAGGGTTGGACCTTTCCTTGGTTAGGTTGAAAGGTAGTCCCTCTGGCGAGTTGCTTTATTCGATTAATTGATCTTCAAGTAATCATCTTGGTCAAAAAATAGCCCAGCATGACCTCTACTGATATTATCCACCTTCTTACTCTACCCCCCCTGTCGTAGCATCTGACAGCTTCACCCTCTGGCAACGGACAGGCGTTTTCCTTACCATAAAATTCCAGCTCTGCTGATCTCTTTCAAAGCTCCCTTAATTCCGATACTCTTGATCTTATTAACCAAAATTTCTTCCTTATTCTTAATTTTCTTGCCAGGAATAACGTATCCCTTCTTTTCCTTGAACTCATCGAGTGAAACAAATGCAAAGGCTTTGGCGAGATATTCCCCTTCCATCAAGACCTTGGCCATGTTATCGTTTGATTTTATTTCTTCACTTTTGAGAGTCCTGTTTAATCTTTCTATTAGATAAGGATGAATCGCGAGATGCCACAACTCTTCCATTGCATCGTCAATGAAATAATCATCTGTTTTAGCATTCTCTCGATTACCAATGACAAATGAAACGCTAGATTTTAGATGATTGTGGAGATACACATATCGTTCCTTGATCCTAAAAAGTATCCTAGGGATATAAACAAATGAGGGCAGATCGAATCTCAGGCAGAGATCTTTCTCTCCTTTATCTGTTTTCACTCTAACTCTTACTAAAAGTTCATGTCTGCCCAGGAATTCAACATTATATTTTCGCACATAATCAAAATCCGCCCTTTGTGGAGAAAAGAATCTCGGTAAAAAACCTCTAATGAAATCACCTACATCATTGATAATTCCCTTAGCATTTTCAAGATATTTCAGATCCAATTCATTTTTTGTCTCATATGGTTCTTTCCTGCGTGTAGAAGAAATTCTATCGTAATGCAGAATTTCTTCTCCCATCTCGCGATGCAGTTTCTCAATTAGAATATCGTCTGTTATTGGCTGGAGATAAAAGACCTTCATTTCGAACCTTTGTTCTGCCAGGAAAATCAAACTCTTTAAATTCTTATGTTATCTCCGAGAGTCAGAATTCCTCCTTTCTTCCTCCAATATAAACCTCGGCGATACGAAGCGATTATCCGCAAAATGTGTCTTTTTCTCCCGTTACTTGCCCAGATTTCATTTCTCCATTTCTCTGGCAAAAGCTGATGTCCTTCCTTAGCCTCATTGATGTGATTTGGTTGACATGACTTGCCCTAAGTGCTAGGAAGGGAGAAGGTCGCTCTTCATCGGGGCAAATTAAAGCGTATGATCAATGTTGCCCCTTCACCACTTGGTGGTTGTCGCAATATCTGGTCCTCAGGCTTCATATTCCTTTTCATCACCCCGCAGCACAGAGGTATCCTATGATTACGTCCAGGATACCCCCCCACTGATCGATGTAAATCTCCCGATTTTATCTCGATAAAGGATTTACCCTCCTGTTGAGCCGATGCAAAAATATTGTCCAGCTCACTCTGAAAATCTTTTGCAGTTGGTGCCAATCTTTTTTTCAGCTCCTCTGGCCTTTTCGGTGGTCTCCCCTCTGGAGGCTTTTTTTCTCCCTTTCCCAACCTAACAGTAGCTTCCAGTTTTCCAATGGCCTCGGCTGTCTTATCCCTGATGGATTCCGTGACGGATCTCAGATGTTCAATCTGTTCCTTCAAGGTTCCCCCCGCGTGCTCCTTAAGCGATTCCATGGTTGATGAAAGGGAATCGACCCTTTTCTTCAACTCTTTTGCCCCCCCGGTCCTCTGATAAGCCAGGATGGAAATGATCAGTGCGATAATGGCAATAATAAAGGTGATGACTAACATTCTGTCTCCCTCCTCTTTATAATGCTTTCTCTAGTGATTTACCTCACAGGTTTCCCTGCCTTCCTTGATTTTGGTATCTTTTCAGAGCGTTATCCTGAGGCTGGCTAATTCATGCACCCTCTGGCCGACTTCTACCGGACTTTGCGTCTATAACCTCCACCCCCTGTTCCCGTCCTGGCGTCCCACGGGTGGTTTGACCTCTCGGGTCAAAGTGCTCAATTTGGGGGAGCCGCGACCCGGATTTCGCAGGGCGGCACACCGGACGAGGACAGGTGATAACGAGGGGAGGAACCCCCGGCCCATTTCCCGACGGCTCCCGCTTCTTTCTTTCAATCCTTTCTTCAGTTAGACCCCCGAAGGCTCTATCCTTCGATTGGGGAAAAACGAAATTATTCCAGGCTTTTCTCTAAAGGGGGAAGCCCCGACTCCCCCATGATCTCTCGTATCTTTGCCTTCAGCCCCCTTAAATCGGCCGATTTAACCACAAACGCATCCGCCCCCCAGCTCATGAAGTCATCCTTGTAACTCGAGTAAGCGGTATTTAAAATGATCGGGATATCTCTATGCTCTCTTATGAGCCTGCCAAGGGTCTCCATCCCATTCATCACGGGCATCACGATATCCAGTATGACCAAGTCGGGCTCTGCCACATCCAGTTGATTCAAGGCCTCTCTCCCGTTAGCAGCCAGTATCACCTCGTAGCCGGCTTCGGCCAATTCATCGCGGTATAAAAGCCGTTGGCTCTCGTCATCCTCGACTAACAATATCTTCTTCATGTAAGCCTTTCCGTCTTCTTCATGCGTGGGCTTTCCGCCCCTACCTCGCTGAAAGGTTTCACTTTATCGATCTTTGATTTAATTGGATTCTCTTTTTTGTGAGCCCTTAAAAGAAACACCCAAGTGACAAGGAGATTTGAGATTGCGGCAGGGATAAATTCTGGAGGAAATGCCACATTCCACGGGGAAAATCTAAGGGTTTTTTTTCATCAACCACCTCCTTTGGTTTTCCACCCTCACGGGCGATTTGACTTTATCCATTATAAATTATCCTACCATAAATGGATACTGAACAAAAACCCAGTTTTAGACGACTGTACCAAATTCTATTTGGCTCTAAATTTACTTCCCTTTCTTTTATAATATAATCAACTATTTGGATTTACTAGCTATGATATGGAATTCACAAATTCGAAAATCTCACAAAATCTTGGATTTGCTTGGAGTATCTCTTATTTTCTCCCATTTTCAACGACTGTTTAGATTTGAAGGTGCTCCTAATTGCACCGGGAGGGGGATTAAGTGAAGTTTCTGACGGAAATCGATACTTCCCGCTTGTCCCCCTATGATCGATAACATCTTGAAATAAACGGGTTGGCTCTTGAGAAAGAGCAGGCGGAAAGAGGAGTAGGGATTGTCAAGACCACAGTTAACTGTCAGAAATTAAATGTGGTTGCCTTATCCATCTAACAATATAGAGAACTAACGCGAGTGCACCGGCCCATATCCCAATAATTAGAAGTGATTGCCCTATTTTCAGGAAAGCCGGAGAACTAAATTCTTTCCCTAGGATGACGCTTAAAATCCCGTAAACGTACAGATGAACTTTCACTCTTCCAACTACCACGGGCTTCGTTTTCACAAAGCGAGTATCTTCCCCTTTTTCATCTGGCGTTGAACAAGGACTATCGGTTTTGTTCTTAAGTAGACCGTAGAACCAAGATAGAATTGGTATAATGACTATATGTAGTTCCATAGAAGCCATTAAGACGATATATGTTGGATTAAGGACTTTTCTGAGAACCAGAAGGATTAAGAGCGTCAATATTAAGAGCTTATCGGCAAGGGGATCCAAGATTATCCCCAGCCTCGTTATTCTGTTCGTCGATCGCGCCAGAGCCCCGTCCAAGAAGTCCGAAAAAGCTCCGAGGGCTGCTATTGCTAGAATTTGCGAATAGGAAAGTTCACGGTAGAACATCAGAGTGAATACACAAAGTGAAAGCCGAAAATACGTTATGTGGTTTGGCTCAATGAAGGGTAGCTTCGAAAAGATAGAGATGAAGACTCGCTCAAAAGCCACGTACCGCTCGCTTCGGAATGGGTAATCACATTCCCTAGTCCGTAAGTATTGGGTAAGAGACGGACGTTGCTTTGCCTTGAACTCCTTCGATATCTCACAGAAATGTTCTGTATTAAGGACTGCGTTCATATTCGGCGGTTCTTTTTCGTACTGTGGTTAGCCGGCAACATCCTTTCCGCCTGGCCGACCTTTGACTCACTAATCGATGCCTGCCACAAGGATAGCATCGAACAACTCACACAGTCAACTCAACAAGCCTTTGTCAGAGTTTGGCCGACCAACACGTCGAGAGTCTGACACAATCTGTTTGACGATAAGCCCGCGGTGAAGAACAAGCCCGAAGGGAGAACTAACTGTATCCTTGAATTTCCGCAGACCCACATAAATGCAAGATTTCTTTCGTAAATCAATAGAATTCCCAACATTCCACCGACATTAAGGGAGGGCCGCGAAGGTCCCTCCTCTTTTAGTTGCATAGGATATTGATTTGGTGGTGAACACCGTTTTCTATGGGACTCCTTTGCAGTGGAAACCTCGATGCGTTCTCAAAACTTTCTCCTTTACAAGGGGGTTTTCCTCCTTTATGTTGTAGGCAGCCTTACGAGCAAAGGAGCATACTATGGATGCCGAGACTTTTCACCAGTACGGACATGAGGTAGTTGACTGGGTGGCCAACTACCTAAAGGAAGTGGAACGCTACCCGGTTATGTCTACCATCTCTCCCGGAGATGTGCGAGGGCGACTTCCCTCAAGCCCTCCCAGTACGGGTGAGTCAATGGAGGCCATCCTGGGAGACTTCAAGGAGATCATACTGCCCGGGATCACCCATTGGAACCATCCCCGCTTTTTTGCCTATTTCCCAGCAAACAACAGCGGCCCCTCCATCCTGGCAGAGGTTCTTTCTGCTGGCCTCGGCATTAATGCCATGCTCTGGCAGACATCTCCGGCGGCCACAGAGCTCGAGGAACTGGTCATGGATTGGTTACGCCAAATGGTGAACCTTCCCCCGAGTTTCCGTGGGGTGATCCAGGATACTGCCTCCACAGCCACACTCTGTGCTCTGCTGTGCGCCCGGGAGAGGCTATCCCATTTCCAGATCAATGCTCGGGGATTTTCTGCCTGGTCCGGACAGTCCCCTCTTCGCGTCTATACCTCTCGTGAGGCCCACTCTTCCGTGGAAAAGGGATTGAAAATCGCGGGCTTTGGAGCAGGGAATCTGGTCCTGGTCTCGGTGGACGAGAACTTTGGCATGGACCCTCAGGATCTGGAAAGGCGGCTCCAGGAGGATAGAGAGCGGGGCTTCCACCCCTGTTGTGTCACCGCTACGGTAGGAACCACCTCATCTACGGCCATAGATCCCTTGAGACCTATCGGGGAGATCGCCCAACGCAATGGCCTATGGTTTCATGTGGATGCTGCCCTCGCCGGGAGTGCGGCCATCCTGCCGGAGAAGCGCTGGATCTTTGATGGAATCGAGCTGGCCGACTCCATGGTCTTTAACCCCCACAAGTGGCTTTTTACCAACTTCGACTACTCGGCATTCTTCTGTCGACATCCCGAGATTTTAACGGCCACCTTTTCCATCCTGCCGGAATACCTCAAGACCGACCTGGACCGCCAGGTGACCAATTTCCGCGACTGGGGCATCCAGCTGGGTCGCCGTTTCCGTGCCCTTAAGCTGTGGTTTGTGCTGCGCTATTACGGCGTTGAAGGTCTTCAGGAAAGGCTCAGGGGACATCTGGCATTGGCCCAGGAGTTCAAGGAATGGGTGGAGGGAAGCCAGGACTTTGAGCTCCTGGCACCGGTTCCCCTCAACACCATCTGCTTTCGCTTTCGGCCGGGAAAGCGCTCCGGTCAGGATCTCCCACCGGAAGAACTGGAGAGATTGAACAAGGCCCTCCTGGATGAAGTCAACCGTTCAGGAAGGATCTATATGACTCAGACACGGTTAGGGGACAATTTCTGTCTGCGCCTCAGCATTGGCCAGACCGAAACCCGGCGGGAGCATGTGGTGCAGGCCTGGGAGTCCATCCAGGGAAGCCAGACGGTGCAGTCTATGCGGTAAATCCTGGTGAAGAAAGGAATCTTCTCGAGGGATGAGGGCATGCGTTTCACCGATATGGGAAAAATCAAAAAGATGGTACGGGGCCCATCCTTCCCTCATAAACGTCCTCGCACTCATCATTTCCCTCTACCTGTTTATTTTCAGCTTGGAATTGATGGGGGCCTCCCTGAAGATGTTCGGGAAGGAATTCGCGCGGTCGCTCATTCAGGCAACCACCAATCCGATTGTTGGCCTCTTTATTGGAATTCTGTCAACCTCGATTATCCAGTCATCATCATCCACTACATCTATCGTCGTGGGGATGGTGGCCGGGGGCGTCCTGGAAATACAATCCGCCATTCCCATAATTATGGGGGCCAACATAGGTACCTCTGTTACCAATACCCTGGCGTCCCTTCCACAAATCAGTCGCAGTAGTGAATTCAGCCGTGCATTTTCCGCTGCCACTGTACACGATTTTTTTAATATGCTCGCGGTCTTGGTCTTATTTCCCATTCAGATCATGACAAACTTTCTGGGAAGCATCGCCACTCTCATGGGTAAAGCATTTCAACATGTCGGCGGGCTTACGTTTCTGAGTCCCGTTAAGGCCGTAACCAAGCCAGTGGTTCACCTCTTAATAAAGGGTATTGGAATTCACCCATGGATCCTTTTAATCCTTTCGCTCTTGTTACTCCTTTTCGCGTTAAAAGGAATGGTGAGTGCTTTAAAAGCAATAGTGGTGACGAAAGCGGAAATGTGGTTCGATACGATATTATTCAAGACGGCTCTCCGTTCCTTTCTCGTCGGATTACTATTAACGGTCCTGGTGCAGAGCAGTTCAATAACCACATCTCTCATGGTGCCGATGGCTGGTGCGGGGATTGTCGCGCTGGAGCGAATTTTTCCGTACACGGTGGGAGCCAATATCGGAACAACGGTCACTGCCATCCTTGCAGCCCTGGTCACCGGAAATCTGGCGGCGATTATCGTGGCTTTTTCCCATCTGATCTTTAATGTTTCTGGAATGGTTATCTGGTGGCCGCTTAAGGTTGTCCCCATTTTTCTGGCGCGCAAATTTTCCCTGTACTCCATACGAAACAAAATCATACCGGTTGGCTACATAATAATTCTATTCTTTATTGTCCCATTGCTGGGGATTTATCTTTTGAGATGAAGGAGTAGGACAATGTTTAAAGAGTGGCTGTCTATTTTCCGAAAGGATACGCTGATGGATCGGGCTTACCGCCGTTCTTACGAAATGTTGGATATTACCCAGGATATGTTCTTGAAGGCCAAAACTTCGCTCCGGTACAGCGAGAGTAATCAGGTGGATATCGATATTTACGATAGAGATGCCGAAGTGAATAGATTCGAACGGGAAGTGCGGCGGGATGTGTTTAATCATCTGGTGGTAAGCGGAGTGGGAAAGCTGCCCTCAGGCCTGGTTTTGGTGAGCATCATCATCGATATCGAAAGGATCGGTGATTACACGAAGAATATGGTAGAGCTCGCTCTGAATCACCCGGGAAAATTGCATGGGGGAAAATTTGAATCAGATCTTCAACGCGTGGAAGGAGCGGTAGAGGATAGTTTTGTCCGTGCCAAAGAGTGTTTTAAAGCCGCGGATGAGAAAAAGGCGCACACATTATTGAAAGAATACGAATGGGTGAGTCGCGTTTGCGATAACTGTCTTTATCGGTTGGTAAAAGAAGAAGATAAAGACATCCTTTGCGGTGATGCCGTTTCTTTGGCCATGTATTTTCGCTGGCTTAAGCGGATTAGTTCACATTTACGGAATATCACGACGAGCGTTGTTAACCCCTTTGATAGCATTGGTTTCAAACCCAAAGGGGATGGATGATAATCTCACTCAATCGCGATGGAGACGCGCCCTAACATGAGAAAGATATTCCATGAACCGAATACGGGGACACCTTTTCCGAACTCGTCCAGGGGATCCATGAGATCTCTGAAAAACTCGCTCTTCGCCGCTCAGGAATATTTTTTCGGCCGTTCTAAAGTTCGCTTCACTGCAAATCCAAAACTCGCCTTTTAGTGTCAAACATTGGATTTGCGGCCGTTTCGCTTCACTAAGAATAGTTAACGAAAAAATCTTCAATTCGCGCTCAGAGCTCATTTTCCTCATTTTCCAGAGATCTCTCCATGATCCCTTGACAAAGATAAGACCCCTTGATAGTCTCACGTCATCTTCTTCAGAGATATGTAAAAAATATAAACAAACCAGTGACATTTAAACCTTTCATACAGAGGGAAGATTCGAGAAGGGGAAAGACCTATGAGAACGAAGCTTACGAGATTTGATCTTCAAAAGATGAAGGAATCAGGTCAGAAGGCCGTGTGGGTTACCGCTTATGATTATTGGACAGCCCAGTTCGCGGAAAAAGTGGGCATGGATATGCTCTTGGTGGGCGATTCCCTGGGCATGTGTATCTATGGCTATGAGGGAACGGTGCCCGTAACCATGGATCAGTGTATCTATCACTCCGAAGCGGTACGCCGCGGTGCCCCCAATACCTTTGTAATCGGAGATATGCCGTTCCTCTCCTACCAGGTAAGCATTGAAGAGGCGGTGAGAAATGCCGGCCGGTTCTTCAAAGAAGCCTCAATGGATGCGATTAAACTCGAAGGGGGCCTGAGGGTCTGTCCCCAGATAAAAGCTATTTCCGATGGTGGAATGCTGGTCATGGGGCACATCGGGCTGACGCCTCAGAGCTCTGGCCAACTAGGTGGATTCAAGGCCCAAGGTCGTACGGCCGAAACAGCCCTGGAACTGATTAAGGACGCCAAAGCCATCCAGGAGGCAGGTGCCTTTTCCCTTTTGGTAGAGGCTGTTCCCCCGGAAGTCTGTAAAATCATTCGGGACGAACTGGCGATTCCCGTTTACTCTATTGGGGCCGGGGTCGATGCAGATGGCCAGGTCATGATTGTCAGCGATATCTTGGGCCTGTTCCAGGCCTTCACGCCAAAATTCGTCAAGAAATATGCGAACTTGGCTGATGACACTATCAAGGCCCTCGAGGCATATGTCGAAGATGTCAGGGGCAGCTGTTTCCCCGAGGACAAACACGCCTATAAGATGGTGGAGGGAGAACTTGCAAAACTCATGGCTGTCTTGGATGAACAAAAAAGATAACGCGTAGGACTGAATGTCATGGGGAATATGGTTCAAATGATCCCTATGCTTTTGAGCATATCCCTGCCCCTCATCAACTGAAGTCGACCAGATTTTTTGTGTATCTCCAGGATTTTGATCGGGACGCACTTCAATCCATCAGTGAGGCTCACAAAATCAATTTCTCCAGTACCCGGAGCCCAGTGATCGTCGTGGCCGACGGCATCGTGGATGTGAACGCCAACAGAGAGGGGTCCATATGATCGAAGGAGGGATCCCGGGTCAAGGAGGCCAAAACTTTCCAGGGTATGGGCATGGCCAATATCGTGCCAATAACGGATGGAGCCTCCGGAAAAACGCTTCAGAATGAGTCCTATTTCGTCAAAGTCGGGAATTTGATGATAATGGTATCGATTTTCAACCCCCAAGAGAATGCCGCGCTTTTCCGCCTCGCGGTTTAGTCGATCAAGGCTGGAGAAGACGCTTTCCAGGTGGGGACCCTTCTTCTCCCTTCGCTCCTTCAGCTTACATTCGAGGAAATGACGTCCCTCGGGGCCGCCCAGCCCGTGATTGTCAAACAGGTCGTACAACCGCTCATTTTCTGGTTCCATGTCAACTTTGCCTAGATGCAACACCACCGCTGCCGCGCCCAAGTCCTGCGCACATTCGATGGTACTGGTAGTCATCCGGATGGCCAACTCCCTTTCCGGTTTCTCCGGAGAGGAAAGGAGGAACCGGTCGCCACTGGCCCCGGAAAGGGGAATCTCATCGGGAAGGGGGAAAAAGTTATGAATGCTGACCACGTTGATCTTTCCCTTCAGGATCAGGGGCCGCATTTCCCGATACAGTCTTTCCGTGACCCGATACTCCAGCTCTACTCGTCTAAATCCCAGATCAACGAACTCCCCAACGACATCTCGACCCCTTATGCCTTCCCTCTCAGTTAACCACGCCGTTGAAAGACCGATCACCGAAGATTCTCCTGTCAAATCAAGCTTCGTTTGGTTTC
>JBGVTJ010000242.1:0-10505 GCA_041862515.1 Thermodesulfobacteriota bacterium | reverse complement strand
CGCACAAAAAGTTCCCCTTTTTTATTTTCCATCCCTTATCAAAGAGAGTGCTTCATGCAGTTTATCGGGAATTGACGACCGGGAACTCATATGGATGCGACATTTCCCTTCTTCTATGAAACAACATACTCTTCGCTGCCCTTGGTTAGGAAGCAGCTCTACCCGACCGAATTTCGCAAAAGTGCTAGGGGTCACCCAAAGGGGTCACACGTTCCTAGGAGTTATCACGGTATGAAATGAATCAGGTGGGTTTAAGTATTTGAGGGCGACGATGGCTAGATGAGTGGCTTCGATTGGGAACGCTGATGGATTTTGAAGAAGAACAAATCTAAAGGCGAGACAGGAGGGAAACTGGAATTTCGATTTTGTGATCTTGCATAGATACTTGGGCAAGAGTTTCTTCAACGTTCCTTTATCTTTTCCTGGCGAAATTGATGGTAAGCATCCCTTAGGGCAATGTAGGGATCGAGGGCGGCCTCTTTGAGGTCCTCATACTCCCCGATAGTCAGGGAGGTTCCGTTGACCCGATCATACGCCTTGATGCCGAGATTGACCGGAATTGAGGTTACCAGATAGTTCCAGGGATCGAGGAACCCGTCGGTCAAAGAACCGACCCCGTCCCGCAGGCTAGATGGTCCGAGGATCGGCAAGTTGATATAGAAAACCGGTCCAATTCGATAGAACCCCAGGGTCTGCCCAAAATCCTCCTCCTGTTTTTCGATGTGGAACCTCTTTTTCGCCGGATCAAAAAAACCAGCCAGGCCAATGGTCGTATTCAACAAAAAGCGGGTTATCTCATTGCCCATCCCCTTGAAATTAAGCTGGAGGAGGCAATTGGCTATACGAACTGGGGTGGCTACATTGGAAAAAAAATTGCGTACGCTCACCCGTGCGGGTTGAGGGACTATCGCCTTGTACACAGAGGCCACCGGTTTGAGAACCCCGAAATACAACCTGTCGTTCACGTGAAAAAAGAGCCGATTGATCGGTTCCAGGGGATCGGCAATGGGTTTCACCGGCTCCTCGAGACTGGGGATATCAAGATCTGTATCTGCTCCGGCGACTCGAACTAGCGGATCCCTTTGCAAGATGGAGGCGGAATCCGTTTCCGAGGGAAATGACGACACGAGCTCAGCATGAGAGATGCCGGAGAAAGGGACAAACCAGATGGCGGAAAGGATAAGAGTCAAAGAGATGACGTTTTTACTGCGGACCCGTGAATTGGGTGATGTCTTGTGACATGATACGCTCATTTAACACCACGATTGAGGTATACCAATCCTCCCTAGAGATGAAAAGGGTCACTTTTTGGCGAGCTTGGCCTCCAGTTTTTTGACAAGCTCTCGGTAAGATGATCTCAGAATGATGCTATTAAACTGGCTTCGATAATTGTTGACCAGACTCACCCCCTCAATGGATACGTCATAGATAAACCAGCCATTTCCTTTCCTCCTGACCCGGTATTCAACGGAAATCTCGGTATCCTTGGCGGTCAGGATTTCGACTTTCACAACTCCAAAGTCTCCTTCAACCGTTTCTCCCTCATAGACAACTTTTTCCCCTGAATAGCCTTCGACCTTATCCATGTATGTCCTCTCCAGCAAGTCACTGAAGAGGGGGATAAACTCCCTTTTCTCCTCATCCGTTCTCCCCGCCCAGTGTCTTGCAAGGGACCGGCGAGCCATCTCTTCCCAATCGAAGCGCTCATCCGCCGCCTTGCGAATCAACTTCCTTCTCTCCTCGGCCCTGGCAGGTTCCTTGAGGGCTGAATCAGTCAGAATTGAGATAATCCTGTCAGTGGTCAGTTTGATCTGGTCTGTTGGTTCACCTGCAAAGGCTTGAAACGAGATCGCAAATGCTAAAAAGAGAGAGACAACCCCCTGCCAGAGATACATAACCTTCATGCCTGCCTCCTAGAGCTTTCCAAACACGAATTTTGAAATCAATTCCTCCAGATCCACGGCCGGTTGTGTTTCGCGAATGCGGCCTCCTTCTGGGATGATCTTCTCCGATCCCCCTGGCGTGATTTCGATGTACTTCTCACCGATTAACCCTTTGGTTTTGATGGAAGCGATGGCGTCTTCCTGGATTTTCACACTTTCAGGGAGATTCAGGATAACCCGGGCCTGGTAATCTTCCAGGGTAATGCCTTTGACACGCCCTACATCTACGCCTGCGATCACGACCGAAGAGCCGGTCTTGAGCCCTCCACTATTGGAAAAGATGGCATAGACTTTATATCCCTCGTTCCCTAAAACCTCCATTCTTCCCAGTTTAATGGAGAGGTAACCCAGACAAATAATCCCCAAAATGAAAAATAATCCGACTCCCAGTTCGAGATCAAATCTTTTCATTTTTTACACCCCCGATGTTTCCATCATCCAAGATCCTCTTGGCTAATGGTATTCGATTGGCCCCTCGATATCTCCGTTTATGAACTGTTTGACAACAGGGTCCTTTGACGAAACGATCTCCTCTGGTGATCCTATGAGGCGAATGGCCCCTTCATATAGCATGGCTACCTTCTGGACAATATCGAATATCGTCGGTATTTGGTGAGTAACGATGATTCCCGTAAAGTTCAGGCGTTTGTGACAGGAATCGATGAGGTTAAGAATGGCGTGGGCAATGATAGGGTCCAAGCCGGTAGTGGGTTCGTCGAAGAGCATGATCTCAGGCTCCCTCACCAGGGCCCGGGCAAGGGCAGCCCGTTTGATCATTCCGCCGCTGATCTCCGCTGGAAATTTGTTCTCCGCTCCAGCCAGGCCTACCTGGTCGAGTTCCGAGAGCACTTTTTCCCTTATTTCCCTATCGGTCAACCTGGTCTTTTCCCTCAGTGGAAAAGCGACGTTCTCAAAGACCGTCAGGGAATCGAAAAGGGCGCCATTCTGAAAGAGAAAAGCGAAACGGCTTCTCAGTCGCTCCAATGTTTTCCCCCTGGGGCAGCATATATCTTCCCCGTCAATAAAGATGCGGCCCTGATCCGGTCTCATTAACCCGGCAATGTGTTTCAGGAGGACACTCTTACCGTAACCGCTCCTGCCAATAAGAGCCAGGATCTCTCCCCTTTCGATTTGGAAAGAGACCCCTCGGAGCACTTCGAGTCCATCGAATGACTTATGGAGGTCTTCAACTCTGATCATTTAGTCTCTCAGAACAGGACTGAGGTCATAAAGTAATCCCAGATGAGGATCAAGACCGATGAGAGGACCACAGCCTGGGTGGTCGCTCTGCTGACACCTTCGGCTCCGAATCCGGTATAGTAACCCTTATAGCAGCAAACCCAGATGATCAATGCGCCGAAGCTCAGGGACTTGTAGATCCCTTCCAGGATGTCGTTGATATCGACGTAGTTGGCCATTTCTCCAAAGTAGGTGCCCCCACTCACTCCAAGGAGTTTTACGCCCACGAAATAGCCCCCGAAAATACCGACCACATCAAAAATGGCCGTTAGGAGTGGAAGGGCGATGATTGCAGCCAGAAGGTTTGGAACAATGAGATAGCGGAAAGGGTTGAGTCCCATTAACTCAAGCGCATCGATCTGTTCACTGATTCTCATAATCCCAATTTCGGCAGTAACGGCCGAACCCGCCCTTCCCGTTACCATGAGAGCAGAGAGGACCGGTCCCAGCTCCTTGATGAGGGCAAGCGCAACCATAGGTCCTAGGAGGGCGTCCGATCCGAACCGGTTTAAGGTGTAAAATCCCTGGAGACCCAGGACCATCCCCGAAAAAGCACCGGTAAGAAAAATCACCAGAGTTGATTGAAATCCTATAAATCTGATTTGTTTGAGGACCCGCGAAAACTTTAGCGGAGGGGTTGATGAGTAAAAAAGGGCTCTAGCAAGGAAGATGCCCATCCGGCCAATTCTCCGCAAACTGAACAGGCATACTGCCCCCACTCTTCTCAGAAATTGAACAGGGGAACAGACCGGTACATTTGGCATGGCTTCAGTTTCTATCTCATGTTTAGCGGGAAACTACCCATAACAACCCAACGATGTCGGCATCCTTCAATATATCACAAAAGACCTCTTGTTTTAACGGTGAGTTTTGCCGGCGTCCTTGAAAAAAGGGGGAGGGTGTTAGCCATTTAATACCGTCAACATTTTTTCAGTTGTTTTTAACCCATGCCCAGTAAAGAGAGAAACAATAGTTTCGTCGGGATTTGATTCTTGCACATATTTGCTTATTCCTGCGGCTGTTGAAGCAGCTGTTGGTTCAATATAAAATCCCTTTTTGCACATATCCTTTAATGACCTCTTAATCTCAAAATCGTCCACCGCAATAAAATCTCCATTACTTTTCTTGACCGCTTCAATAATGTGTTTTCCTCGAATTGGTTCAGCTATCGCTATTCCCTCGGCAAGAGTATCTTTCTTATCGATTTCTGGAATCTCTTCCAAATTTTCTTTGAATGCTCTGTATAAAGGGGCACAATTTAGGGATTGCACAGCAATAATTCTCGGTATTCTCTCAATAATCCCAGCCTCCAAAAGTTCATTAAAGCCGATGAAGGCTCCTAATAATAGAGTCCCGTTTCCAACAGGGAGAATAACTGAATCTGGAGATTTCCATCCAAGTTGCTCGCAAACTTCGAATGCAAACGTTTTTGTCCCATGAAAAAAGAAGGGATTCCAACAATGGCTTGCGTAGTAATATTTTTCAGCTACTCCCAAGACAGCATGAGCAGTATCCTCTCTTGAGCCCTCAACCTTATTCAATTTTGCTTTGTAAAGTTGTATTTGGGCTAATTTCCCAGGCGAAGTATCTTGAGGAACAAAAATCTCACAATCAATCTTCGCTCTCGCACAATAACCAGCAATGGCAGAACCAGCATTACCAGATGAATCCTCAATAACCTTGCTTATTTCCAGCTCCCTAACTTTACTTATGAGAACGGATGCTCCTCTATCCTTGTAAGAGCCCGTTGGAAATAGATAATCTTGTTTGATCAGAACTGATTTGCCATTGAAGTCAACATCAATTAATGGCGTAAATCCTTCATCAAAAGAGATAATATTCTTGTCATCAAAAAGGGGAATTGCCTCTCTGTATCTCCACATAGTTGGTTTTCTTCGTTGGATCTTATCAACCGGGAAGGTTGATTTGAAATCGATATCAAGCAATCCACCACATTTACACCTCCAAATCTTTTCATTCAGGGAGAACGTCTCACTACATTTTGTGCACACAAGCCCATCCATAGTGAATCTCCATCAAATGATGATTCTTAAGAGGGTCTTCAAGCTCGCCCTCTTTTAATGAAGAATGCCCTCGAGTAGTATATCGACTTATATCAAAACGGATCCACCCTTTTTGCTTCCTCATCCTTGTATCCGTGGCGTCGGCTTGGGAGATGCAGTGCCTGCGAGAGATATGGGCTAGATCAAGAGGTGGCAAGAATTCGCGAACAATCTGTGCTTACACAACGCTGGCAGTTAACGACTCCCAACCAGGGTAAAATCTCTCTCGTCATAGAGCCTCGTATGGGTGTAAAAAAACGGCTTCAGTGTCTTTAGGGCCAGCACGGAGGCTGCGGGTTTGAGCAGCCATGACAGAAGCCTTGTACTCCCAAGACAGCGTCTGCAGTGGGGATGGACAAGCTTAAACCTTCTGAATCCTTGAATGATTTCGGACACTTCTTCCGATGAGAGGATATCTTTTAGCGACGAAACGTGTAAGTTTCCAACCGCGGTACGCCCGTCGAAGTCCATACAGCAGAGGACAACGTCTCCATTATAGAGTATGCCGAAGTGGTCCCTCATTCCTAAGCAGTAACCCGCCCATGCATCACGAATCCTTTCATCCTCGAAGGCATGCCCCCAGTGATCGAGCAGGTATGTCTCGAAAAACACATTTGGGTAGACCTCCACGACATTCCATTTGTACGAGACGAGGCTTCCTATGCGCTCAAATGCCCGGCTTTTTTTCTCCTCGTTAACGCCAAGTATCTCGTAGATTCGTTCGGCCCAGTTACGAAAGACCCCCCTCAGCTCTTGAGTAGAGGATATTACCTTTATGGGACCTGTCCTCTTCTCTATACTCTTTTTAGGGAACCTCGTATTCAGAAAGCGAAACTTGAATATCGTTTCCCTCTCCCTGGTCATATATGAGGAGAAGAAATCCAGAATACCCCCTGCATAATCCTCAAATGTCCTGCCCCCAGCATTTCTGAGGGCATAGGAGTTCCTATCAGGGGTCTGCAGCGAGACGTCTATCTGATGGAGGTTGTAGTCCAGGAGGTGTCTGCCCATACTACCGCCAAGCCCCCCACCGTTCGTTGTAAGCCCAACCTTTACTCCCACACTCTCGGCATGTTCCAAAATCTCAAAGAAATCGGGATGGATTGTCGGTTCTCCCATGATATGAAGGGTGATCTTTTCACAGATGTGATTTGAGCCTATCTCGGTAATCACCCCCTTGGCGAGATCGGTTTCCATAAACCCAAAAGGCCTTTTCATCTCGGACTTGGGACAAAAACAACAGTTAAAGTCGCAGACGTTGGTGAGTTCTATGTGGACCCGCTGAAGCGGAATCTCTATATGCCCGAATCGGTGCTTGCTCATGGCTCTCATCTTTTCGGTCAGTGAGTCCGAGTCCTACGAAACGAGCCAAAATCTGCTCATATGCTCGTGTAGCCAGATCCGGTGAGGTAAATTTTCACACAAAATATCGGTCGTTGTCAAAAAGGACTTTGTACTCTTGCCTTTCCATATCTGTTAGGGCTACTGCAATCGAATTTGTCCAACAAAAAAGCTTAGGGCCTTGCTAGTCCTCGATGTCCTGAATCAAATCCTTTAGCCCTAAATCCCTCAATGTCTTCGCTAAGGGTTTTCCCGTATCCGGATCCCAACCCATCAAACGATAATAAGTCTCCCTTATGAGATTCCAGTGTTTCATGATCCCGATTCCTTCTACAGGCCCATCCGTGGGAGTCGATCCATATCGAGTACCCGGGATCTCTATGTCACGGGTTAAACCATTCCTTATATTGAATACCCTCAGCGTATTCACAATTCGTTTTCCTGTTTTAATAATTTCCGGAAGGGACAGGTCAAAACCTGTTGCCGCATTGAAGGCCTCCACAACTAACTTGTAAGCAGTCATGTTAAACCGGCAGACACCAAGGCAGTCCTCGAAGATATTCCATCCATTTATCGTGGCGTTAATTGTGCAAACCTCCCAGGGGGAAAATCGGTCATGGACAGGGGGCATATCAAGTTCTTCCGGTCTCACGCCACCAAAGGTTGCCTCCAGGGTACTCGTGTTAGTGAAACAGGTGTCGAGCAATTCGGGCCACCTGCCCCTGTGATCATGCCCTCTCGGAGTAGATCCCTTCCGAGTACACACCGCCATATCGGCCGCCGCGCCACCAATTTCCTCAGAGGCCCTTTTTACACCTTCAGCCAAGAGGTCACCGATGCCCTCCCGATTTGAAATCTTATATAACATCTTCCTTACGGATTCGACATTTCCCCAGTTCATCTCAATCCCATCGGTGTCCTTTCTTGTTAGGATACCATTGTCATAGCATTCCATGACCCAACCAATGACCCACCCAGTTTCATTAACGTCCATACCGAGACGGTCCACAAGATCCGTTAAAACAAAAACACCCCCGGCATCGGTTTGGCCAATTTGAGGGCCCAACGCTGCAAAGGCCTCATATTCGGGCTCCTCCGCAACAATTCCTCTATAAGGCCCTTCCGTTATCCTCATTACGAGATTATGGTTGATCCCACAATTAAAGCAGGAATTCCGCCCTATCTTCTCAAAATGGGTTCGGACATACTGACCGTTCATCTTTTCGTGCGCGGGAAAGAGATTGGTGGTATAGTTCTTGACCGGAAGGCACCCAATAGCAAGATGACGCGAAAAGCCCCCATTAGTGCCCCATTTATGCCGAGACCCTTCGCGAAATGTGAGGGCTTTTTCATGAAGTTCCTTGGAGATTTTCTTAAGTAGTTCTGCATCCCGTATTTGGGCCTTGAATTTTCCTCTGCAGATGACGATCGCTTTGAGATGCTTGGATGCTAATACAGCTCCCAATCCATTTTTCGATACAGTATGACTGATATCCCCTACAGTGACGCTGAATCGAACCCTGTTTTCCGCCGCGGGGCCGATACAGTGTATGCTCACTCCCGCCCGTATGCCCAATTCCTCGCGAATTAATTCCTGGGTCTCCTGCGTGTCTTTTCCCAGAAGATGGGACGCATCCCGAAGCTCCGCTTTTTCGCCATTGATGATCAAGTAAGACCAGCGATCCGCACAGCCATGAATAATGATGCCGTCGTATCCGCAGGACTTCAAGAAAGCTCCCCAGTAGCCATTGGCCTGGCTACATCCTGCTAAGTTAGTCATCGGCCCCTTGCTCACAACACACATAGTCCCCGAGCCGCAAACAGTTGTACCACTCAGCGGGCCGTTTGCCATAATGATTCTGTTTTCGGGATCTGACCACTCCGCATTATCGGGATTTTCCTGATAAAGGTATCGGGCTCCAAATCCTGTCCCCCCGATGTACTTTCTCAAGAAATCATTATCCAGATTTTCATCAGAAAAAGTCCCATCGCTCAAGTTTACCCTCAAGATTTTCCCAGCATAACCACATGAGATCATTATTCAGCCCTCCTCAGTTTCTCCCTGTTCGCCCCCCGCATAGATGGGAAGAATCGTTACCTTGTCTCCATCCTTCAGAACCTGATCATGGACAATGTGCGGGCTGATTACCCGATCATTGTAGTTCACTACGATATGGGGAAGGAGCCTCTTCGCTTTTGTGTCGAAGACACACTGCGCAATGGGTGGATAGCGGCCAGCCAAATTATCTAACAGCTGCCTAATCGTCGTTCCCTCTTCCACACCCTCTTCCCTCATAGAACGCATCTCCGATGGCGATGTGAAGTCACCACCAAGCTCTTTCCCTAACCATAACCATATTTCAATTCTTACTCGGTTCATCGGCTTTACACATCCTCAATGAGGTCTTCAAGGCCAAGCTTCTCCAGCGTTTTCGGAAGGGGCTTGCCGGTTTTAGGGTCCCATCCCATGAGGGTATAGTAGTTTTCGATCATCCAATCCCACTTTTCCATGATGTTTTTGCCCTCAGCAGGTCCATCAACGGGAATGGATCCATAGCGTGGAGAGGGCCTTTCTTCCTCCTTTTTCATACCATGACGCAAGTTGAACACCCTAAGCTGGTTGATCACCCGACGCCCAATGGTGAAAGCATCTTCCAGAGTCAAGTTCCACCCCGTTACCGCGTTAAGACAATCCAACTGCAGTTTCGGATCTGTCGATGCAAATCGGCAGGTACCGAGACAGTCGTCAAATTGGCGAATCCCGTTGAACTTGGCGTTTATCGTCGACACCTCTTCGTGGGAAAACGGATCATGAATAGCAGGAAGATCTACCAGTTGGGGATGAATCCCCGCCCAGGTTGATTCTAGCGTGCTCGTATTAGTGACACAGGTGTCAAGAAGTTCTGCCCATCTTCCGCCACGATGGTCATGACTTCGGGGGCTGCAACCCTTTTGAGTGTAAACGGCCCAGTCGGCTGCTGCACCCCCGATCTTTCGAGAAGCACGCATAACGCCCTCGGCCAAGAGATCACCAATCCCTTCCCTTTTGGCAATTTTGTTGAGCATGGTCTTGACCGCCTCGACATTTCCCCATCTCATATCCAGCCCCTCCAAATCCCTTTTGGTGAATACACCCTTTTCGTAGCACTCCATGACCCATCCGATTGTCCACGAGGCCTCGTTGCAGTCCATGCCTAGCCGGTCAACTTCCCGTGTAAGCATCACCACAGCACCGAGATCCGTGTTCCCGATCATGGGTCCCCAAGCCGCCAACAGCTCATACTCAGGTTCTTCACCCACAAAGCCCTTGTAGGGTCCCTCGGTAACCGTGACCTCTTTCACATGGACGATTCGACACATGTAGCATGGCTTAGATCGAATTTCAAAATGGGTTCGCATGTATTGTCCATTCATTTGCTCGTGTTTGGGAAATATATTGGTGGTGTAATTCTTGATCGGGAGGCACCCAATTCCATAGAGTGCCGAAAATCCACCACCGCTTCCCCACTCATAAATAGTGCCGAAACCCTTAGCGTGTTCGAACAGTGCTCTGTTCTTCTTCCGCAAACGTTCTGGATCCTTGACTTCAAAGGTCTTCTTTCCCCGATAAGTCACAACAGCCTTCAGCTTCTTCGATCCCATGACAGCGCCTAAACCATTGTGAGCTGCCAGATGACCCCTGTCACCAACAATGGCAGCATAAAGAACCTTGTTCTCGCCAGATGGGCCGATTCCATAAATGCTCACATCCTTCTCCCGAACACCCAACTCTTCCCTCAGGACATCCTCTATTTCCCACACATCTTTGCCAGCGAGGTGGCGGGCGTTCCGAATTTCTGCTTTCCCGTCCTTGATCCATAGATAGACCAGTTCTGACGCCTTCCCCTGAAAGACAATCCCGTCAAAACCGGAAAACTTC
>JBGVTJ010000241.1:0-72303 GCA_041862515.1 Thermodesulfobacteriota bacterium | reverse complement strand
CCTCATCGAATATGAGGGGGATTTCCCTTTGCCTCGTGATTTCCCGAAGTCCCTCCAGAAATCCCTCCTCCGGAGGTGTGCACCGCTGGAGGGGTTCGACGATCACCCCTCCCAGTTGATCTCGATGTCCATCGATGATCGGGGCGGTGGTTTGCAGGTCGTTGAAGGGGGCGATGAGCACCTCCTGGGAGAGGGCCTGTGAGGTCCCCGCCGATGTGGGTTGTGCCACGGGAAAGTCCACAAGCCTCTGCGGAAAGAGGCTCATTAGGCCATAGTCATGGGCACCATGGTAGGATCCCTCGAATTTCAAGATCTTATTCCGGCCCGTATAGGCCTTGGCCAATTTTATAGCGTACATGGTGGCCTCTGTACCTGATGCGGCGAATCGGACCTTCTCCGCGCAGGGGATAGCCCTGCGGATCTCCTCGGCCAGTCCAAGGGCTTGCTCTGTTACATAGGAGAAGTTGAAGGCCTTTTCCACCTGCCTTTTGACCGCTTGGGCGATCTTGGGATGGCAATGCCCGAGGATAGCAGCCCCCCAGGCCAGCGAATAGTCGATGTACTCATTTCCGAAGACGTCATATATCCTCGATCCCTTACCGTGAGAGAGAACGGTGGAGAGTTCCCGGGGCAGGTGGAACTCCCCAAGGGATCCCCCGGGAAAGACATCAAAGGATCGCTCGATCCAACCCGTACCCTTATTTCCAGCCATTATTCATGCTCCTCTTCAACAAATTAGTAGATTTCTGGAAAACTCGCTCTTCTTCGCCCAGAAACGTTTCTTTGAGGAGAAAACCCTTGTCCCTTCGCTTCAATGCCTCCAAAGTGACCCTTTCGGGGTTCGCAGGCGGGAAATGCTTGCCCCTTCTGGTCTCTAAAGGACCCGCCTTCCCCTTCCGTTCCGCTGAGCCCTTCGGTCTGAGCAGTTCGGCCTTGAGCTCACTGCCGAAAGGCTCAGGGTCGAAGACTCACGACGAAGCCCGCTCACCCTCGATGGCTATCCCACTTTTCCAGCAGACGTCGCTCAGGGACAACGGTCTTCTCCAAGAGGTCAGGGAACTGAAAGGAAAAAAATCTTTAATTTGCGCTCAGAGCTCGTTTTCCAGTCCTCACTTTGAATGTTATTGACGGAGCTCAAGGTCATTTTTCCCTTTCGGCCATAAGCTCTCTTGCCAGCGAGACGGCATCTGTTGCCGTCTCCCCATACCCATCCGCCCCGATCTGGCTCGCCCACTCCTGATTCACCGGTCCTCGCCCAACGATGACGCGGTATTGATTCTTTAAGCCCATTTCCTTCAAGACATCTATGACCTCTTTTTGCCCGACCATGGTGGTGGTCATGAGGGACAAGAGAGCGATGATATCGGCATGGTTTTTCTGTGCAGCTTCGACAAATGACAGGGGAGAGACATCCACGCCCAGATCATGGACTTCGAACCCACCCGTCCTCAGCATCGTGACCACGATATCCTTTCCGATACTATGGAGGTCCCTCTTGACCGTTCCCATAACAATGGTTCCCCGTGTGCTTACCTCCTTCTTCTGGGCAGCGATCTCCGGCTCAAGCACCTCTATGGCCGTATCAAATGCCTGGGCGGCCATCAAGGGCTCTCGCAGGAAGACCTCCATTTTACTGAAACGTTCGCCGATAGTCTCCATTCCCCTTGAAAGCCCCCTCTCAATGGCTTCAACGGGGTCGATCGTTTGTTCAATGACTTCCCGGGCAGCTTGCCTGGCCATTTCCTTGTCGCCCTTGACAACGGAAAATGACAGCTGTTCGAAGATTTGTGCTTTCGTCATGATCTCCTCCTGTGAGTCGGCACGTTACTGCTTACCCGGGATAGAGCGATCTCATTGTCGAAATCCCCGCAACTCCCTTTGGAAGCCAAACATTACCCCCCCTTTTACAATTAGTCAAATTGATTATTCTTATGATTTCTATAACCAAATTTCCTCATAATGGGCCGTTCCTTTCAGGTAATGCTCGCTGTGTTACGATTTCCACGGAAATAGGAAGGCGCTTTCAGCGAGGCAAGCCTTTGGAATAGAGCGTTGGCTTTTGGATGAAAGGCGTACTATGGTCGCGGCTATCAGGGCTTCCCCCCGCGGTAAGAGACATGCGAGCAGAACGTAGCTAATGAGGACAACCATGGTACCTTTGAACTCCGTAGCCTCGCAAAGGGACCTCCAGGGAGTGCCCTCCGATCAGATCGGACAAAACTAGGTCAGGACATGTTGCCCGTTAAAGGGTAAATGATAGGAGCGGAGGATACAGATCTTTTATTTGGAGGTTATCCGGTTTATTCGTTAATCTTTATTTATTAACAGATGGATATTTTCAGGTATTGATAAATAGACTTTTTCTTTGGGTTTGAAAAGCCCCGTTTCTCGAGGGTTGGATTGGTCAATAATGATTTTCTCCCCTTTTACCTGCACAGTGTACTTGACCAGGGAGCCAACATGCATGCCAATTTCCACCTCTCCTAGAAAGACATTATTACGCTGCATCGGCTCGGATCGAGAGGTGCCGATGGTCTATGGTAATGTTTTGAAAGTCGGAAAACTGAACGAGATCGTGTGCCACCTCAAGACAAATTTTACCTGCTCCTGCCAAACACAATACTTTCATGGTTTGCTCTGTCTTTACTTTTTTAATATATGAACGTTTTGGGGAATGCCTACCGTAACTTTTTCCCCTATTCCGAATATCCCCACATTGCTTGGATCGAACTGATCTATGACGATATTTTTCCCTTGGATGTCCACGGTATATTTGATCGTGGAGCCTCCGTACATCGAGGTTATTACAGTAGATTTGAACTCATTGATCCCCGTCGCTTCTCCATACGGCCTTACCTGGATCGTTTCCGGCCTTATGATCAAAAAAACCCTCTGGTTCACCTCAATGTCGTCCTCGCTTCTTAAAACCTGCAAATCACCCAGCTCCGTGGAGATAACTGCAGGTTCAGTCTCCGATCCCAGATTGCGGACTACTCCGTTCAAAATATTGACATAGCCGATGAAACTGGCCACGAATTCGCTGCTCGGCTTCTCGTATATTTCACCAGGAGTCCCTATTTGCTCAACTATTCCATCGTGCATCACAACGAGCCTGTCTGAAATGCTCATCGCTTCAAACTGATCGTGGGTAACAAAAATAGTCGTTATGTTCACGCGCTTTTGAATTTCTCGAAGGCTGGCGCGCATCAGCACCCGGAGGTTGGCATCCAAATTGGAAAGAGGTTCATCAAGCAGCAGTATTTTTGGCTCGAGAGCCAAAGCTCTGGCCAGGGCTACGCGCTGCTGCTGACCACCACTCAGCTTATCAATAGGGCGATCACCCATTCCTTCGAGGAGCACTAGGTGGAGCAGCTCTTCAACGCGCTCTCGGATCCTCTTTTTCTTCCACTTGTGCACCTGCGGCCCGTAGCCAATGTTTTCGGCCACGGTCATGTGGGGAAACAAGGCATAATTCTGGAAGCACATCTGCGTGCCTCTCTTATCGGGGGGCAGATCGTTGATTATCTCACCATCCAGAATAACGTCTCCCGCGTCGGGTTTGGCCAATCCTCCGATACATCTCAGTAATGTGGTCTTACCACACCCCGAAGGCCCTAAAAAGGTGACCAGCTCTCCCTTCCCGACCTCTGAGGAAACGCCTTTCAGTGCCTTCACCGAGCCGAAGGTCTTGTATATCTCCCTCAGAACCAACATCGGCCTACTTTCCTCATTCATTTTTCATGCCCCTCCTCCACCGGCTGTGGGTCTCAATCCTGTCCACCTGCTCAGGGCCTGAATGATGGCCAGACTTGCCCCGACAATGGCGATCAATTTGTACGTCGTGGCGGACGCCAGTCCTATGTAGCCGTAGTTTGCCCACTGAAAAATAAATACCGAAGCCAGGTTCTGACCAGGGGAGACGAGGAAAATCACTGCACTCAAGGAGACCATCGAGGTCATAAAAACATACATGAACCCATACATGAATGCCGGGAAGACGATAGGTAACACGATTCTCCTGAATGTCGTGGCCGCGCTGGCGCCCAGATTCAACGATGCTTCTTCCACTTCTATACTCAGTTGGTGAAGCTTGTTGATTCCCGCCTCCATCCCCACCGCCAGGAAGCGAAATGCGCAGTTAATAACCAGAATCATCATTGTGCCCGTGAGCAGCAACGGTGGTTTGTTAAAGGCAAAAATATAGCCGATTCCGAGAACCGTGCCCGGCAGGGTGAATCCCGCTATGGCAATTCCTTCCAGTGCGGTACGGCCTCTGAAGTTCCCCCGCACAATAACATAGGCAAGAAGAACCCCTATGATCGCGCCGAAGAAGCCCGAGAGCAGGGAAATCCTTAAGCTATTCATCATCGCCATGTTAGAACGCCAATCCAGAAGGTGGTTGAGGGTAAACGTGTTATCCACCCCCACAATATTGGTTAGTGTCCCCATGCCTACTATCCCAAAGGTGAGGAGAACGAGGCCGCCCGCGAAGATCGAGACGAGAAGAAAAGGGATTAAAATGGCAGGATTGATACGCCTGGGCTCTGCTGCAACGGGCTTACCCAGGATGGTGGTGTACCCTTTCCCCTTGATCAGGTAGTTCTGAATGACGAAGATGACCGCGCAGGGAAGAATTAAGAACATGGACAGAACGCTGCCCATGCTGAAGTCCATCTCAATGCCGGTAACGATGGTGTAGATATCCGGCGCCAGGAACGGAGTCCGCCCGCACAAAATTGCTACATTACCGAACTCCGATATCGCCATGACAAAAACGATCAGAGCGGCTTTTAAGATGCCAGGAGTGACTAAGGGGATGATAATGGAGCGCAGGATCTTTCCTTGCGAAGCCCCAAGATTGGCAGCGCTGTCCTCCAAGTTCGGATTGAGAGTGCTGAGGGAGTTCTCGATCATCAGGTAAGCTAAGGGAAGAAAAGCCAGTGTCTGGGCAATGACACATCCAGAAAACCCGTAGATACTCAAGTTGAGGTTAAGCGCTTTGGTGATGATTCCATTTCGCCCCAGAAGTATTATCAGGGAAAGGGCAAAAATATAGGGAGGCGCGATCAGGGGTAACAGGGCGAGCATTTTCAAAGGTTTGCGTAGGAACCTGGGTCCTCGGATAGTGATATAGGAGATGATGAAACCGACACCGATGCAGACAGATGTGGTCAAGACACCGAGAATCAGGGTATTGATAAGGGATTGATAATAGTACGGTTTTGTGAGAAAGTTTTGGTAATGCTGTAACGTAAATCCTTCCGAACCGGCTATGCTCTTAATCAGAACCGCAATAAGGGGCCAGAGAAGAAAAGTGGCCAGAAGCAGGAATAATATGATCCCAGTAGTGCTGATCGTGCGTGCAGCCACGAAGTCTTTGATGCTCTGCCACAGAGCTCTTGAGCTCCTCGGTATTCCTGCTTCTGCCACTTCGTTCATATCTCAAGTTCTTCTTTACTTCGGCGCTCTGCCGATTCTCTTTTTCCATTCCTCCAAGAGCCTGCCTTTATTGGCCACAGCCCAGGCCTGATTGATGTTGGGAATGTACCTGGGTATCCCGCCGTAAAGGGCAGGTTTTACCGACGGGTCTTTCGTTACGTAGCCCGCCAGTTCGCTCCAGAACTTGCAAAACTCTGTGCTTCCGATGAAGTCGGTGACCTTCTGGCAGGTATACAGCTTTTTCGTCCCCTTGAGGATGATCACACCCGCGGAGCCAAAACCAATTCCTTCTTTGGGGACTTTATAAAGCAGGGGATACCCTCCCCTGATTCGCGGCATGACCATCTCATCCGAGGAGATACCGAGCATGAACTCTCCCCTGCCCACGAGGTCAGTGGGGACATTACCGCCCCGGGTATACTGGGCGACATTCTTGTTCAACGCCTCCAGGTATTGCCACCCCGCTTCTTCTCCTTTGCCCGTATTGAGGCCGTAGAGGGTAACGAAGCTGTACACCATCATGAAGGCGGTCCCGGAGGTCAATGCAGACGGCATAACGACCTGGTCTTTCCACTTGGCATCAAGTAGCTCGTCCCAGCTTTCAGGCAATGTGTAACCCTTTTTGGCAAGCAAATCCTTGTTTCCCACCAGTACAAAGGCCCAGTTCCCCTGGTTCCACCAGAATCCGTCCTTATCCACCCATACATCACCCGCTCCCCGCCAGCTCGGAGAATCGTAGGACACAGACCATCCTTTCTCCTTGGCTTCTACCATGAGGGGAAAGCCTATGTTCAGGGCCATGTCCCCGGTAAAATTCGGAGCTTCCGCCTTGATCCTGGAGTGGATGACTCCGTGGGACTCAGAGGTGAATCGGATTTCGACACCCAGCTTCTCCTTGATCAACTTTGCCACCTTTCCGGCGATCTCTACGGAGCCTGCGCCCTCATAGATCGTGATAAACGGTGCCAACTTCTCCTTTGCGGCCGCAGCTTCCTTCTGCCCGGTGGTGAATGCCGCCCCCACAAAGAGAAGAACCAATAGAAGACTGATTAGAATCTTTTTCATAAATTTTCCCTCCTTTTGAATTTTAAAATAATCATTTTGTGAAAAATCCTTTTGATCACCCCCCTTCTTTTTAGGATTTACGCGTACTACCCAAACATTGCCCGAAAGTCAAGGGCAATCCCACATTGGTTTGGGACACTTACCGACTATAGTACAGATCAAGGCGAGAGTCAAATTAATAAGATTCAATTTTTCATAAAATTTGCTTATATTAACATGATCGATAGGCCTTTCCCCACCGGGGCCTGGGAGGAATTTGATACTTTTATATACCTAAATTGAGCGATTGTATTTTTTGGCAACACATTTTTTCCTATGATCTCGCTCAAATGGGTTGGTATGGGTCCCTAGATGCTCATAAGAATGGAGTTGGGGGTTATTTCTTTCGCTCGGCCAAGAGCTCTCTTGCCAGCAACACGGCATCTGCCGCCGTCTCCCCGTACCCATCTGCACCGATCTGGTCGGCCCACTCCTGATTCACTGGTCCCCCGCCCACTATGACGCAATATTGATCCCTCAGGCCCATCTCCTTCAAAACCTCTATGACCTCTCCCTGCCCGGGCATGGTCGTGGTCATCAGCGACGAGAGGGCGATGATATCGGCCTTGTTTTTCTGTGCAGCTTCGACAAATGACAGCGGGGGGATATCTACTCCCAGATCATGGACATCGAACCCGCCCGTCTTCAACATCATGACCACGATATTCTTCCCGATATTGTGCACGTCCCCCTTGATCGTTCCCATGACGATGGTTCCCCGTGTGGCCACCTCCTTTTTCTGGGCCGCGATCTCCGGCTCCAGTATCCCCATGGCCGCGTCGAATGTCTGGGCGGCCATCATGAGCTCTGGCAGGAAGGCTTCCATTTTGCTGAAGCGCTCGCCGACAATATCCATCCCCCTCGAGAGGCCCTTTTCGATGGCCTCAATAGGGTCGATTGTTTGTTCAATGACTTCCTGGGCAGCTTGTCTGGCCATTTCCTTGTCGCCCTTGACAACGGAAAATGATAGCCGTTCGAGGATTTCTTCCTTTGTCGTACGATCTCCTCCCTTGAGCGAGGGGGTTCTCCATTAGAGGACCTGTTCTTTTCTCTCAAGAATCTTTATCCCCCTTTTGACCAGTTTTGGCGAGAAATTCGACAGCGCCCTCAAAGAGACGGTTGGCAAAACCATCATCCGATGGAACTGGGTTCCCCGGATCGTACTCGATACCATACATCTTTACCGTTTTCATCACATTTGGAATAAGGACGCCCATGTTGAATTCGTCCTCAGAAATAATCGGCCCGGCGGTGTCCGCTCCATGAAATCCAAGAAACTTGACATGCCTTTTTCTCCCTGACAGATCAACTTGTAGTCCTGCTCAAGAGAGATCAAAATCGTCTTTTCTTCAAATTCCCTTGGGCTGATTGCTCAGAGGTAACCATCCAGGTCGAGCTCCTTTAATTTCTCTCGTGTTGGGATACCATCTTCGGACCAATTTCGGTATTCATAGTAATCGGAAAGCAGGGCTCCCAGATGTGGCATATTCACCACAAGTCCTTCTCCCCTCCGTTTGTGGGTGAGTATTCTGGGCGGTAGCATATCGTCCTTTCGGCTTACCCCGCAGCGGAGGTTGAACATTCGTTTGAGGTTAAAGATCCGCTCCCCTAGTTGTAAAAATTTGGTCATCGAAATATTACTTCCAGTAACTAGTTTATACCATTCCAGGTGGTGCGTAGGGGTTATGTAGCCGATCTGAAGGAATTTACAGAAGACCAAGGAGTCGATGAGAGAATTTACATCCTGCAACTTGGCCACGAGTTCACCTTTCCCCTCTACCTGGTGTCGGGGGAATGGTTCCTTGTAGCCCAATTCCTCAAAGTGGAGGTAGGATTCGTGTGAGTGGCAGTTTCCAGCGAGATGGCAACCTCCCCGATTGGAGGTGGCGTAGGAAAGGGCTTGACTGTGATAACAGCGGGGATCGTGCAGTGGTAGCTCCAATCCCTTGGTATGAATGGCAAACTCGACGGAGTTTCCACCGAGCTCTTCGGCAGCAGAACGAACTCCCCGACCAAGAACTTGGCCCAACCCCTCCTTCCTGCCGATCTTTTTCACCATCGTAACCACTGCTCGCCCATTGCCCCAGGTCAGTTCCAGCCCATCGAGGTCTTTTCGATTGATTATGCCCTTTTCGTAAGCCTCCATGGCGAAGGCAATTGCCGAACCTGTGGAGATCGTATCCAGTCCAAAACGATTGCACAGCTCATTGGCCTTCACAATGGCGGCGAGATCATCAACCAGGGTAAGACCACCCAGGGCGCCCATGGATTCGTATTCAGGGCCTGCCGACTCGATGACGGGTCCGTAAGGGTTATCCTCCATCTTTACTTTGCGGCCACAGGCGATGGGGCAATACCGACAGCTGCTCTTTCCTACCTGGATGGTTTCGGTTATTATGCGCCCATCGATCTTCTGAGCTCCCGGCCAACGCCCTTGATACCAGTTTTTCAGGGGGAGGTTTCCCTTCTCCTCGCTGCTGGCAACGCTAACCGCAGTGCCATATTGATTCATCGGTAGAGTGGCCTCCCGAATTTGTCCAATAACAGCCCTGATAGATTCCCTCAGAGCTTCCTCATGGGCAACAGGAGACTTTCGATCACCCTTGACCACCACTGCCTTCAAGTTTTTCGCGCCCATTACCGCTCCCCCCCCACATCGAGCGGCGAGGCGGGTATGCGGGCCATTGTGGCCTATCCCGGCCATAGGTACCAGGTTCTCTCCCGCAGGGCCGATAATGGACGTGGCTGCTTTAGGTGTTGTCTCTTCCAGAATTCTACCATGTGCCTCGTATATATCCTGGCCCCAGAGATGGTCTGCCTCCCGAAACTCTATTCCTTCCTTGTGAAGCCAAATATAGACAGGTCTAGGGGATTTTCCACGGATGATGAGACCGTCGTAGCCCGTTTTTTTTAATTCATCGGCGAAGAAACCTCCGCAACTGGATTCAGCATAGATGCCTGTCAAGGGGGATTTGAAAACCACGCTGTGTCTGCTGGAAGTTGGAATGTGGGTGGTGGTAAAGGGCCCGGTCATCATGATGAGGGGATTCCCTTCGCCCAAGGGATCCGTATTGCCGTCGGCCTCATCCATCAGAAACTTCGTTCCAAGGCCGCTGCCGCCCACATACTTGGCAAGGAGCTCTTCGTCAAGGGGGATTTCGACGTCCCTCTTCTCAGCGAGCTCGATCGCAAGTACCTTTTTATGGTATCCCTTCACAGGGACATCTTCCTCCCTGACTAAATGAAACTTAGCTGAATACTCGCCGAAGCATGCTCTTCATCTGTTCTGCGGTCATTTCCCTTGGGTAGTTGGGTCGATATCGGGTGTACTCCATGGCAGCGGATACCCATGCGCCAAGAACCTTTTCGCCTACCTTGAGATCCTCTGGCAACTCGACCCTCAGGTCCTTCAAGAGATCTCGGACTGCACTGACCCCCGCCTCCGCCCTTCGAGTCTCATTCATATCTGGTTTGGCTACCCCAAGATCAACGGCGAGAGCCGCCATCTTCTCCTTAGTCGCCGGAAGATTGTGGACCATAACCTCAGGCAGTAATAGAGCACAGTTTAAGCCATGGGGGAGGTCGATATGCCCACCGATGACATGGGCCAAAGTATGAACTAACCCCAACCCTCCCCGCATAGCCATCCCCCCAAGGAGAGCGGCCAGCGTTAAACTCTGGCGAGCTTCGCGGTTCTCTCCATTGTGATAAGCTATGACCAACTGTTTGGATATAAGCCGAACTGCTTCCCTTGCGTAGAGATCCACAATGGGTTGTGATCGTTGGGAGAGAAATCCTTCTACTGCATGGCTGAGCGCATCTAAGCCCGTCCAGGCGGTGAGATGAGAAGGCAGGCTGTATGTCAATTCGGGATCGATTAAAGCAACCTCTGAAAAGAGAAGAGGGCTCCCAAAAACGAGTTTCAATTTACTGACGGGATCAGTAACTACCCCCCCGGGAGAAACCTCGCTGCCGGTGCCGGCTGTGGTGGGAATGGAAATGATAGGAGGGGGTGGCTTCTCAATGGCTCTTTTGCCCAAGCAAAACTCTTCAATTTTGCCACCGTGAACGGCGATTACCCCTATTCCCCGTGAAACATCCATGGGAGAGCCGCCGCCCAAGCCTATGAGACAATCCGTTCCGATATCCTTATATAGCTTCGTTCCGGCTTCCACGTTATTTAGAGTCGGGTTGGATTGTACATCGGAAAAGATTTCGTAGGGGATCCCTTCTTTTTCCAATGATTGGGTTAGGATTCTTGCAAGGCCTGCATTGATGACCCCTTCATCAGTTACAATGAGTGGTTTTTTTGTGCCCGACTGTTTGATTATTTGTCCGGCCAGTTGAGAGCAACGGGCGCCAAACTGAATTTTTGTCGGCATGTGATAGTTGAAATCGAGCATTTTGTTCCATCCTCCATTGGTGGCTTGCTTCATGGGCAGCCCGCAATGACATTGCAGTTGTGGTGCAAAACCCTCCTTCCTCATTGCAGTATCTGATCAGGTAAATTTCGACTCTCCTGGCACCGGGTACAATATGACCTCTACTGGGATATTGAGTAAGACCTGAGGTTGCTCGCCTTGCGGCGTATGAAAATTTATGTTGATCTCCAAATAAATTCATGATATACAAATTGTATACAAATCTTATACTATACTTTTAATACAATGTCAATTAAAAATTGGGCCATGAGTTTTTCGGACCTAATGCCTGACAAGTGGTGACACATTGACCAACGAATTCTCGAAATTCACAACAAGGATTTGGGGAGGCACAGAGCCGTGCGTGACGATGTGTGTAATGTGTTAAGAGAACGGATTGTTAATCTCTATCACAAACCGGGGGATCCTCTTAATGAGAAGAGACTGTCAGAAGAGCTTAAGGTCAGCAGGACGCCTATTAGAGAGGCTCTCATTCGTCTTGCGGGGGAAAAACTGGTAACCCTCGTTCCACACGTAGGAGCGAGGGTCTCTGACGTCAATCTTCGGGATTTTCAAAAGCTGATTGAGTTGAGAGAGATACTGGAGCGAGGAGTTGCCAGGCTGGCTGCCATGAATAGCACTGAGGAGCAGATCCGGGATTTAGAAAGATTATCCGAAATGGCCAATCATATAAACCGTGAAGACATTTCTGAACTGATCAATTATGACATGCAGTTTCATCAAATCATCAACCAGGCTTCCCACAATCATTTTCTCCATGAATCTATTTCAGTTACCCAAAATCAATTTTTTAGGATCCAGAGATTGATTTCCCATAAACCGGAACGGATGCTCGCTGATCTGCCGAAGGTCATTGAGGCATTGAAAGGGAGGGATGCAGACCGAATGGAGCAATTGATGGTTGAGCATGTGGAGCACTTTGCCAGGGCTGTCGGGAGGTCTTTTTCATCTGGGAGGTGAAGATCGGGCATTTTTTTCCTTAAGGGATTCGGAATTCCTAAAATCACTACATAAAAGGGGAACTGAAATGGCGGACGGAACAATCATGATCATCGGTTTGGGGGAAGTTGGGGGGAAGGCTTTGGAATTACTAGCAAGAAAGCCGGGGATAGCTCGGATTATTGGCGCGGATGTGAATGAGGCTTATGGCTTTCAAAGGGTCAATAATGCCGCATTCGGTGCCCAACTTGAAGGATTTTACCCGAATATAGATTTCGTCAAAGTCGATTTGAGAGATATCGGCAAAACGAGTGAAACTTTAGCGAGGATCAAGCCCTCCGTCATCCTCAATTCCACAAGCCTGCAATCCTATTGGGTGGTTGAGCTCCTCCCGAAAGAGATTCACAAGAAATTCCAGAAAGCAGGTTATGGGCCCTGGCTGCCTATGCATCTCACGTTGTGCCACAAATTGATGCAGGCCGTAGGGCGGTCGGGCATCAAGACCTGGGTAGTTAATGGAGCGTACCCAGACGCGGTCAACCCAACCTTGGCCAAGGTGGGAGAAGCTCCGATCGCAGGGATCGGCAATATTGAGCTCGTTATTCCACAACTGCGAAAAGTTATCTCCCACAGGCTGAACGTGCCAATGCGGAGCGTATTTCCGCTTTTGGTGATACACCACTATGCCGAATATTGGGTTGTCAGGGAAGGCCATACTGGAGGGGCGCCCTATTATTTGAAAGTTCTCGTCGATGGGAATGATATTACAGCAGAATTGAATCCTGAGGAACTCTTTAAAGATATCGTCAAATATGCCAAACGGCTCGGCCACCCGGAAGGACACTATCTCGTGGCCTCTTCGGCAATTCAAAAGATTCTATCCCTCTATTACGATACCGGAGAAACCAGCCATGTTGCGGGACCGGGGGGATTGGTCGGTGGGTATCCTGTACGTCTGAGCCAGGAGGGAGTGAAACTCGCCCTGCCGAGAGAAATATCGCAAGAAGAGGCGATTAGGATCAATTTGGAAAGTCAGAGGCTCGAAGGCATTGAAGAGATCAAAAACGATGGAACGGTCGTGTTTACCGATAAATCCTGCGAGATCATGAAAGAACTCCTCGGTTACGAGTGTAAGACGATGAAGAGAGAAGAATATGGGGAAAGAGCTGCGGAACTGGGATGCCGCTATGAAGAATTTTCCAAAAAATATTTGAGTTAGCTTATATTTCATTAAGGAGTACCATTTGCCAGCTCAGGGAAAAAAAACGGCCGTGAATTCCCGAGACCGTGTCTTTGCAGCTCTGGAACGGAAAGAGCCTGATCGGGTTCCATTGCTGGAATGGTCCATCGATGCAAAGGTGATTGAGGCCATCTATCCTGGATGTTCTTATTTCGATTTTATGGGCAAAATCGGGATGGAAGGTGTCACCTTAGGATACGAGCATACCCTCTCGGGCCACGCCGGGGATGCTACTTCCCTGAATAACGACCCGCCAATTGGATTGCCAAATCAAGCTCCTTCGTTGGTTTCAATGGTGAAAGTATCTCCTTGTGTCCATCAGGGCTGATGGATTGGGGAGATCCTTCATGCTGACCAACCCGGGTCGCGTAGCCATAACCTGTGCGATGGCGTTGACGGCCATGGATGAGCTGCTAACGTCGCCCGATAGTCCCGGCCTTATGGTGAGCTTGATCTCGGGATTCCCCTCGATATGCACGGAATCTTCCGTATGATGTTCTTCACCCTCCCCATATACCCTTCCTTCATTCTCAAAGAGAATCACCTTCCCGCGCGCCATGAGGGCATAGGCCTTCTGGTTATATTCGCATATGGTCCCCCTTTCGATCCTCACATAAGGGAGTTCAATGCTAACCTCGGCAATGATGGGTTCAATCGGCATTTCAACGGTTTCATCCAAATCCCACCCCAAACTGGCCCCGATCATCCTCATCGATTCATGGGACCCGATATGGCCGGTTATCCTCTTTTCAGATACCCTTTTTTTCCACTCGTCAAAGGAGAGCCCCAGTCCTCGGCGATCCAGAACCTTAGGCCATAAGGGGAAGAATCGCGCATCCGCTTGGCCGTAATCCTTTTGACTTCGGCACATAACCCGGTGCAATGGATGACGAGGGTATCGAGGAAAATCCTGGGTTTACCCCGGGTCCCAACACTATCACACCATTTTCCTCTGCCAGCCGGTCGATCTTATTGGCAAGTTCGGGATTTCGGTGCCAAGGATAGGCTAACTCCTCGCAAATGGAGATGACGCTCATGCGCGCTTCAATGGCCATGGCGATTTTGGGGGTATATCTCATCGAAAAAAGATGCGGTGGCATGGAGAACGATATCCGCATCGGTATTGCTCAATAAGGTTTGGGGTTCCCCCGAAATCGAAATCCCCAATTTACCGTGGAGACCCATCGCCGCTCCCAAATCCATCCCCCCCTTTTTCCCCTGATCGATGCCCCCCACGAATCGCAGGCGCGTTCTCTTTAAGGCCGTCTTTACCATCAGAGAACCCATTGCACCGACCCCGTATTGGATGATTTTTACCCCTCTCATATCGAACTTCCTCTGAGATTCTTCACTCGAGATCAGATTATTAAAGCAATACAGGAGTTGGATCATTGCAACGGAGACGACCTTCATACAATGAGGTCGAAAAAACTGTTTGTCAATCAAAAATATTCTTCCGTAACAAGACCATTGTTATTTGGAGTTTCCTGATTTTTATGCGGAATATTTTTGTAACCTTTTGATTACAAAGTATATTTTATTTTTCATAAGTGAACACCGCTGTCCCTTCGCTTCAGTGCTTCCGAAGTGACCCTTTCGGGGTTCGCAGGCGGGGAATACTTACCCCTTCCAGCCTCTAAAGGGCTGGCTTTCCCCTTACGTTCGGCTGAGCTCACGTCGAAGCCTGCTCACCCTGGATGGGTCCCCAGCTTCTCCAGCAATTTACGTTCATGGACAACGGTGTTCGCCCAGAAACTCAGGAAACTCCAGCATTGTTATTAATTGACAGATGCTTGCTTTTAAGATATAGAGGTGCAAATACATCAATTTGTAAGATAAATAATATTTAGGATAATCATTAAATATTTTTATATTTTCCCATCAGGGAGGAGGGCTATGATTTGGGTTAAGAAGGAGACGGAAGTTGGTAATTTAATTCTGAAATTCATAGGAAAGGTAGGGGAGTGTCTCCAAGCCTCCATGGAAACCATCGACCATTACCTGAAGGCGGAAATCGATGAGGCCAAGGAGATCGCCAAAAAGACCGATATCTTAGAAACGGAGACCGATTTCATCAGATATGAAGTGGAAGGGCTGCTCTTTTCCGGTGCTTTTTTGCCCAGTTTGCGGGGGGACGTTCATGTCTTGGTGGAGGCATTGGATAAGATTGCAGACAGCGCGGAGGCTTGTTGCGATTTCGCCATGGGCCAGCGACCCGAGATACCTGAGGACTTCAAATCGGATTTTCATAAGGTTTCCGTAGACTCCATTTGCAGTTACGATCCTTTAAAGGAGGCGGTGGAGAATCTCTTTTCAGCGGGCGATAAGGACGTTTCGATCATTCGAGAGAGGATTAGGGATGCCGGGATAAGGGAGTCAGATGTGGATGACTTGGAATGGAAGTTGACCCGGAGGATCTTCACCTCCGACATCCCCTTGGTTCAGAAGCTTCACCTGCAACATTGGCTTGAGAAGATCGCCAATATCTCGGACCGCGTTGAGGACGCCTCCGATTGGCTGAATAGCCTAATCTTCAAAGCGCACATTTGAACACAAGGAGGAGAGGAAAAACCCGAGGGAGCGGGGTAACGGGACATGTGGACCCTTTTAAGCGGGATCTTTTTGGGCTGGGGCCTGGGCAGTAACGATGCGGCAAACATCTTTGGCACTGGTGTCGCAGCTAACATCCTCAAATACAGGACGGCCATCATATTGATCTCCATTTTCGTCTTGATGGGTGCACTCTTGGAGGGTCCGAAGTGTTTTGCCACGGTAGGCAAATTTTCGAACCTCTCGGCAACGACAGCCTTTGTGTCAGCCCTCGCCGCGGGGGTTACCGTAGCCCTCATGAGCTACTTATCCCTGCCGGTCTCCACTTCTCAGGCGATCATCGGCAGCCTTTTGGGGATAGGCATCGTCTTTGGGTTTGCGGATTTCAGCAAACTGTACAAGGTAATTATCTGTTGGGTCATGACTCCCATCGCAGGCGTGATTCTGAGCATTGCGCTCTACAGGGTCTTGGGGTTTTTCTTCGAAAGGGTCATTGCGGATCTGCGGCTTCAGTCCTTTTTCCTCACCAACGGGCTCATCGTAGCTGGGTGCTACGGGGCCTATGCCTTGGGGGCCAACAATCTGGCCAATGTGACGGGGGTTTATGTCGGTTCGGGATTGCTAACCCCCTTGGAAGCTTCAGCCATAGGGGGATTGAGCATTGCCAGTGGCGTATTGACTTACAGTGGGAAGGTGATGAGGACGGTTGGTATGCGCATTGTCCCCATGGATGCTTACTCGGCCGTCGTTGCGACACTATCGGAGGCCATTACGATCCACTTATTTACCCAGGTGGGTGTGCCCGTTTCCGCCTCCCAGGCCATCGTTGGGGGAGTGGTGGGAGTGGGAATCGTAAAGGATGTCAAGACCGTAAGTAGGAGAATGCTGGTTGAGATAGGCATTGGCTGGATATCCACGCCCCTCCTGTCCGGCCTCCTCTCCTATGGTATTATCAAGATCTGGCAATGGGTAGCCTGAGAATGGGACGGGATTCGCCCCTGACTTGAGACGAATGAGATTCTCCTCCGATGCAAGAGGTAGATACAGAAAGTTTGTGGAATGAGGGGCTCGCCATTTCGAAAATGCCCTATTGCCCTTTCGGCCGGAAAAGCAGGGTCGGTATGGGGCAATGCCGAACTACTTTTTCCGCCACGCTCCCCAACAACCACCTGCCTATTCCAGTTCGCCCATGGGTGAACATGGCGATGGCATCGATATTGGGTTCCTGGCAGAAATCAATGATTTCCTCAGCCCCCTTACCATACCTCACGTGGGATTCTACGTCGAAGTCCTTCTTTTTCAACCTTTCCTCAACCCCCTTGAGGTATTCCTCAGCTTCACGGATCGCCTCAACCTCAGCCTTTATCTCGTCTTGTCCGGGGAGGGTGTGAGCCAGGGCAACTCGAAGCAGAACGATCCTCGCCTTGTGGGTAGCCGCCAAATCTTCCACATAGGGAAGGATGGTCTCGGCGACTTCCGACCCATCCAGAGGTACCAAGATGCTCTTAAACATAATACCGTTCCTCCATTGGATCTCATGCATTATGGTTCGATAATGGAAAGGTTTTCAACCGAGAAACCACATACCAGATTTTATTTCACTCTGTCAAGTGAAACGCTTTCAGGAGTTTCCTGAGTTTCTGGGCGAACAGCGTTGTCCATGAGCCAAATTTGCTTGAGAAGGGTAACGTCGAAACAGGCCGTTGCCCTGGTTCCCTGGAGGGAACATGAAAGAATTTTGGTTAACCATTCTTAGTGAAGCGAACTCTAGAATTGTCCACAATTCTTTTCAGTGAGCGAAAGGAAATTAAGGCAACAGACCGTGAGCAACCGAGGGGACAACGGTGTTCACTTATGAAAAGTAAAATTTGCCATATGATCACCAAGTTACAAAAATACTCCTTGTAAATCTCAGGAAGCTTCAGAAACTCCTCTACCATAGGAGAAACCTCCATTTCCACTTCTTTTTATTTGTTTATCATTGTTTTTCAATAACTTACCTCACCACCTCCCAAAATGTTGGGGAAAGTCCACTAAATTTTTCCCTTGACAACTAAACATATGTATAGTATCTTTGGGGAAAAGGGAGGAAAAGCAATGAATCTAACCCCTCGGCAGAGAGAGATTCTGGATTTCGTAAAGGAGTTCACCCTGGAAAGCGGTTACCCTCCCTCCGTGAGGGAGATCGGCCGGTATTTCGACATCTATCCCAGGGCAGCCTTCGATCACCTCAAAGCCCTGGAAAGGAAGGGATACCTGAGGCGGAGGCAAACCAAATCCCGTGGCATCGAGATCCTGGATTTCACCGGAAGGAGGCCTGGGATTTCCATTCGCGAGGTTCCCGTCTTGGGAAGGGTGGCGGCCGGAAAACCTACCCTGGCCGTGGAAAATATCGAGGAAGTCGTTCCCTTAGCACGGGATTGGGCAGAGGGGAAAGAGGTCTTCTTGTTGCGGGCGAAGGGGGAGAGCATGTCTCCCTATATTCTCCCGGGAGATTACGTCTTGATTCGCTGTCAACCCTCCGCCGATAACGGCGATGTGATCGTCGCCCTGATCGATGACGAGGCAACGGTGAAACGATTCTTTCTCAAAGGGGACGAGGTGCTCCTCAAACCAGACAACGAGGCATGGGAGGCGGTTACGGTGAGGGAGGGGGACAGGGGTTTTCAAATTCTGGGTAAGGTCATCGGGATCTTCAGGAGGGTATGAGGCAGGGTGAAAGGGGAAAGGGAAGAGTCGCACAGTCTGCCCGAGCGGTTTGGCGGGATCAACGTCTTCGATCTCCTGGGCTTGGGAGAATGGAATCATTCCCGTACGCCCTTCGCGAAGACCCTCTTCTGGGGGGAAGGAACAGTGGTTTTGTCTTCCTATCTGGCCGGCCTTGTGGCGGCATCGGGGATGAAGCCGATCTTCGTGGACGGGGCAAACGGCTTTGACCCCTATATCGTCTCCCGTTTTGCGAGGAGACATTGCCTGGCTCCCGCTCATCTCCTCAAGGAGATCGTCGTTGCCAGGGCCTTTACCTGCTATCAACTCTTCACCTTGGTTCGAGAACGGTTGGAAGCGATGATAGACTCCCATCAAAATCCATTGGTCATCCTGCTTGGTCCCATCACTACGCTGCTCGATGAGGATATTCCCGAGCAGGAGGTGAATCTCCTTTTCCGGGGAATGCTCGCGAAACTCGATGAGCTCAACCCGAGGGGACTTCCCTTTCTTTTGATGCAACCCCCTGTTCCTTCCAGAAGCCGCAGGGGATATCTCTTGAGACGACTCTCCCGTTGGTCGGACATGGTCGTGAGGACGATGAGGGAGGGAGGGAGATTGAAGCTGGTTTTGGAGAGACCGTTGAGAACGGAAGGAGGGGGGAAGCTTCTGAGATCTCAGCGACTTCCGCTGAGGGGTTTGGGCAAGAGGGGGCATATCGGTGGGTAGGACGGTTCTCCCCTATAGCCAGGTTTTGGAACGGGAATACACCGAGTGGAAGAAGTTTCGCCGAGGATTGAGAAAGGAGGATCAGAAGGCCTTCGATCGTCTCTTTGACCTGGCGCGCCTCCACGTGCAGGCGGGGGTCTACGCCTCCCGTCCCTGGCCCCTGGAGGCGATACTGATTTCCATCCTGTTAGAGCACCATAAGGCATTGGAGGAGCTCAGGGCAAAGTGTAAGAGGATGGAGGAGGAGGCGGGCAAGACAGCCTCTCCATCAGAGAAAGGCGAAAGGCGTTTGAGGTCAGAGGGGAGAGGCGAAAAGGGAAATGTCAAAGTTCAAAATCCAAATGACAAATAACTTATAACGGACACGGACACGAAACCCGAACACGAGAGTCAATGTCAAAGTTCAAAGTTGGGGATTCCTGGAAAACTGGAAAAGGAAGCTCTGAGCGCGAATTAAAGATTTTTTCGGTAACCATTCTTAGTGAAGCGAAACGGCCGCAAATCCAATGGCTGAGCCCAAAGGGCGAGTTTTGGATTTGCAGTGAAGCGAACTCTAGAATGGTCGGAAAAATATTTTGAGCAGCGAAGAGCGACTTTTTCAGAGATCTCATAAGGTATAAACCGTAACCGGAGTGGAGATCAAACTCTCCGTGGGAGCATGGAAACCGAGGGTTGGCTTTTCGATGTCTATCCGTGGCAGTCGGCCATGGTCCTGTGGATCTATGGTGATAACGGCGGGATGCTCCGGTTAGAGGACCCCTATCGACATCACATTTACGCCCGAGGCCGGAAAGAAGACCTAGAGGAACTTTTGCGCTTGCTAAGGAAGCGGCGGCTCCTTCTCGGATTCGGATGGGCTCGGAAGCAGGACTTCTGGAGCGGGCAGGAGATGGATGTACTGGATCTGGAGATGGGATCCTCCGACCATGTGCCCGGACTTTTTAGGCTGCTGGCGGGTTTCGAGGATCGGATCACCTTCTATAACTGCGACATCCCCCTGGCCCAATCTTATCTCTATGAGAAAGGCCTCTTTCCCACGGGACGCTGCTGGGTGGAGCATGAAGATGGCCGTGTCCTGAGGATAGAACCCCGATGCTCCTCTTGGGAGATCGAGTACACCCTCCCTCCCCTTCGGATCATGGAGATCCGCATAGAGGGAAATCCCCTGCTCCCCTTCGGGCGGGGGAATACTCTGGTAGTGGAATGTGAGGGATACCGGTTGGAGATCGATCCCCAATTGCCCTCCGACGTGCCACTCCAGATCAACGCCCTTCTGGAGAGGTTTGACCCGGATGTGATTCTCACCGAACACGGTGATTCCCACATCGTCCCCTCTTCGGTCAGGATGAGTCGGAGGGAAAAGATCCCCCTGATCCTGGACCGGGAGCCAGGTCTCGTCCACCGAATTCCCGACCTGAAGGGGCGCTCTTATTTCTCCTACGGCCGTATCCTTTACCATAGCCCGGCCTACCCCCTCTTTGGGAGATGGCATATCGATCGAGCAAACTCCTTTCTCTTCGGGGAATCGGGGTTTGAGGGGATCATCGATTTGGCTAGACTTTCCAAAGTCCCCGTCCAACGAACGGCGAGAACCTCCCCCGGAACGATTATCACCTCGATGCAGTTGGATCGTGCCTTTGGCGAAGGGATTCTCATCCCATGGCGAAAGGGCGAACCCGAGAAATTCAAGACGGCATGGGACCTCTTAGTTGCGGATAAAGGCGGGTTGGTCTTTCAACCTCCCCAGGGGATCCATAAGGATATCGCGGAGATCGATTTCGCCTCCATGTATCCCACCATTATGGCCGTTCACAACATCTCCCCAGAGACCGTCCTCTGCGCCTGTTGTTCCAATAGCAGGGTCCCCGAGGCGGGATACAACATCTGCGAGAAGAGGGAGGGACTGATCCCAAGAACCCTTAAGCCTATTCTTCGAAGACGCCGGATGCTGAAGGAAATGAGCAAGAAGATGGGAGGGCAGAGGGGTGAAAACTATCGCCGACGCCATATCGCACTGAAGTGGATACTCGTCACGTCATTTGGCTACTTAGGGTATCGTAATGCCCGCTTCGGGCGGATCGAGGCCCACGAGGCGGTAACCGCCTTCGGCAGAGAGAAATTGCTTCAAGCTAAGGAGATCGGGGAGAGGAGGGGCTTCCGACTCATTCACGCCATTACGGATTCCCTATGGATCAGCAAGGATAGCCTCACCGAAGGGGAAGTCCTGGTCCTCTGCGAGGAGATTACCCGAGAGGCGGGAATTCCCATGAACTTGGAGGGGATCTACCGATGGATGGTCTTTCTGCCCTCCAGAGTCAAGCCGGAGCTTTCCGTGGCCAATCGATACTTCGGCCTATTCGAGGATGGGGAGATCAAGGCGAGGGGGTTGGCCTTTCGGAGAAGCGATATGCCAGCGATGATTAGGGAGGCTCAGCTCAGCATGCTTGAGGTATTGTCACGGGCAAAGGATGTGGATGGGTATCGGTCGAAGATCCCCGAAGTCTTCGAGGTCCTCCTCGATTTCGTGTTAAAATTGAGAACCGGCGAGGTGGAGCCTTCAGAGCTGGTGATTTCCAAGACCCTCTCCCAAGACCCCTCGGATTACAAGGTAGACAACCTCACCGCCCTGGCAACCCAGCAATTGGAAGATGTCGGGGTTCAGATTCACCCAGGGGAGAGAGTCCCCTATGTCATCAGGGATGCGAGATCCAAGGTGAAAGAAGATCGGGTAAGGGCGGCCCCCCTTATCGGGCCCGAGGATGGATATGACGAGGAGAAATACACGGAGCTCCTCCTGAAGGCGGCCGAGGAGGTACTTATCCCCTTCGGTTATGATATGAGCCTTTTGCGTAGATTGGTCGATTTCTCCCAGAAACACGAAAAAGAGGGGTCGTTGGGTTCACTCTGCAAAAACATCCCGTGATGAAAAATCGCATACGCGTCCCCTATCCAATGAGGCTTCGAGGGAGCCACTGAATTCATTTTGGATTTGCTGAACCCTTTGAGCTATCAGGACGTTATTATAGCGGTCAAGAAGTGTGAGATTTAGCCGGGGATCTACCTCATCGAGGATATTCGCTGCAGGCTACAGAAAAAAAGAAGGAGTAAAGGGATAGATCGTTGCTGGGTTATTGATGGACCGTTATGACGCCTGGGGGTACATCGAGCTTGAAGATATCTGACTCGATGGGGCCGTTCATGCTGACACTCTGAAATTCGAAGGACATGAATTCCCCTCCCATTGGTTGATGGAGTTCAATGCGGAATGGCCACCATTGTCCGCCGATGTTTTTGTAATTGGCGTAACTGGTAATGAGGTATGGTTGTTCTCCCGCCCCGAGAAGGGTTTCCCTTTTGATGAAAAGCGATCGGGCATCGATCTCGGTCTTCTTCACCAACCTCCCCTCCTTCAGGTGATTCAGCACGATTACACCCTGTTGGCCCTGAGAAAGAGAGAGCTCCTCGGACTTATCGATTCCCACCTGGAGGATCTCCTTCATTAAACTGAGAGGCGTCAGGCCAAATCCCCGTTTTTTCGTGCCCTCACCGAGATCGGTCTTGAAAACCTTATTCTGTTCCGGTATATAAACTTGGATGAGCCCCACTTGCATCAGAAGATCGAAAAGGGGAGTGCCGGGTGTTTGGAATCCCTTAAGCCTCAATTGGCTCGGCCTCTTAAAGAATAAAAGTGCCTTACATGTGCCCGGGGGTGCCCCCTCTTTCGATACAATGGTTAAACGGCCTTCAACGGTCCGGATTGATCTGATCCTTTCATTTATGATTCGCTCAATCCGTTTCGGAGATCGCTCCCCTTTTACCTCGGGGGGCGAAAGGGGTTTTATGGAAGGACCCTTACAGGATAACAATAGAGCCCATGACAAGAATATCAAGAGGAGTGCCCGTAGGGTGAGAAGCTTTAAGGAGTTCATTTCATCCTCTGGATCCATGCCCTTACGTCTTATGTAAAACAAAATCAGGGAATTGTCTACCCCTTTTTGAACCAAGTCTTCCGTCGAGGGTGAGGAGGCCGTATTGAGATCTCCGTTGGGTCTTGAAGAAGAGCGGGGATACCATTGAAGATGGGCTTAAGGGGAATCGTCATGATACTCCGCTTTGAGCCTTTCGAGACATGAAACAAAGGATAATGGGCAGGGTTGATCTCCACCTCCATACTACCGCATCTGATGGAGTACTTTCCCCTTCCAGGATTGTGCGATATGCGAAGGGAAAAGGGCTGAAAGCCATCGCCATCACCGATCACGATACCATTGATGGAAATGCAGAAGCCTTGGATGAAGGGGCGAGATTGAGCCTCGAGGTTATCCCGGGGGTTGAAATCAGCGCGCAATTCGAATTGGGAAGCATGCATATTTTGGGGTTCTTCATCGATATAGGGAATAAAGGTCTAAACGAGAGGTTGTCATTGCTCCAGGAAACGAGGGCCAAACGAAATCCAAAGATCGTGCAAAAGCTCAGAGAATTGGGCGTGGAGATTAGCTATGATGAAGTTTTCCAAGCCTCTGGGGGAGGACAGGTCGGGAGACCCCATTTCGGACAAGTATTGTTGAAAAAGGGATACGTAAATACCATGCAAGAGGCCTTTGATCGATATCTCGGAAAGGGGGCCCCTGCTTATGTTCACAAGTTTCGTTTCGACCCCCAGGAGGCCATGGGATTGATACGGGAAGCGCGGGGGATTCCCGTATTGGCCCACCCATTCACCTTACATATCGCATCCGCCCACCAATTGAATGCCTTGCTTGCCGAAATGGTCCAATTGGGGCTGATGGGGATTGAAATCTCTTATCCCGAACATACCAAGGATCAAATTTCCCTCTATAAGGGCCTTGCCGAAAAACATGGCCTTCTGGTCACCGGGGGTTCCGATTATCACGGCATCGAGGCCGGTAAGGTAGACGTCGGAGTAGGCTCGAGCGATATGAGGCTCTCCTACTCCATGGTTGAGGCGATGAAGGAAGCCCTCGATTTAAATTCCTAGTCATTTCACTCCTTTTTCCTTGACACCATAATTTCGAGTATGGTAAAAAATTCAAGCAGTTGTGAATCTTTGACCCAAGGGATGGGCAGATAAAAATGGAGAAAAGGGGCAGGGAAACGACGCGAAGCACTTCTCTCTTTGACCTTCTCCGCTCGGTACGATTGAGCATATTACTCCTTATCCTCTTGGCGTTGACGTCCATTGTAGGAACCCTCATCAAACAGAACGCCCCCCCTTTGGAGTACATAGAACAATTCGGGACCGGGCTTTATCGATTTCTCAATTTCTTGGGCTTCTTCGATATGTACCACTCATGGTGGTTCAGGGGGATCCTGGGCATTCTAGCCATAAACATCTTCTCGTGTTCTTCGAGTCGATTTCCCCGTATTTGGAGGGAGATCACGCGTCGCCAAAGTGAAATGGGCAAGATCCAGAGTACCACTCTCCCCTATTCCAAGGAGTTGAAACGGTCCTTATCACACGATGAGGTGGCCGAAAAGACATCTTCCATTACGAGAGGGATTTTCGGCAAATCCCTCCTCTCCGAAACGCCCGAAGCCATTGCCATCTTCGCTGAACGGGGAAGGATGTCGAGGTTGGGGGTTTCCATAACCCACCTCAGCATCCTCATCATTCTCTTGGGCGCTCTCATCGGTTCGCTGTTTGGGTTCAAAGGCTTCGTAAACATCCTGGAAGGGGAGACCGTTGATCGGGTCTTCACGCGACAACGCCACGAAGCGACGCCTAGGCCCTTGGGATTCAAGGTGAGATGCGATGATTTCAGGATCACCTATTACGATACGAACACCCAAGAAAGGCTTGTCAAGGAATACATCAGCACTTTAACCTTTTTGGAAGATGGGAGGGAAGTCATGAAAAAAGAGGTACGGGTGAACCATCCTCTCACCTTCAACGGGTTGAGGTTTTATCAAGCCAGCTATGGGGATATTCCGGAGATCACCGTAACGGTCGAGAACAAGAGTCAGGGGGAACATTTCTCCCTCGTTGCATACGAAGGGGAAAGGGTGGGGATTCCCGAGTCAAAGGCTTTTTTCCAGATTTTGAAGTTTCAACCGCAAATCCATAATTTGGGGCAGGGCATAGCCATGGCCTTCTTTCAGCCCATGGCCATGCCCCAAAGGTTCTGGCTGTTGAAGGCAAGGCCAAAGCTCGTGGGTGGTTATCAATTTACCTTAAAAGATGTGATTCAAAGGGAATATACGGGGTTACAGGTAATGAAGGACCCCGGTGTATGGATCGTCTGGTTGGGGTGTATTCTCCTCGTTTGGGGCTTGATAGTGACCTTTTTCTTCTCTCATCAGAGGATATGGGTTCTTATCCCGAGGAGAAAAGCCACCATTTTGGTCTCGGGAACGACCAACAAGAACCGAATAGCCTTCGAAAGGAGATTCCACAAGACAATAGCTGCATTAGAGCGTAAGGTATAAAGAGGGAAATTCCCTTGGGGGTAATATGGGGTCCAGAAAAAAGGTAAAGGCCATTGTTCTCTATGGATATGGCATCAATTGCGAGACTGAGTTGGCTCATGGTTGCAAGTTGGCAGGGGCCGACGTAGTAGACATAATCCATATGAATGAGATTCTGCGAGGAGAGGTCACGCTGGACCAGTATCACCTTCTCAACTTACCCGGGGGTTTTTTGGATGGCGATGATTTGGGCGCTGCAAAAGCGGCGGCGAACCGGCTCAGATATGCGAGGGCAGGGACGGGGGGGGAAAGATTTCAAGATCAACTTCTTCGCTTCATAAGGGAGGGGAAGCTCATCTTCGGCGGTTGTAACGGTTTTCAGCTGATGGTTAAGCTTGGGTTGATACCGGGGTTTGATGGTAGTTATGATACCCAGTACGTTACGTTAACCTTTAACGACTCCGGCAGGTTCGAGGATAGATGGGTTTACCTGAAGATCAATGAGAAATCACCCTGCATTTTCACGAGGGGGATCAAGGGAGCTTACCTCCCGGTAAGACACGGGGAGGGAAAGTTCATTCCCGGCGGGGAAGAGGTAAGAAAAAAATTGAAACAGCGGAATCTCATTGTTGCCCAATATAGTGATCCGTCCTTTACCCAAGAGATGATGGATTATCCATTAAACCCAAACGGATCGATAGATGCCGTCGCAGGCATCTGCGATGAGAGTGGCAGGCTTTTTGGCATGATGCCTCATCCGGAAGCCTACCTCCATTTCACCAACCATCCCACATGGACCAGGGATGATCTGCCTGAGGAGGGAATGGGTTTGGCCTTCTTTAGAAATGCAGTGGAGTATATTCGGGAGGAGTTACTCTGAGGGCCATGAGGAACCTTTGATGTCATACGGGAGGAAGGGAGATGAATAAGGCTGAGCTCGTATTAAAGGTTGCCGCGAGGGCAAATCTGACCCAGAACGTGGCGAAGGTCATCGTGGATACAATCTTCGGAGGGATGAAGGATTCCCTCATCAAAGGAGAGAGGATTGAGATACGAGGGTTCGGCAGCTTCGTGGTGAAGAATTATGCGGCGTACAAGGGGAGAAATCCCAAAACGGGGGCACTCGTGGATGTAAGCGGAAAGAAGCTTCCCTTTTTTAAGGTGGGGAAGGAACTTCGAGAGAAGGTGAATTCCTGATCTCCTCCATCTGCCTTTAGATAGCAACATGAGAAGATTACAGCTCTTCCCAATATCGATTGTAAAGGGCCTTAAATTTCTCTAATGCGCCATCTATCTTTCCGTATTCATTCCTCTCAATTCTTTGGCATTCGACGCTGTCAATTATCGAGTCCCCTCTGAGTTCCCGCAATACAGCCTTTACGGAAGTTGCCAGGCCATCCAAATCGTATCCCCCTTCTAAAGCAATAATGATCTTACCACCACACGTCCTTTGAGCGATGTCCATGGTGATATTGGTCAGACGGGCATACCCCTTCTCCGTCATTCTCATTCCTCCCAGGGGATCACGAGCGTAAGTATCAAACCCCGCGGAAACCAGAATGAGCTGGGGCTTATACGATAGCGCAATGGGTTTCAAAACGTGGAGGAAGATATTTCCATATTCAGCGTCACCGCATCCAGGGGACATCGGGATGTTTACGGTAAATCCCTCTCCTTTTCCCGTCCCCACTTCCTCAGGAGCCCCAGTACCTGGGTAAAAGAAGCCATAACGATGGGTTGAGAAATACAACACCTTAGGGTCTTCATAAAATGTGTTTTGTGTTCCATTTCCGTGGTGGACATCCCAATCGATGATAAGGACTTTTTCGAGTCCGTGGGTCTGAACGGCATATTTTGCCCCCACAGCGATATTGTTAAATATACAGAACCCCATGGCGCGATTCCTTTCAGCGTGATGCCCCGGGGGCCTGATGAGGGCGAATGCATTATCCAATTTTCCCTGCAGGACTGCTTCGATAGCCTCCAGTACCCCTCCCACTGCTAAACAAGCGGCTTCATATGATTTGGGAGAGGTCACCGTATCGGGGTCCAACCTTCGAGCGGGTTGCCCCGCTGTCGAGGCGATCATATCAACATAAGAGGGAAGATGGACCATCTCCAGTTCTTCTCGAGTGGGAAACCGCGGCGGAATCTCCGTGAAGAAGCCCTTCATATCCCTCTGTTGAAGCATGCTATAGATTGACCTGAGTCTATTCGGGTTTTCCGGGTGATAATCATCGGTAATATGCTCGATATACCTTTCATCCCTGACGATTCCTGTCCTATTCATTGAACCCCTCCTCCACAGAAGGTCCCGGCTCACGGCAAGGCTACCCCCTTTAGATAGCTTTGTCAAGGACAAGGGCGATGGGAGAGGTTTGGCTCTGTTGTTGATACAGCTTGACTTTTTCGGAATAGATTGCTTAGAATGCACTAAAGATGAATGTAAGGCGATTGGAGAAGTTGCTCAAGGATGTCAAGAGGGGGAAGATCGAAATCCGTGACGCCTTGGTCACGCTGAGAGACCTTCCCTTCGAGGATGTTGGTCATGCCACCATCGATCATCACCGTGCTCTTCGGAAGGGGTTTCCAGAGGTAATCTTCGGCGAGGGCAAATCGAGCCAACAAATCATATCCATCATTCAGCCAATGAAACAACAGGGCGATAATGTCCTCGTAACGAGGGTCCGCGAAAGAAAGGGATTGGCGATAAAGAAGGCATTTCCAGGGGCAAACTATTACCCTGTCCCCGGGATCATCACCCTGGTGAATCATGAGGTCGAGCGGGTAGGGAAAGGGCTCATCCTGGTGATCAGTGCTGGAACCTCTGACGCTCCTGTGGCCGAAGAGGCAGTTATTACGGTGGAGATGATGGGCAATCAAGTCCAACGTCTCTATGATGTGGGCGTTTCCGGGATTCATCGGTTGTTTAGCAAGGCTGAGTTGATCCAATCGGCCAACGTGATTATCGTCGTCGCAGGAATGGAAGGAGCCCTTCCAAGCGTTGTTGGGGGGTTAGTGAGTAGACCCGTCATCGCCGTTCCCACCAGCGTGGGCTATGGGACCAGTTTTGGAGGGGTTACAGCCTTACTTGCCATGCTCAACTCCTGTGCTGCAGGGGTTTCCGTAGTCAACATCGATAACGGGTTCGGGGCTGGATACGTAGCCAGCCTCATCAACAGGGATCGGGAAGGGCTGGTTTAGGATTTGAAAGCGATAGGCCGCAGGGTCTTTTCAAGTCTATGCCTCTATAGATAGAATGATCGAATCCCCTTCTGTACATTGGCTCATCTCATATTTCCAGCCCATCAAACCGTTGCTGTTTGCCCTCTTAGGACTGGATGAATGGATTACCCTAGTCTTGGTTGCCCTCATGGCCTTTTTTATTTACAGGAATGTGAGGAATTACGACTCGATAACAGAGGAGATGGATACCCTCTTTCGGAGGTATCTCCTCTTTCGAAACGATAAACAGATAATACTCAAAATGCATGAGCAGGATGAGAAGGTCCGCAATGAAATCCTCAGATCTATTTCCAAGAGTTGGAAACATTTCAGGAAAATTCACGGGGAACTGGTAGGCACATTGCTCGGAAATATTCGGAAAACGCTCTTGGCCTATTATGTTATTCTCGGGATTTTATGTATCAATACCCTCAGGGTATTCCTCACGGATTGGTTCAAGGCGGGGACATTTCCGGCTCCCCTTGGGGTGGCCATTAAGGAGGCTCCAGGTTATCTTCTGCTTGCCTTAGGTTTTATCCTTATTTGGATCCAGACGGGGCGAAAAAAGGGAGACACGGGGAGACCTTTCGAAATCAAACTGGAAACAATCTTTCCCGGTATCGGGGGGCAGAATCGAAGCCTTTACGATGAATTCGAGCCCATCGATGAAAGGGAAGGGGCAAAGAAAATTGATTCCGAAAAGCCAGGCAAGCCGCAGGACAAAAGGTGAATGAGGAGGAGAGAGGATGGGTAGGAGGATTAAAGTTACGGTGGGCGAAGTGCAGATATATGGTGAACTCAATGAGACGGGGACGGCCGATCTCATCTGGAAGGATCTTCCCATTGAATCCCGCATCAACACGTGGGGAGACGAAATTTATTTCTCCATTCCAATCCAGGCACAATTAGAAGATTCGGCCCGAGAGGTTGTGGAGCCAGGAGATATGGGGTATTGGCCTCCCGGTAACGCATTCTGTATTTTCTTCGGTCCAACGCCAAACAGTCGCGGGGATGAAATCAGACCAGCCTCCCCGGTGAATGTCTTCGGAAAGGTGGTAGGGGATCCCGAAGTGCTGAAGACGGTGAGAACAGGGACATCCGTCCGCGTGGAAGAAGGAGACTGATGTCCGCGAATACCTTCACTACTCGAGGGAAAGGCGGTTCGGCATGAGGGTGTGCTATCTCGATTGCTTTTCGGGCATTAGCGGGAACATGGTCCTTGGGGCCTTGATCGATATCGGTTTGCCGAAATCCGTCATCCTCGAGGAGGTGGCGAAGTTGGGGGTCGAACCGTTCGACATAGAGGTAAAACGGAATGAAAGGATGCGGATTTATGGAACCCATGTGAAGGTGAGGGTCAGGGAGGGTAACGGTCCCCAGCGTTCCTACAGAGAAATCAAAAGGATGATCGAAGAGAGCCCATTGGATCAGCTGGTAAAGGAAAGAAGCCTTGATATATTCCATCGACTGGCCTCGGCCGAGGCAAAAATTCACGGCGAAAAAATCGATCGGGTTCACTTCCACGAAATCGGTGCCCTTGACTCCATCATAAATATGGTGGGAGCTGCTGCGGGGGTAAAATACCTGGCAATTGAGCAGGTGTTTGTCTCCAGAATTCCAGTGGGATCTGGGTTCGTCCGGGGGCAACATGGACGACTACCGGTTCCAGCGCCGGCCACCCTTGAGATATTAAAGGGGGTTCCCATTTACTCTTCTTCCTTGGATGAGGAGCTGGTTACGCCCACAGGAGCAGCCATTCTAACCTCCTTGGCTACCGGCTTCGGTGACATTCCCGAGATGAGGATCGAGAGTCTGGGGTATGGGGTGGGCGATAAGGTATTCGAGGAAATCCCGAACGTATTGAGGATTATCTTGGGGGAGGGTGAAGGACCATGGGAAGGAGATCGGGTTTGGGTAGTGGAGACCGATATTGACGATATGTCTCCCGAAATTTATGGCTATCTCATGGAAAAGCTTCCTGAAGCGGGCGCGCTGGACATGACCTTCACTCCTATTCAGATGAAGAAGAACCGCCCTGGCACCACTATCAAGATCCTCTGCCACGAACCGGAGGTTAATAGGATTGTCGATACCCTCTTCAGAGAATCAACCTCCATCGGGGCCCGTCTCTATCCCGTCCATAGGGCAAAACTGAGTCGAAGAATAGAAGAGGTGGAGACCAAATATGGCACGGTGAGGGTCAAGGTTTCCACTGATCATAGGGGGCAGATAATTAACATAATGCCCGAGTATGAGGATTGCAGGAAAATCGCGGAAAGCATGGGAATTCCCCTCAAGGAGGTCTATCGAGAAATCCCATCAGTGGTGAGGGTTACACGGGACAGATGATAGTCAGTGAGCCTTCCCCTCCCGCCTCCCCCGGTCCATGAGAATCACCTTTCCAAGAATTTTCCTCACTTCCACATCCTTAATGGAGGAAAGGGTTTGCCGAATCTCCTTCGGGATACCCTTCCCCCGGGGTGGAGTGGTATGTGAAGACCGGGAAGAGGTTGGGGTTTCGTTGCAGGGAAGATCGACCTCTCCTAACCTGAAACGGATCTCCTCGATGATATGGGTACCCAGTCTCTTATTGAGTGCCTCACAGATTCCCTTGCCCATGTAATGAAGTTGGTGCATCCAAGGAGAACTGGAAACCTTTACGAAGAGGATTTTATTTTTCATGAAGTCGGGTTGAGCGTGCCTGGACACGGGTTCTCCCACTACACTGTTCCAAACATTCCAGATCTCATGCTCCTTCAATTTCCTATCCAACGACATCTTCTTCAGGGTCTTCTCCAGTATCGACCCGATCCTTTGTGGATTTCTCCTGGCCTTAGCTTTCATCCCTCCCGTCCTTGCACTTTGGCGGTGTCAACCCTGGGAAAGAGAGCCCTTGGCCTTTTTACGATGGAGCCAGCCTTATATTGCCTCCAGAGTTTGGCCTGGCTAAAATCCTGTTCTGGAAGCTGAGCCCCCGGGTCGATCTGACGCCATATCTCAACGCCCGTTCGAGGCATAACCGGGTAGATCAGGATAGCAATAACCCTTAGGGACTCCAGGGCGTTATATAATACGGTAGCCAGCCTCGTTTGCCGTTTCTTTTCCTTGGCAAGGGACCAAGGTGCCGTCTGGTCCAGATATTGGTTGACCTTGGCGATCAATCTCCATGTAGAGATGAGGGCTTTTTTGAAAGCCATCTCCTCCATACAAACCTCCACCTCCTGAACAACGGAGGAGACACTTTCCCTCAGGGCCTCATCGATGGGTTCCACAGGACCTGGCGATTGGACCTTTCCATCGAAGTATTTGATTACCATGGCCACGTTTCGGTTAAGGAGGTTTCCCAAGTCATTGGCGAGGTCTGAGTTGATTCTCTGGATAAGTGCATCTTCGCTGAAGTTCGAATCGAGGCCAAAGGTCATCTCCCTCAAGAGGAAATAGCGAAAGGAATCTAAACCGTATTTCTCTTTAACCTCTAAAGGCCTGATGATGTTTCCCAGGCTTTTCGACATCTTGCTTTCCTTGATATTCCAGTACCCATGGACGTTGAGCCTTTTGTAAGGGGGAATGTCCGCGGCCCGGAGCATGGTTGGCCAATAGATCCCGTGAGGGATGAGAATGTCCTTTGCTATGAGATGTTCGGCCACTGGCCAGAATTTTTGGAAGGCACTCGCCGATGGGTAACCCAAGGCCGAGATATAGTTGATGAGGGCATCGAACCAGACATAGGTCACGTAGTTGGAATCGAAGGGAAGGGAGATTCCCCAGGAAAGCCTGTTTTTAGGACGGGAGATACAGAGATCTTCCAACGGTTCCCGGAGGAAGGAAAGGACCTTATTTCGATAGATCTCAGGGCGAATGAAATCCTCATGTTCCTCAATGTGCTGGATCAGCCACTTTTGATATTTGCTCATCTTAAAGAAATAATTTTTCTCTTTAATGAATTGGGGTTCCTTCTGGTGATCCGGGCATTTCCCATCCACCAGTTCTCCCTGGGTATAGAAGCGTTCGCAACCGAAGCAGTAATATCCACCGTATTCCCCGAAATAGATATCCCCTTTATCATAAACTTTCCTTAGGATCAGTTGAACTACCTTCTGGTGTTTTTCAGCGGTGGTGCGAATGAAGGAGTCGTTGGAGATATCCAACTGGGGCCAGAGATCTTTGAACAAGCCGCTGATTTCGTCCGCAAACGCTTTGGGGGTTTTGCCCGCTGCTTCCGCCGCCTGGAGCACTTTGTTACCGTGCTCATCCGTTCCCGTCAGGAAAAAGGTCTCAAAACCCGACTGTCGATGGAACCGACTCAAGACATCGGCCACGATGGTAGTGTATGCATGCCCGATGTGAGGAACATCATTCACATAGTAGATTGGCGTGGTAATGTAAAACCTCTTTGTCATCTCCCGGTCCTTTTCCCTTAAAGGTCGGATACATCGAGAGTCATTTCGGCTCCATCCTCCAATTGGAGGGTCACCGTCTGAGCGAGGATGTTCTGCCGAATGACCTTTCCCTGTCCGAATTTTGTCTTGATCCGCTTTCCGAGCTTGGGAAGGTTTTTCCCGAGTTGGGAATAAGTTTCATGTTCAAAAGCCAGGCAGCACATGAGCCGACCACATACACCTGAAATTTTTTCGGGATTGAGTGCGAGGTTCTGTTCCTTGGCCATGCGAACGGATACCAGATCAAAGGTGTTGAGAAAACGGCAACAACAGAGCTCGCGGCCACAACTCCCCGTTCCCCCGATCATTTTGGCTTCATCTCTGACGCCAACCTGTCTCATCTCAATTCTGGTGTGGTATTTTGAGGCTAAGTCTTTTACTAGTTCCCTGAAATCAACCCTCTTTTCCGAGGTAAAATAGAAGATGGTCTTGCTCCGATCGAATAAAAATTCGACGCGGACCAGTTTCATGAGTAGCCCCCTCGCCCTTATCCTTTCCAGGCAGAACTCGAAGGCCTCCCTCTGCATCTCAACATTCTTTTCCTCCTGTTTCAAGTCCTCATCGGTTACCTTCCGAAGGACTGGTTCGAGGTTTTTCAGGAGGGACCGCTCCTCCTTTTCCCTAGGCTCAACGGCCACCTTTCCCAGAAATCGACCCTTTTCCGTCTCCACTAAAACCCTATCGCCCAATTTCAATTCCTTATCGAGGGCGTCAAACTCATAAATTTTGGCGTCATAAAGCTTGACGCCGACAACTCTGACCATCTTCTCAACTCCTTGTATCGCCATGGAGGCCTCTGGTTCCGGCCAAATCCAGGAGCATGGTCTCTAGAGTTAGTTGTCGATTTGCATTTCTATCCAGGTTCCATAAGGTCCCCTGAATGACCTCCATTCGACGAATCAGAGATGGAATATCCGTCCCTGGAGCCGCCTCATTGATCTCGAGGGAAAGGTCGATGTTAATCAACTGTGCCCTACTTCCCCTCTCCTTATATGATAAAAGGTCTCTATACCATGTATGGATCATGGTTAGAAGCATGGGTAGATCATTGTTGTTGGTCATTTCCTCGGCCAAACCCAATATTTGTTCAGCCCCATAAGAGGGAAGGTCGATGATCCTTTCGATGATCTCCCTTCTGGTCCGACGGACAAAATCCAGATCCGTCTGCAAGGCTTTCCCCAAACTCCCATCGGCAAGGGAGGCTAGAATATGAGCCTCCTCTCTTTTCAGCCCCAATCTTGACCGAAGGACTTCCGCTATTCGTTCAGGGGGTAACGGATTAAAGGTAATCCTCTGGCAGCGAGAGGTAATGGTGGGAAGAATGAAATCTCCATTGGCAGCAAGGAGGATCAGCACCGTGTGAAGAGGGGGTTCCTCCAAAATTCTTAGCAGAGCATTAGCCGCCTCCTGTCTCATTCGATCCGCATCCGTGAGAATACAGACCCTCCTCTTCCCCTCATAAGGTCTGTGGCTCAACTCTCTCTGCAGGTCCCTGATCTGGTCGATGCGAATCCATTGGCCGTGAGGTTCCACCAAAAGGACGTCGGGGTGATGAAGGTGATTTACCTTCAGACAGGGTCGGCATTCATCACAGGGTTCTTCGTCACCACGAAGGCAATTGAGGGCCTTGGCCAGGTTTAGGGCGACCACTTTTTTCCCAATCCCCTCCTTTCCCAGAAAAAGGTAAGCGTGAGCGAGCCGCCCATTCCTCATGGCATTCCGAAGATGTTCTATCTGCCTATCATGTCCGATAATTTCCTTGAAAGACATCCTGCCCACCTAAGAGTCATTCTAGAAGGGGGTTAACGAGTTGGCGGATTTCCCGCTCAACGGTATGCTCATCCCTTGATCCATCCACGACCTTAATCCGGCCGGGTTCGGCTTTGGCGATTGCGAGATAGGCATCCCTCACCTTCTGATGGAAATCCCCTCGTTCCCCTTCAAATCTGCCCTCTTTCCACAATAAATCCCCAGCCCCCATTCTCCCCCTGGCCCTCTCTAACCCGACTTCAACAGGGCAGTCCAGTAAAATCGTCAGATCGGGTTTCAACCCCTTGGTAACCGTTTGATTGAGCCTTTCGATCAAATCAAGGGCCATCCCTCGTGCAAATCCTTGATAGGCCATCGTCGCATCGTGAAATCGATCACAGATAAGAATACTTTGATCCTTCAGAGCGGGTTCTATCACCTCCATAACATGCTGTGCCCGATTGGCCAGGATGAGGTATAATTCGCTGAGGGGGGTCAGGTTTTCGTTGTTCGTATCCATAAGAATATCCCTGATTTTATCCCCAATTCTGGACCCACCGGGCTCCCGGGTGATGCGGCATCGATATCCCCTTCGTTGCAAATAACCCCTCAGTAGTTGAATTTGCGTCGTTTTGCCGCTTCCCTCTATGCCCTCGAAGGTGATGAATAATCTCACGTTGACCTTCCAATCCTTAACGGATAGGGCTCAATTTAACGTATAAAAAAGCATAACTCCTTAAATTTTTAAGTGGAATTATAGGATATACCCTCGTTCATTGTCAAGGAGATGAACCCTCTTCTAGAATGGAGGGGGGATTTCTCCTTGAGGAAATCCATTTCTGTGATAAGATGAAGTCCCAAAGCCTCTTGGCGGTTACAAACCTGGAACATCGAAAGAAGAGGGATATGACAACTACTCAGTGGGGGGAAGTCAGGGTTACGATTCCGAAAGAGGCCCAGGAGGCCCTGGCCAATTTCCTTATGGAAAGGGGTTCCAGCGGGATTGTTATTGAAGAGCTCCAGGGGGAGGAGGGGTCCGAAATAATTAAGGCCTATTTCCCCTCTCCTGTTATGATTGAGGCCCAATCCATTTCCCGCTATTTGGAGGCTATAAGGGAATTCTTCCCGGAGATTTGCCCATCTGGTGTTGAGATTCGCTTTGTCGATGATAGAGATTGGATGATGCGTTGGAGGGCTTTCTTCAAGGCTTCCCAAGCAGGAAGGCGGATCGTCGTCAAACCCCCTTGGATAAGGCTAAGGTCACGGGGGATGATTGTCATCGATATCGAGCCGGGAATGGCTTTTGGAACGGGGACTCATCCGACCACACGGCTTTGCCTTCGAGCACTGGAGAAAGCCTTTACCGGCGGATATGACTTCCCACGAAGAGGTAGGAGAGCACCCCATTCGGTCTTGGATGTGGGGATGGGATCGGGTATTCTCAGTATTGCGGCGGCCAAATTGGGGGCCCGGAATGTCCTGGGTATAGACGTCGAACAGAGGGCCATTGCTAATGCGAGGGAAAATATTCGTATTAATAAATTGAGTGGGAAGGTTCGAATAAGAAAGGCCACCATCTCTCAGGCAAGGGGGCAGTTCGACTTGGTTGTCACAAATATCGATGCGAAGACTATCGAGGAGATGAGTTTTTCCCTGATGGACCGCGTTGCGGCTGGAGGTATCCTCATCCTCTCCGGAGTCTTAGGTGGGGAGGCAGGCCTTTTGAGAAAACTGTTCGCCGATGGGCCTTTCGCCTTGATGGAGGTTACCCGGGAAAAAGGGTGGGCCTGTCTCGTCTTCATAAGAGCATGAGGGTGATTAGTGTCGCGTTTTTATGTGGAAGACCCCCATTGGGTGGGAAAAAAAATAGAGATTTCGGGGGCGGAGGCGAGGCATATCCAAAAGGTCCTCAGGTTAAAGAAGGGGGATGAAATTGTCCTCTTCGATGGGAGGGGAATGGAGTATTGGGGAACCATTGAAAGTCAAAAGCTCAATCGGATCACGGTGACAATTGGGAAAACGAACACTCCCCGGAGGGAATCCCCCATCGAGGTCATCTTGGGTCAAGGGCTTTTGAAGGGGGATAAGATGGATTATGTCTTGCAAAAAACAACTGAAATGGGTGTCTCGGCAATTTTTCCATTCGTTTCATCGAGGACCGTTCCGAATTTGGGCGGGGAAAGGTTCGAAAGGAGATGGAATCGTTGGAAGAGGATCGCTGTTGAATCGGCTAAACAGTGCGGGCGGACCGCGCCCCCCAAGGTTGAAGCTATCCGTGATCTTACGTCAATTCTGGAATGGCCCGTTCGTGATCTTGTAAAGTTGATTCTTTGGGAGAAAGAGGAGATGTCCTTGAAAGAGAGGATTGGGGAAATCGATAAGAAATCGAGAAAATTCCTCTTTCTCGTTGGACCCGAGGGAGGTTTCTGCGAAAGGGAGATCTCTGCAGCAAAAGGGAATGGATTCATCCCCGTGGGGCTGGGACCCCGAATCCTGAGGTCAGAGACGGTAGGAGTGGCCATGCTCAGCATCCTGCAATATGAATTTGGGTATTGGCAACTTCCTCAACAGCGTCCTAAAGGGGGGATTCGCCAGAGGTTTTGCGGGGGGTCAAAGGGGGTGGCCCGATATAAGCCGAAGGCTCGAGATCAAGGTGATATGGAATGATTTCGGAGACTGCCCTTTGTCCCTTGAAGGGTTTGACCAATGCCCAGGTATTCATTGTAGGGTTTACATTGGCTGGCATGCTTGCATTTTCTCCTGCAGACTTCGACATTGACCTTGGGATTTCCCTTTCGCTTTTCGCAAATGATATAGCTCATAGCGGAACTTCCCCCAATATCTGGTAAGTTATTTCTTATGTATCACTAAATATGGCCATTGTCAAGAGGGAAAATGGATTTTTTTCCGTGAAAATTCTTAAATTTGAAGGAGTTAAAATTATAAAGCTACATTATTTCCCCCTTTTTTTTGTAGGTATCCGAAATAAAATGATTTTTTAAATTTCCTGCTTCTAAGGCACGTTAACGACAGTGGTGATTCCGCTCAACGGGGAAATGGTCTGACAGGGAATGTATTGCAACAGCGAGGAGGATGGGATGGGTATCATTCCGCACGAGGTATGGGATCTCTATAAGGGTAAAGTGATTCGTCTCTCTAAAGAGAGGCTGACATTGCCCAATGGAGAAACGACCGAATTAGAAATTATTCGTCACCCTGGGGCAGCTGCCATCGTCCCTCTCCTCGCCGACCATAGGGTGGTAATGATCAAGCAATATCGGCATGCCGTGGGACAATTTGTTTGGGAGGTTCCCGCGGGCACGATAAATCCGGGAGAAAGCCCCATTGAGTGCGCCAAAAGGGAGCTTCCTGAGGAGGTGGGTTATCGCGCCCGTGCATTTCAGGAATTGGGTGAGATCTTTCCCGTTCCGGGCTATTCAGACGAGCATATTCACATCTTCTTGGCTACCGGCCTCATCCCGGGCCGCCAAAATCTCGATGCTGATGAAGTACTGAATGTAAAACCCATTCCATTGGAAGAGACCCTGGGGATGATCAAAAGGGGCGAGATTCGAGATGCCAAAACCATCATCGCCCTTTTCTTTATGACACTGAAGGTACCTGGCCTTTCCACTGACTGAGAACCCACGTCATTCTTCCTGCTCGCCCTCCAAGGATTTACCATTTTCGTCGGGGGATAACTTTCAAGGATATGGGAGCCGCCTATGAGACCTCCATAACCGTTTGAACCACAGTGGTTACCTCGGTGTTGATTACCTCCATGAAATAAAATTCAAAATGTTTCCCCTGAAAAATCAAACGTCTCGGGCTTCGAGTTTATTGATTTTGTCATACCTCTCAGATATTGTACATTTGGTGTCATCGAAACGAGGCTTTTACTCCTTTCATCGGAGAGGATTCGGAACCTCCTTTGTTAGGATATAGCTCCCTTTGAGTTGGGGGGAGGCGCGATTCATCCTCCCTTGAAGGCTGGGAGACAAGGAGGAAGGCGATGAAGGTGAAGGATATCATGGTGAAAGATGTAGCCACGCTCAGATTGAACGACGAGCTCAGTTTGGCCGACGATATCATGCAGTTGGGTAGGATTAGGCACTTGCCCGTCGTTGAGGAAGGCCGATTGGTTGGGATTATCAGCCAAAGGGATCTTTTTAAGGCTTCCTTGGCCTCTGCGATGGGCTATGGCGAAAAGGCAAAGAGAGCATTCATGAAGACAGTTGCGGTGAAAGAGGTGATGGTAAACGAGGTCATCACCATCTCCCCTGAGTCGTGTATTGAGGAGGCGGGGAAGGTGATGTTAGAGAAGAAGATCGGATGCCTCCCAGTGGTTGAAGAGGGTAATTTAATTGGCCTCATCACGGAGACCGATATTCTCAGGTATTGTATGGAGTCGACAAGCGGGTAGACTACCACTCCTTGAGGGAGGGGTATGGAAAGGAAAAATTTATCTCAGTGGCCCCCGGGTACATACATTCAGAGGGACAGGGTGCGGCAATCGCCGTATGGCGCTCATTCGATGATGAAGGTAACTGTCTGCAAGATGTGATCCCCCAAGACGATCTCCACCTTCCAATCGCCCTTCCAATCCGGGAGGATTATTTTTGAACTCCAGGTCCTCCACTGGGGCGGCGAGATGGAAAGCCCCACCTTTGCTATTTCCTTGTTCCCGTAGTACCAGACGTGGTAGATCGTTCCCTCCGAGGGGATCTCCGTAAGGTGAGCAAAACAGAAAAGGTTGCCAATGGTAGATGGGTAGGCTTCCCTGATTCCCCAGGGAGTCCGATTTTCAACTTTTTCACAGATCACCGCTTCTTGAACCGAAGGCACGTTGGGTTTTACCTCGGTAGCCGGCTTTTCGCCCTGGATACGAGGGGGTTGAAGAAGGGCCAGGGTGAAAATTGCAAACAGGGCCAACGCCATTACTTTCCTTCTTATCATTTCGCTTCCTCCTTTCATCGAGGGTCTCTTCTTCTTATTTATACCTGGGGATTTGGATATGTCAAATCGATAACGAGCAACTTGACTTTGGGGCGGAATATGCCTATATGTGGGGAGAAGGCAGTGATGGTATTCTCCTGGATCCATTCCATGGTGAGGAGTTGGAAGTTCATAGAGATTAGTCTTGTCCTCTGGATTCTCTTTGTTCCGTCCTGCGTGAAGAAAATTGGGAACGTAGAGATTGAATATTTTTATGGGAATCATAGCGGTGACGCCGTGGTCCTTGGCAGGATTGGGGTAGTGGAGGACGGCATCGAAAAATCCTGGGAAAGTTCCCAAATAGACTCCTCAGCCAACACTTCATTTCGAATATTCATCAGGGGAAGGCGTTCCCCATTGAGAGTTTCGCACTATCTCAGGGGAGATGGGTATTTTTACTTGAGGTTACCCCCTGACGAGTATACCCTGTGGAAATGGGTCTATGGTTTTCCCGGGGGGCAGGCCAATACGATTGAGCCTTTATGCGTCTATTTCGATATCTTACCCAAAAAAACCATCTACATCGGGACCCTTTACATATATTTCCCTTCGGTCAGCTCGAGGCCACGGGGCTCCTTAGACGGGGACCGGGTCAAACCCAGGTATGATATCGTCGACGAGTATGGGATGGCCATGGCGTTTTCGAAAAAGCACTATCCTCATTTCCCACACTCCGTGGAGAGGCATTTGATGAGCTTCTCCCGTTCATTCACCCAGCCTACCCGTTGACGCAATTCGCATCGGGGGCCTCGACTTGGAAACCTTCTTCCCATGAGGCCCCATACCCTTGGGCAAAGCGAGAGAGGTGGAAGTTTCCGAGTCCCTTTCTCCTGATTCTCGTATCGGGATAGATCAGTTCGCTGCCGAGCAAGGTTTTCGCCCATGGAGAGAGAATTCTCCTAGAGCTCAGTAAACCCCATGAGAATGCCTTGATTTAACGGGGAAATTTTTTGATAATGTTTTAATCATGATGGAGGTGATATAGACTGGGAAGGAGGAATGATCCATGATTATCAGTATCAATCCCCAAAACCCTCAGCTCAGGTTGATAAAAAGGGTCATCGAGGTGCTGGAAAAGGGAGGGGTGATCGGTTATCCCACGGATACTATCTACGGGATAGGATGTGACCTCTTCAATAAAGAAGCCATCGAGAAGGTCTACAGGCTCAAGAAGCATAATCGGAGCAAACCCCTGAGCTTTATCTGTTCGGATTTGAAGGATATCAGTCGATATGCCTACGTTTCGAATTATGCCTATAAAACGATGAGGCGACTTCTGCCCGGAGCATATACCTTCATCCTAGAGGCCACGAAGTTGGTTCCCAAGATGGTGATGACTAAGCAGAAGACCGTTGGGATTCGGGTTCCGGACAATCCCATTTGTCTCGCCCTTGTAAAGGGATTGGGCCATGCCATCATTAGTACAAGTGTATACCGGCCGGACGAAGAGCTTTACAGTGATCCCCGGGAAATCGACGAACGTTTTGGCAAAAGCCTCGATTTAGTCATCGATGGGGGAATTATCGTGGCAGAGCATTCGAGCATTATCGATCTAACCGATGAAGTCCCCCGGGTAATCCGAAGGGGAAAAGGAGATGTCAGCCCTTTTCTTTGATGGAGGTGGATATGAGCAAGGTGAACTTCAAGCCGACGACGGGGATGTTTCCCCTTCCCGTCATGTTAGTCACCTGTGCGGATGCATCCGGGCAACCGAACATCATTACCCTCGCCTGGGTGGGGATGGTCAACTCGGACCCCCCCATGGTCTCCATTTCGATAAGGCCCGGTCGGTATTCCCATGGATTGGTTAAGGCTTCTCAGGAGTTCGTTGTAAATATCCCCTCGGAGGAAATGATCAGAGAAGTCGACCTCTGTGGAGTTGTTTCGGGAAGGGATGTGGATAAGTTTTCGGAAACCGGGTTTACCCCCATACAGGCTCAGGAGGTTTTGCCCCCCCTCATCGAGGAATGTCCCGTCAATCTGGAATGTATGGTCAAGAGAATCATCCCCTTAGGAAGCCACGACCTCTTCCTTGGGGAGATCGTGGCCATACACATCGATGATACGGTCTTAAAAGAGAAGAGATGGATTGATATCGCAAAGGCCCTTCCCGTCGCATATTGTGCGGGATCCCGTGAATATTGGAGCTTGGGTAAGATGTTGGGGCGGCATGGCTTTACCAAGGGGAGGCTTTAAAAAGCTGAGGAGCGAGGGCGATGATCATCGACTGCCACACCCATGTCTTTCCAGACGAGGTGAGGAGGAATCGCGGAAAGTATTCCCAAAAGGACTTGGCCTTCGGAGAGATCTACAAGAATGAGAAGGCGAAAATGGTAGGGGTGGAGGAATTGATTCGATCAATGGATGAGGGAGGCATCGACAAGGCCGTGGTGTGTGGATTTCCCTGGTCGGATAGCGTTTTGTGTTCCGCAGGAAATGACTACATTGTGGAAGGTATGCGTCAATTTCCCGGGCGAATTATCGGGTTTGGCTGTATTCAGCCGAGTCATGGGGATGAGGCCATTGAGGAGACCAAGCGTTGCATCAGCCTGGGAATGAAGGGCATCGGGGAATTGGCATCCTATCCTCCCGCTACCTCTTTCTACGATATCGACTCGCTGAGGCCCATCTGTCAAATCCTGGAGGAAGCCGACCTCCCGTTGATGCTCCACAGCAACGAAATGGTGGGACATTCATATCCGGGTAAGTGTAATACCCCATTGAAATCTCTCTATGATCTCATCCGCGCATTTCCCAGGGTTCGGATCCTCCTGGCCCATTGGGGGGGGGGATTCTTTTTCTACGAACTGATGCCCGAGGTGGCCAAGGCCGCTGAGAAGACCTGGTACGATACAGCGGCCTCCCCCCTTCTCTATCGGAGGAGGATCTACTCCGTGGCGGTAACTATCGTAGGAGCAGACAAAATTCTCTTCGGGAGCGATTATCCCCTCATACCCCCGGGGCGTTACATCGAAGAGATGGAAGATTCGGGGCTCGGGGAAGAAGAAAGGCGTAAAATATTGGGACAAAACATCAACCAGCTTTTGAAGCTCTGACTTTCTATTTCCGTACCAATTTGGAATCTCCCTCAGCTATGAGGGTCCCGTCTTCTCTATGAATTGTGGCTTTGGCTAGGACTAGCCTACGATTGACCTCGGTAATTTCACCCCTGACCATAAGTTTTTCCTTTACCTTGGCGGGGCTCTTAAACCGGATGTTTAGCATGGCCGTCACGGCATTATAGCCCAATTCAAAGGCGAGTTTAGCCATGGCTTCATCCAATAAGGCCGAAAGGATTCCCCCATGGACGATCCCATCATAGCCTTGGTAGGTTTCCGTCGGGATAAAGCTTGTCCGCATGGTCTTTTCGTTCTTGTTGAGGTCGAATTTTAGTTGAAATCCCCCCGGATTCTTCTCACCACAGATCCAACAATAGCCGTAATACTCTACCTTCATGGCCGCAACCCCTTGTCTCATTGAATAGCGCTTGACTTGGACCGAGGCGTATAATAGTATGGTTTCAGGGAGATGTCAAATGTGGGGGGGAGATCTCTGAAAAGATCGCTCTTCGGTGCTCAAAATATTTTTCCAACCATTCTAACGTTCGCTTCACTGCAAATTCAAAACTCGCCTTTTCGGCTCAAACATTGAATTTGCGGTCGTTTCGCTTCACTCAGAATGGTTACCGAAAAAATCTTAATTCGCGCTCAGAGCTCATTTTTCTCAGTTTTTCAGAGATCTCAGGGGTTTTGTGACTCTATGAAGGAGCCCGATGTCCCTGAGCTAACTGACTGGTAATCGACTTCAGGGGAAGTTCATGAAGGATCCAAGCCTAAGATCGGACCGGGGTTTATTCGATCCTCAGGCAGAGGAAATCGGGAAGGCCTTTGCACCCCTGGCCGATCGGATGCGGCCTACCTCTCTTTTGGAGTTCCTTGGCCAGGAGCATCTCTTGGGCAAGGGGAAGCCCCTCCGGAATGGCATCGAAAGGGATCAGCTTCAATCGATGATCTTTTGGGGACCTCCCGGTTCCGGTAAGACAACCCTCGCCAGGATTATCGCCTCCGTAACGAATTCTCATTTCATTTCCTTCAGCGCCGTTTTGTCAGGAGTGAAGGAGATAAGGGAGGTGATCAAGGAGGCGGAGGGCCAGCGGCGTTTCCACCGTCGAAAGACTATCTTGTTCGTCGATGAAATCCATCGGTTTAACAAAGCCCAGCAGGATGCATTCCTCCCCCATGTAGAAAGCGGCCTTTTGATCCTCATCGGGGCGACAACGGAAAATCCGTCCTTCGAGGTAATCTCGCCCCTTTTATCGCGGACACGGGTTTTCACGCTAAACCCCTTGACGAAGGATGAAATACTCGTGATCCTTAACCGGGCCTTGAATGATGAGGAGAGGGGATTGGGGAAATTTCCCGTCGAGGTGGCACCCCACCTCCTCGATCACATTTCTGCCATGGCAGATGGGGATGCCAGGATTGCTCTCAATGTCCTGGAAATGGCAGCGATAACTACACTCCCAGGCAGGAGACAAGTGAGGAGGATTACCCTGAAAACCCTGGAAGCGGTGATGCAGCGAAAGGCGTTGCTCTACGATAAAAATGGGGAGGAACACTATAACCTCATTTCTGCTCTCCATAAGAGCCTCAGGGGAAGCGATCCCGATGCTGCCCTCTACTGGCTCGCCAGGATGCTGGAAGCGGGTGAACATCCGCTTTATATCGCCAGGCGAATGGTTCGATTTGCATCTGAGGATATTGGAAATGCAGATCCTCAGGCCCTTCAAGTGGCGGTAGCTGCAATGCAAGCATTCAATTTTGTAGGATTGCCGGAAGGAAATCTGGCGCTTGCTCAGGCTGCCGTTTATCTGGCCGTGGCCCCCAAGAGCAATGCTCTCTATACGGCATATCGCGATGTTCAGAAGGACATACAACGGACCCTTTCCCTCAAGGTTCCCCTTCATTTGAGGAATGCCCCCACGAAACTGATGAAGGAATTGGGTTACGGAAAGGGATATAAATATCCCCATGACTTTCCAGGCCATTACGTGGAGGAGAATTATCTTCCTGAGGACCTTAAGGGAAGGATTTATTACCGGCCCTCGAATCAGGGTTATGAGGGAGAAATTAGGAAGCGGCTTGATAAATGGCGTAAAGGGAAGGGATGATTACATCTTTCACCTCTTTCCTCCACTCTTGACATGCTCACCAGTCATGGGAACGAATACCACTGGGGTGACATTCTGGCTTTTGATCTGCCCTTTTACCTTGGTGATCTTTTTGAGCTCCTGATAATAATCCCCAACGGGGATAACGAGCCTTCCCCCTTCCTTGAGCTGATCGAGTAAGGGGTGAGGGACATGGGGTGGGGCAGCGGTTACGATGATGGCATCGAAGGGCGCAAATTCCTTCCAGCCAATGTAGCCATCCCCCGTTTTGACGTCGATATTTCCGTAACCCAATTCCCTCAGAAGCCTCTCTGCGGACACGGCCAGGGACTCGATGATTTCAATTGTGTAGACGTAGTCCGCCAGCTCTGCCAAGATTGCAGCCTGGTAACCCGATCCCGTGCCTACTTCCAAAACCGTATCTCCCTTTTTTAATTCAAGCAATTCCGTCATTAAGGCTACGATGTAAGGCTGGGAAATGGTCTGTCCCTCACCAATAGGCAACGGTCGATCGGAATAGGCCTGGTGACGTATCTCTTCGGGAACAAACTTGTGTCTATCAACGTTGCGCATGGCTCTTAATACAGCATCATCCTTGATCCCCCTTGCCCGGATTTGGGTTTCCACCATTTCCTCTTTTATTGAATGAAAATCCATTTGGATGCAATTTCTCGGGTTATCGGATTTGGTCCTGTCAGGAGAGAGGAAAATCCCCAAAAAAATGAGCGCACCGAAATACCAATTTCTCAACAAACCTCCTATGGGCTACCACCTCTTACCGCGGTTGTCAACAGAACTTCGGCTGAAGTTTCATGATTTTCTGGAGGAAATCGTTGCCCCCGCCCCGATCGTAATGTGCGGAAGAAGGGTGAGCAAGAAGGGATTAGTCTTGCCCGGTTGGGACCCACGAGAGAATCACTCCATGAGGTATCCAAGGGAAGCGGCAAGGGTGTTTTCTCATGAACGATATCACATACTGGTACTGGATACTGGAGAAACAAAGGGCACAAAAATGCCCCTTACAGAGCTCAAGAAGCTCCGTAATTCCGTTAAACCCCAATAGGTCTCTAACCCGTGCAGGAAAAGCTACTTCCTTGACAAGGGGTCTTGATTCTGATAAATTTTTTTTGATTTATCCTAAAGGCCGATGGAACATTTCCCTTTGAGGGATTGTCCATGTTCAAGAAAGCGATAAAATTTGCCACGGCCTTCTCATTTTTTGCCCTCCTTTGCATCTCCCTTGTTCCAAAGCTGAAGGGCACCGAAGAGCAGCTTCGGATAAGTCTCCCAGAGGTCGTCATTACGAGCCCCGATGAATCGAAGCTTACCGACTACCGGAAGATTCCCCTTCCTGTTGTCGCGGCCCAAGGGTTTAAGGCCGAACCGAAGATTGAATATAGGACCGCGGACGAGGAGATGATGGCTCAGTTGCGGAAGGTGAGACCGGCGACCAAATCCCCGGGTTGCGCCTATTTCAGTTCTCTCAGTACCTCCGTGGCAAAAGTCTTTGAGGGAGAACTTGCCCTCTATAAACAGGGGAAATATCGCTATCTGAAGGAGAATTATGGGGATGCCATTGAGTCATTTGAAAAGTTCATTATCAACCACTCAGAGAATCCCCTCGTAGGATCGGCATACTATTGGTTGGGGGAGTCCAAGCTTCACCTCAATCGAGTGGAGGAGGCACTGAAGTATTTCCTCGAGGTGATCAATCGATATCCCAAGGACAGACTCATCGATTACTCCTATTATTCAGCCGGATGGATCTATTTGAAACAAGGTCAGTACGAAAGCGCGTACCAATTTCTCGACAAAGCGTATACACTACGTCCCGAGGGCCCCATTGCGGAATCAGCACTCTTCTGGGCAGCGGAGTCATTAATTAACATGAATAATTACGATGGAGGATTGGAAAAGTTCCGTCATTTAGTGGAGAGATTTCCCCAGGGCAACCTGAGGACTGAGACTCAATACCTCATAGGTGCCAACCTTTTTCATCTCAGGCAATTCGAGGAGGCGGAACAGGCTTTCAGGTCCTTTAATGCGGACTTTGCGTTGCACCCCTTATTGGAGAATTCACTCTATGGGTTGGGCTGGAGCTTGGTCTCCCTGAGCAGATATGGAGATTCGGCCTCGGTATTCGAGGAGTTGCTGTTAAGATTCCCCGAGACCAAATTGGCCGAAATCATTTATTACGGTTTGACTAAATCCTACCTGGGCCAAGGGGAGATGGATAAGGCGATCCAATACCACGGAGAATTTACGAAACGCTACGTCCAATCGACTTGGGGGAGTACTGCGCTTAACGAAATCGCTTATTACTATTTCCAGGAGGGGGAATTTCAAAAGGCTATCGAATCTTATCGGGACCTCGTCAAGTTATATCCGATGACTGAACTGAAGGACAAAGTATACTTCAATATCGGGGACTCTTTTTATAATCTGAAGGACTACCGAAATGCCATTAACTCCTATCAGGTCCTCATTGATGGATATCCCGATAGTCCTTTAGCCGATCAAGCCCTGTTCAAAATTGGTCTTTCTCTATTCCAGGAAAAGTCGTATAAGGAGGCCATTCATTATTGGAAGTCGATCCTTTCGGGACATCCCGATTTCTCCCCGAGGGATGAGGTCATCTATTGGATCGGGGAGGCTAATCTCTTATTGAAGAATTACGCCGAGGCAACAAGTTATTTCGGGGAACTGGTGAATAACGGTTTTTACTATGGGAAGGCCCTCAATAGCTTAGGATGGTATTATTTCCAGCTGGGAAAGTGGAGGAAGGCGGCCTCGTACTTCAATCAACTGGTTGAAACCTACCCAGACCATGACCTTACTCCTGAAGCTACCGTCCTCTTGGCAGAAGCCTACTTTAATTTAAAACAATATAAGCGGGCGCTGGATCACTTAACCCGATTAACTCATGGGGATTATGGAGGAGAGAAGCTCGACAAGGCCTATTTTTTGACTGGTTGGATCCACTATAAGCTGGGAGATTTCGCGGAAGCTGCGGAACGATTCGAAGAAATGCTCAAGGAGCTCCCAGAGAGTCCTTATGCGGATGATGCGTATTTTTGGTTGGGAATGTCCCATTTCAGGAGTAGGGCTTTCAAAAAGGCCATAGATGTCTTTTCCCGACTGGTACATTTCGCGCATTCGAGCCCATTGGTCCCTCAAGCCCTTCTAAGGGTCGGGGATAGTTATTACAACCTCAAGGAGTACCTCAGGGCTGTACTTGGTTACTTGAAGGTAATCAAAGGTTATCCCAATTCAAAGGAGGCGCCCGAAGCCGATTATGGGATTATTCTCTCTTTTTACCAAGAAGGGAAGTATGATCGCTTCATCGAAAAGATAGGGGATTTTTTCCGGAAATATCCAAACCATCCCTTAGGTGCTAATTTGGAACTCCAATTGGCTGAGTTTTATGAGAAGAATGGGCAGTGGGATAGGGCAATCTCCGCGTATAGGGAAATGCTCCGAGACTATCCGAAAAGCGACCTGGCCGATGATGCTCAGTTCAGAATTGGCGAGATATACATGAATATGAGACGGTTCTCGGAGGCCGTCGCCGAATATGAAAAAGTCACCCGGCACTTTCCAGATAGTAACCATGTGGCGGAGGCTTGGTATAAGATAGGCCAAGGTTATTACGCCCTGGAGGATTTCAGAAGGGCTCTCAGGAGTTACGAGAGGGTCATTTATCGATTTCCCAAGTCGGGATGGGATAAGCGATCTTACCTCAAGGCAAGTAAGTGCTATCAGATATTGAAGAGGCCCGATTGGGCTGAGAAAACCCTCAAAAGGCTCATCGCATTATATTCCGATGATTCCATCGTTTACGAGGCATCCCTCAATTTGGGAATGCTCTATATTCATGGTCAGAACTACCGAGAAGCTGTTGTTTCCCTTAAAAAGGCCAGTGGTTCTCCGGATAAGGCCACGGCTGCCTTTGCCCAACTGAAAATTGGTGATTCGTATCTTGCGTTGGGGGATAAGGAGTCGGCCACGCTGGAGCTCATGAAAGTACTCTATCTCTATCATGATCAAGGGGAGTATGTGGAGGAGGCCCTTTTGAAGGTGGGCCAGGTTTATATGGATCAGAAGAGGTGGTCCGAAGCTCGGCAAATTTACCGGAAGCTACTTCATACCGCCCGATCTGGGGAGACGAAGGAGATTGGGCGTAAGATGCTGAAACGGGTGGAAGAAGAGATGTCTAAGAGATAGGAGAGGAGGGGTCATGTACGATTTTGTCGTGAAGGGCGGAGTTTTAATGATTCCCATTGCCTTATGCTCCATCATAGCGCTGGCCATTTTCTTGGAGAGGCTTTGGAGTTTAAGGAGATCAAGGGTTATTCCTCGGGATTTCTTGATCGAAATCGAGGACCTCATTCGTCGGGAGAAGATCCCGGAGGCCATTACCCGATGTCGAAAGGACAACTCCTCGATGGCCAATATCATTGTGGCCGGGATTCGCAATTTCGGTAAACGAAGGGAGATCGTCAAGGAGAGCATCGAGGAGATCGGAAGGAGGGAGGCGGCGACCCTCGAACGATATATCAATGTAGTTGGAACTATCGCAGCCATTGCCCCCCTTTTGGGGTTATTGGGGACGGTCTTTGGAATGATCAAGGCTTTTAACGTCATATCAATTCAAGGGGTTGGGAACCCCAGCAGCCTTGCAGGCGGGATTTCAGAGGCCCTGATCACGACGGCAGCGGGACTGGTGGTTGCCATTCCGACTTTCGTACTCTACCGATATCTGGCCAATAAAGCGGATGCCTTGATCGTGGAGATGGAAGAACACTCAATACGGATGGTTGATCTGCTCAAGGGGAGGGAACGATAGGGATCCACAACTGGGCTGCTTGGGAAAAGGGGAGGGTTTATGCACTTTAAACCGATGAAAAGGGAGGAATCGAGGTTTGATTTGACACCTCTGGTGGATGTCGTCTTTCTATTGCTCATCTTTTTCATGCTGTCCACCACCTTCATCGTGGCCCCGGGGATTAAAGTGAAACTTCCCACATCGTCATCGACGGAGATCTCCAGGGAGAAGAAAGAAGTTAGGGTAGTGATGTCTAAGGACGATAAGATCTTTGTACAACAGAAGCTCGTAAGTATTGAGGAGTTGGGAAAGTATCTCAAGAAGGCCGCTAGGGAGAGTCCAGAAGGGATGGTTATCATTCAAGCGGATGAAAGGGTACTCCACGGGAAAGTGGTGGAGGTCATGGATGTGGCAAAGACGTCTGGTTTTAATAAGCTGGCCATCGCCACGCGGCCAAAGGAGAGGGAAAAGTAGATTCCAGGAATTATCTCCATGAAATTATTTCTTTTCATAGTAGTATCTATCCTCATTCACTTTAGCTTGTTGTTGTTTGTGCCCAATTATTTCGCGGTGACCAAGTTGAGGATTTTCCCGATCGAGTTAGTGGAACCGAAGCAGCTCTACTTAGAGCCTTTCCTTAAGAGGATGGAAGGAGGGGAAAGACGAGAGGAGAAGTCCATCGAGCAATTCCTCGGTGATGATCGGAAAAGACGTGAGGATTTCCTCATGAGCAAGTTGAAAGAGCTGAGCTTGGGGGAGAGTATCGATGTTCCGAGTCCCTCTTTTATCGTTCCCCAACGGAAGGAGAAGACCACTCCCGAGGAAAGGGTTAGATTATTGAGAAGTTCCCCCTTTTTCAAGGATTTGGGCAGATTATTCCGTGAATCCTCAATGCCACTGGGTGATTATAGGGGGAAGATGTTGTCCATGGACGTGGCGGAGATTAAGGTTCCCAGAAGACAGATCCTCGAGGATAAGGGAACCGAGCATATCATTGCCCGGATAATAGTAAAAGACCGATCCAAGAAGCCTTCTGTCCACGGTATAAAGAAGGATTCCATTGGAATCAAGGGGCCGGCCGGCAAAAGGAAAATCCTCTATAAACCGGAAATCCCCGAGGTGAAGATCGAGAGGGAAGGAGAAGTGGAATTGAAGTTTTGGGTGCTACCCGATGGATCGGTGGGGAGGGTGTTATCCATTCTCAGAGGAGATGCGGAATTGGAGCGAATCTCCATAAACTACATTAAGCAATGGCGATTCAATTCATTGGACGAAGGTGGGCAAACGGTTGATCAATGGGGGACCATTACAGTCAAATTCAGGTTTGAATAGAGGCAAAAGGACATGGACCCTTTAAAGGGGTATAACAAGAGAATCCTCGTTACGATACTCTTGCTCGTTTCGGTGATGATCTTCTTTACCTTTTTCGGGGATAAGGGACTTTTGCAGGTCTACCGTCTGAGGAGGGAATTGAAGGAGATCGAAAGGGTAAATACGGAATTGCGGAAAGAGAATGATAAGTTGAGAGCCGAGATCGACAATTTGAGGATCAATAAGAAATACATCGAGGAACTGGCCCGAAGGGAACTCGGTTTGGTAAAAAAGGGTGAGATAGTCTACCAGTTCGATCAATGATGAAAAGGTTTGGGGATATCTTAGTTTCCCAAGCCGCGGTTGGTTATTCGTTAATGATAAACGGAATTTCTCCAGGGTTTAACAGAGATAGTAGCTCATGGCGAGAGTATGACCGTGGATAAGGAGGTCGATCGTAGGGATTATGTGGATGTTGATGTTCGGGTACGCTATGCCGAAACGGATCAGATGGGAGTGGCCTATTACGGCAGTTATGTTGTCTGGTTCGAAGTGGGACGGTCTGAGTACTGTCGGGCAAAGGGCTTCAGCTACAGGGAGCTTGAGGGAATGGGGTACAGGCTGGTGGTGGTGGACCTTCGCTGCAGGTATAAGGGATCGGTCAAATACGATGAGCTGATCGTTGTCCGGACTCATCTGAAGGATCTGAAAACGCGGATGGTAACCTTTGGCTATAGAATACTGAGAAAGGAGACCCAGGAGGTAATTGTGTATGGGGAGACTCGGCATCTCTGCCTCAATAAAAGGGGAAATCCCAGTAGCATGCCTGAAAAATTCCTCAACCGGTTGAATAGTTAGTTTTCCTCTCGTAGAGGACTTTTCATTGCCTCCAAATCTCACTGGGAGCAATGGTCCTTCCGCCAATCCCTCCCAATCCGATTCCCATATTTTTCTCCTCCCCTTTTCACCCTATGGACCAAAAGTTCGATTTATCCAGCCGGGTCCATCGGAGCTTCTCCCCGCTTCTTTTCATTTCATCGATTGTCTTATGAACCGTGTCTTCCTTGTGGGACCATTTTTCCGGGGCCGGGTTGGGTTATTTCACAGCCCTGTTTCCATCGATGGTCCTGGGGGGTCAGTCCATCAGCCACCGAGACCGACATGAGGCTTCATCGCAGAGTATTGAGGTATTATTTCACCTAATTCATTGAAAATCATAAAACAGGCTGTTGCCCAAATACCCTTTCGCTCTCTGAAAAGAATTTTTGATCATTCTAGCGTAAGGTTCGCTTCACTGCAAACCCAAAACTCCCCCTCTGGGCTCAGACAATGGCTTTGCGACCGTTTCGCTTCACTAAGTCTTTCGATGCATAAGTTCGGTTACGAACAAATTTAGACTTCGGCTGAGCGACTCGACATGAGTTCGTCGACATGTCTCAGTCGAAGCCCTCAAGACTTATCGCTGAGTGAGCATTTGCTCAGATCTTGCTCTAGAAAATACGTCATTGTATTTGCGAATCGAAGCACTAAGAATGGTTACCAAAAATTCTTTAATGCTCGCTCCAGGGATTTCGGCAACAACCCCTTGATATTTAATTGATAATTTTATTCTTTTTAAAGAATGGCTGAGGGAATGCCATCCCTTTTCCTAAAAGGACTTGAACATTTTCCGATTTATTATTATTTTGGAATGGCAATTTTCACGCGAGAGAGGAAAAAGGAGCACGCTATGGGTCTTTTCGCCAAGAGGGTTGGGCTGATCGATACTGAGAATGCTTTCAAAATAGGGCCTTTAATCCGGACCCTTGAGGAACAGGGGAAAGAGGTCATCAAGTGTAATCTGGGGGAGCCGGATTTTCCCGTTCCCAAATTTATCAAGGAGGAGGTCAAAAGGCAGCTTGATCGGGATAATACCCATTATTGTGATCCCCAGGGCATCCCTTCACTCCGGGTCGCCATTGCCAACTACCTTACCGAAACACGGGGGATTCGCGCGACGGCTGATCGGGTTGTCGTGTTTCCTGGTGCTAAACCTGCCATCGGTTTATGCCAACAAACCTATTGCAATCCAGGAGATGAGATCATCTATCCCAGTCCGGGTTTTCCCATCTATGAATCCTTCATCACCTATTTGGGGGCTCAACCCGTTCCCGTACATTTGAGCGAGGAGAGGAACTTTACCCTTTCAGGAATGGATGTTGTCCCCCTCATCACCGATAAGACAAAGATGATCTTTCTTAATTTCCCCTCGAATCCCACAGGGGGTGTGGCCTCTCCAGAACAACTTCGAGACTTAGCTGATGTGGTTCGAACGCGATGTTCTGGAGAGATTCGTGTGTTTTCCGATGAAGTGTATGAGCACATCCTATTCGATGACGGCGAGCATCACAGTATCATTTCCTGTCCGGGGATGGAGAAGGTTACTATCCTGCTCAGTGGGGCTTCGAAGAGTTTTTCCTGGACCGGGGGCAGAATCGGTTGGGCTCTGTTTCCAACGGTGGAGGAAGCTGAGGTCTTCACGAACCTCAATATCAACTATTTCTCCTGTATTCCTCCCTACAACCAGGAAGGGGCTCGCATCGCTCTTGAGTCACCACGCAGCGGGGATTCCATACGTCACATGGTAACGATTTTCCAGGAGCGGAGGGACTTAATCGTCGATGGATTGAATGGGGTCAAGGGGATTCGCTGCCAAAAGCCGAAAGGGGCGTTCTATGTTTTCCCGAACATCGGGGAAGTTTGCGAGAATCTGGGGATTATGGATGCGTTTCGGAGTCTTCCCCCCGACCTCAGAGGGGAGACGAGTCCTTCGACCCTCTTACAGATGTTCTTGCTGTTCGAATATCAGGTGGCGACCATGGATCGGAAATCCTTTGGTCGGGTTGGAGCCGATGACTTCCACTATTTGCGGCTCTCCTTTGCCACGGAGACGGAATCTTTGAAAGAAGGGTTGAGGCGCATCTCAGCGGCCTCTGAGGACAGGGAAGGTTTTAGGCGTTTTTTCAACCGGGGAGAACATCTCTCTTGAAAGAGGTAAAACTCTTCGAACGGGAAACGGGGCCAATAGGTCCTTCGAGACATGGAGGGGTTTATCGGGTTTATTTCATTTATCTCGTCTATTGGGTTAACTGGGTCGCGAGATTCATCCATAGCCGAATTTCAGGAGGAACGCGACGACAGCTGTTAACCCTCATCCTGGAGATCAACAGCCTTCTCCCCTTCGGCCTCCCTCTCCTTAAAGGGGGTCACCTTCTTGGCTGCTTCCTCGACTCCTTTGTCCATTTTACAGGTTCCGTCGAAAATCCCGCCCTCTTCGATAACCAGAACGCCAGTATTGATATCTCCATTCAGCTTTCCGGTAGAATGGATCTCGATTTTATCGCTCGTATGGACGTTGCCAGTCACCTTTCCGTCGACGAGGAGAGTACCTACTTTGATTTTCGCATTGACGACTGCCGTCTCACCGATGATGAGGACATCCCCGGAGAAAATCTCCCCATCGAATCTACCGTCGAGCCTTACCATCCCTTCAAAGCTCATCTTCCCCTCAAAAGAGGTATTCCTGCCCAGAAAGGCTTCGAGATCACCCGATTTGATATCTCCCTTTCCCATCATTTAAGATCTCCTTTCCCCGATTGTTACCCTCTCTTTGCTCACTGTTCGAGGGTTCAATCAGCACCATATCTTTCCCTCTCGTCCCGAAAAATTGTTTTTGAATACCATCGGTACTGACCATCAGATATCCATTAGTTCATTATATCTTAACATTATTCTTTTCTTCGTGCTCCTCGATCAGATACATTGCGGAATGGACTATCCCGAGAGGAAACGCCCTTTGTGGATACAACTGGTCCCCTCGCATTCTCTAGCAAATTTTAGGCCACCATCATAAATATTCAAGGTAAATAGGTACTGCGTCAAACCCTGGCCAATGGTTTTGGGAAAGATTCGATTGTGACCACCGACCACGGCTCATGTGGCCTTGAGACCCAAACCTGGAAAAAACTCCACCCTTTGTGGTATGAGTACCAAGCAGACCAAAAAAACGTTGGTATACCGCGGGGACGGCTCATATCCGGCCTGAGGAGTTATACATGGCAAACACCCCAACACTCCATCGGATTGACATGGCCAAGGTGGCACTCCTATCGCTGGGACATCTAGTTGTTGATCTCTATCCTCCTTTTCTGGCTGCACTTCTCCCGCTGCTCATCGAAAGGCTCAAATTGTCCCTTACCCTGGCCAGTCTGCTCGCCTCCATCCTCATGTTCTCGGCTTCTTTGAGCCAGCCTCTCTTTGGCATTCTCTCGGACAGAATCGGAGGAAAAAACCTCATGTTCTGGGGGCCCATCATGGCAGCCGTAGGGATGAGCTTCATCGGTCTTCTTCCCAGCTATGCCTCACTTATCCCCTTTTTGGTGTTCGGCGGATTGGGGACTGCCTGCTTTCATCCCCAAGCCGCTGCATTGGCGAGCCATTTCAGCGGTCCGAGGAAGGGACTGGGGGTTTCTCTCTTCATGGTTGGGGGAAATGTGGGTTACGGCCTTGGGCCGATGATTATTCTTGCCATCGTTATCGGCCTGGACCTGAGAAGGAGTTATGTAGCTCTCCTACCAGCAGTCATTTTCGTCCTGCTCTTAGTCCGGTATCTCCCAAAAAGCGCTCTTCCCTTGCCCACGACCCGGGGAGAAGCGGCGCAACAGAATGCGCTGCGCCTTAAGGACTTGGTGCCATTCTCCGTTTTATGGCTCGTTGTTTGGCTGAGATCGACAGCCATTCTTAGCCTGGCAACTTTCCTACCCACCCTTCAGACCGTGAGAGGGTTCTCTCTGGTGGCAGGCGGCGGTTCCTTCACGCTTTTTATGATTTGCGGAGCCTTGGGTGGGTTCGCCGGGGGATCGTTCTCGGATCGGCTCGGCCGAAAGAGGATGGTGCTTCTCTCCTTTCTCCTGGTGATTCCGGCATTCTATGGTTTTCTTCATGTGCCGACCCGTTGGAGCTTTATCTGCCTCGCCCTCCTCGGGTTCTCCTTTTTCCTGGGGGAATCGCCATGTATTATCATGGCTCTGGAGACGGTTCCGGGAAGGGGAGGAACCATGTCAGGGTTGATTATGGGGTTTGCATGGGGAATGGCGGGATTGGGCGTGTTTGGGACGGGAGTTCTTGCTGATAATTTCGGCATGGAGCAGGCAATGGGCTTTCTCTTCTATCTGCCTATCACGGCTCTTGTTCTCGCTTTCTTCCTTCCGGGGAAAAAATTTTTTTCCTGGACCCACAAAAAACCCTTGATCTTAGGGAAAAGAACCGGTAATCTTATTTTCTAAAAAAGGAGGCAACCGTCTCTCAAGCGAAAGGAGGAAACGGTATGACAAAGGCAGATCTTGTTGCAAAGATGGCGAACAATGCAGGCATCACCAAGGCGGCAGCGGAGAGGGCTCTCAAATGTGTTACCGATTCGATTCAGGGCTGCATCAAGCGAAGGGAAAGAATTGCCCTGCCGGGTCTGGGGAGTTTTAGCACCTCGACGCGCAAGGCCAGGACAGGTCGGAATCCCCGAACTGGCCAGACCATCAATATTCCGGCTAAGACTGTTCCTAAGTTCTCACCGGCGAAGGAACTCAAGGGCGCCGCTCGCTAGACCGGACCGGATAAGAAGGGGACCCCTTGAGATCTCTCTTTTCCAGGTTGAGTCAAGTATTTGCGGCGGGCTGTTTTGGGGGGCTCGTGAACAGCCTGGTGGTAGTATTGTGCGGCAATTACGGCCTGACCGCCCGGTTTGGCGTGAGACTGACCCCTCACCTCTCCCTTCCATGGCTCTATCCACGTATCGTTTGGGGGGGGATCTGGGGGGTTCTCTTTCTTCTTCCCCTGTCGGCGAGATCGACGTTGAAAACGGGACTCATTCTGAGTCTGGGGCCTTCGCTAGCTCAACTCTTCGTTGTATTCCCATATAAGGCAGGCAAGGGCATGATGGGATTGGATCTGGGAACCATGACTCCCCTGTTTGTATTATTTTTCAATGCCTTCTGGGGAGTGGCCGCGGCCTACTGGATGAAACTTGCCAGGGGTTGATGCCTGCTGTCAGGCTATCTCGACAATAAAGGTGAAGCGGAGTACCGTGAAGTTGCTCCGAATGTAGGTCCTTGACGAAAAATCCCTTCAGATTTCAATTCGTCCACCAGAAAGGTAGCTTCTTAACCTTATCCATCGACTCATCTTTACTCACAATTCAGATTATATCATCCAAGTAGATCTCTTTCTTTTTGCTGATCTTTCGGAGTTTCTCTATGGCCTCCGTTTCGATTTGACGAGTCCTTTCCGGGGGCAAGCCAAAGCGTTTCCCTATGGATTCCGATGTGAGAGGATCCTCCCCGTCCAAACCAAAACGAAGGGTAATCACCGTTCTCTCCATATCCGGCAGTAATTCCAACCATGAATTCACCTGCTCCAGCTTCTCATCTTCTCTTCCGTCGAAAATATTTTTTACCCACTTTCCTCCCTTCATCATTGCACGCCTGAGTGCTCTCCGAAGCAATAGAGCCGGGTCACCAACTACCCGTCTTTGGAAGGGTCTCCGAGAAAGGCCGTTTAGATAATCAGACAGTTTCCCATATTCCCAGTCCGAGGGTGGAGCGAAACACAACCTGGCTTGAACCTTATTTCCAAATTCTTCTATTTTAAGGATCTTTCCCTTGCAATTTATTCTCGTGTTATTGGTAAAAATTGAAAAGATCATGGACTCACCAACCCTTAGATCGAAATTGGCCTCTAGTTTCAGTCCTCCAAGACTGATATCTAGGGTTCGCATGGTCACCTCTCTCCCATAACGGGAGCAAATAACCGTTTCCGTCACGGGAAAGCGAGAAAATTTCCGCTTATCGGGCATGTATATTTCCTCCTATTAATCAGGTTTCAGAGCCCGAAATACGGGCGATCATGAAATCGGGGGTAGTGTTGCTAGTTTATTTACGCCAATGAGAAAGCCGAGCCACCTATTTACTTCGGCAACCCGGCTGTGTATTGGAAGCTCATGGATCTCCCCCGCTAGACCCGTGGCTTTCTGCCAAACATTAACGGATATTATAGGGTTTCAGTATTTATCTATGATAACAGAGTAGAACAAGATTAACAAGAAAAAAGAGAGGGGTTATTGCTAACCCTGCCTTCTATCTTTATCTGTTTCGATTACCAGTCCGCCGACCTGAACCAAGGGATAAAGACCAGCCCTGACAATGCTTCGCAGGAGAGGGCGACTTGAGATATGGTTGGCTAGTTTCGGGCTCTGTTTATAATAGAAGGAAACGAAAGCTCTTCCTACGCGGTTCGTCAAAAGATACTTATCTCTTACCCTTCCAGAACTTTCACGTCTTTTACCATACGGGACCCATAGGCGGCCGTTGCAATGAAACATCCACTCCCGCTACCTCCTTCAGTTGAACCACCTTCAGCTGAAGAAATAGCCGACGCCGAGATGACCTCAATATCATCGTCCGCCACATTGGTAGGTTCGCCTCCGATCCCGCCGCGGGCGTTGATGAAGTCGCTCGCCCCGGTGAGGTGATTAAAGAGGCCGGAAAACGAATCGGGGTCGTGTTCATGCGCTCTGCTGCCACCAAGGGGTAAGAGAACGTGCTTACTCCCGTAGTAATCGAGCGCGACCGGATTGGTTCCACCAAGCAGGATATTGGTGCGGTAAGTCGTTTCCGGTGGGTAGCCCCCTAGATTCTCATGGCTCACCCAGATACAGTCGAAAATGTTCAAATCAGGAATCCTCACAAGACTCCACATTTTCCCGTATTGCGTGCCCGACTCACTGTAATGACGGATGCCTGAATAACCATCGACCATGGAAAGTATGCCGTAGCTATGTTTCAGAATCCCCGTTATGCCAGTACCTTCGTGTGTCTTCAGAACGGGGATGTTGATGAACTTTAGATGAGTATTGTATCCTGAACCCTTCCAGATTCCTTCCCGTAATTCTATTCCGGTACCCTCCCGCAAAAGTAAAACAAGGGTAAGAGAAATCTGATATTCTTCGGTAGCCGTCAGTCAAGTGATCCGAGTCTGAAATGAAGTTGGATCGGATGGGATCGAGAAGGGAGGAATTACGTGCTGGTCCTTAAAAACGGTGTTTCCAAGATAATCCACGGTAAGGATAGTCTCCTCCTCAGCGTTTGCATAGATTCCATTGTCTATTTCAGGCCAATCAGAATAGTACCCCCCATGCCGCCGGCACCCGTCGAAGCTTCCCACGCCCTGGGCATTTTCGAAGATCACTACCTCTCCATCAAAGCTGTCGGGGGGTTGAAGAATCCGATAAATCAATCCTCGCAGGACGTCGGTGTTTGCTGTCCCGCGACACTTCCACTGGCAGTTCACCTTGATGAGTACCACGTCGTTGAGATCGATGATACCTGCCGGCCCTCCCCAAGGATGTCCACCATCGGTTCGGCAGAACTTCATCCCGTTTTCCGCAAGCAGGTCTAACAAGGTATCGAGGCCTCAATGACGGAGTTGACCGTCATGGACCGGGCATTCTCTTACTCGGAAAATTCGGAATGTATGCTCGCGAGAAAGAGGTTATTTGACGCCAACCAATCCGCTTACATAGACAGAAGCTCCAGTTGAGACAACCCCCTTGATGAACTCTCGCCTGGTCAGCCGGTATAATTCCATCCTTTTGGAAAAAGGGATGTCTAAACGTGGGGATAAAACCACCATTGAAATATCGGCTTCAACCACTGGATGAATTTCTTTGGATAGCATAAAAAGGTTGAGTATGAGCTGTCAAGTTTCCCTCGTCGGTAACTCAGGCGCGATAGTGCCGAGTTGGATGCTCCTGAGAGGTTAAAATCGTACGTTATGGATTTTCCAATAATCTGGTTTTGCCTTTCTTTCTGATATGGCATGTAGGTCAGATACCAACTGAAATTGGATAGAAGGTCTTATCCCTTAAGAACCATATTCCATCCTGGATCCGAAGGCAGGACATGGGTTTCTATCGACTCCTATGGATCTTTTCATTTTAATAGCATAGGAGAGAGCCGAGCCTTTCCACCCTCTCTGACAATCATTCTCACATTGAGTAAGTCTTCGTTAACCCATGAATTTTCTCGCACTCAACCATTATCATCTCTGTCCACTATGCAGAAATTCTTCTAAGTGAAACTCCCCGACCTTTGGTCGGGGAGTTTCACTTATCTAATCTCATCAAGAAGAGACGCTAATTCATTCTTCCGTTCCTTCCTCTTGTCGGCAATCTTTTTTAAGGCTCTAGGCACATCAGCCAAGAGTTTTTCTGATGACTCCCCGGCTTTTTGATAGAATTTTTGAATTTTATCCTCCATCTGCAAACTCATCTCTAGAATATCAGAAAGATGAGCCTTTTCATCAAATTCAGCCTTAAAGAGAAACTCGTCAGTCTTTAGACCTTCAAACGAAAAACATGCCTCAAGGGCATCACTAATTACCCCGTAATAAGCTCGTTTCACGAACGTCACATTTTTCTTGTTTTCCCTAACAAAAGAGAGAAAGGTCTCTGCAATTTCTCTATGTCTCTTGGCACAATCATCGTAGAATTTTGCGGATTTTTCCTCGACTTCTGTGGCAAATCTAATGACCGCTGAAGCTGTATTGAGTTGCATATCAAAACCACCTCTGGATTACAACCTTACTTTCTGTGAAGAAACGAATAGCGTCTCTGCCCTGTCCGTGTAAGGTTCCAAAGAAGGAATCTTTCATCCCGCCGAACGGAAAGAACGCCATAGGCGCAACGATACCAATATTTACGCCAATATTACCGCACATGACGTCATGCTGGAACTTTCTGGCCAGTTTACCGCTGCTGGTATAAATCGAAGCGGCATTACCATAGGGATTGCTATGAATCATCTCTATGGTTTCCTCCAAATCCCCAGCTCTCATAATATTCGCCACAGGGCCAAAGATTTCCTCCTTGCCAATGGTCATGCTTGGCGTAACATTTCCGAAGACGGTTGGATTAAGGAAACACGTTTCAGGGACATCTCCCACGAGGTTCAATTCTCTGCCATCGAGAAGGAGCTCTGCCCCCGCTTCTATGCCTTTCTCTATAAATCCTATAACTCTCTTTTTTGATTCCAATGTTTGCAAAGGGCCCATTTGAACGGTTTCATCAAGCCCATCACCAACCCTTATTTTCGAGGCCGCCTCCACGAATTCATCCACAAACCGTTTGTAGAATGTATCACTATCTCCTACAACAACTGCGTTGGCCCCTGACAGACATCGTTGCCCCGTATTGCCAAAAAAAGAGGTCATCAGGCTCGGTATAGCACTATCTAGGTCCACATCCGGCAGTATTACTAAATAGTTCTTAGCACCACACTGCGCAATGACTCGCTTCCCGGTCTCTCCGCATTTCTTGTAGATGAGTTTACCTACCGCTGTGGATCCGACAAACGTTATTCCCTTGATGTCTGGATGATCTAACAAATAATTTGCCACATCTGCTGCTCCGTGGACGAGGTTAACTACACCAGGCGGGATACCGGCGTCATCTAAAAGCTTGAAAAGCTCAACCTGACTCATGGGGTCTCTCGGTGATGGCTTTGTGATGAAAGTGTTTCCCGTAGCGATGGCAAATGGTAGATACCAAAGCGGTACCATGAACGGAAAGTTAAAGGGGGCAAGATGTCCAAAGACTCCTAATGGTTGGTAAATACAGTACTCATCGATATCTGTCGCAATATCCTCCAAGTTATAACCTAGCATCAATGAAGGAATTCCTGTAGCGACTTCTACCATTTCAATTCCGCGCCTTGTTTCCCCCCTGGATTCATCGATTGTCTTTCCATGTTCTGTAGTCTGAACTCTACTGAGTTCATCGAAATTTTCCTCCAATAATTCTCTCAACCTGTGAAGACATCTCGCCCTGGAAACCGGTGGTGTGTTTCTCCATTCCGGAAAGGCATTTTTCGCGGCCTGAACGGCCCGGTCGACCTCCGCTTTTGTGGACATGGGAACGTGGCACAAGAGTGTATCCCTCGCTGGATTTCGGACCTCCCCATATTCCGTTGATTCAGAATCAACCCATTCACCATTGATAAAATTCTTAAGTCTCTCTGAACCCATAGCCTGCCTCCTCACTCCGATCTACATGAGTAATCCCTGCAATCTTCCTGATTGCATATTCATGGAGAACATCCGTTGAATTGGCAAATTCTACTGTTTTTAGACTATCACAGACGTAGCTTTCTTTTCGAGTCTTTACCTTCGAAAGAACTGACTCTCCATTGACCCAGAATCAATATCAAACATACATTTGCAGTGTATAAATCAAATGGGCATTCAGAATGAGATCTCATTCAGAAGTGAAATTCCACGAGATTCCTATTTTGCAGAGAACATTACCCTCCTGTGGTTCCCTCCCTCATCTAAGTTGTTGAGCTCGAAGTATCATTCAATACTCTTGTAAAAGCCGAATCCAAGATTTTCACCACTCCAAGAAGCTCCTCCTCTGTTATTACCAGAGGCGGTTGAATTCTGAGAACATTCCCATAGAGACCCCCCAATCCGGGAAGTAATCCGTTGTCGCGACAGAAATCTCTGATCTCACTGCCTTCAGTATTGGCCGGAGTCTTGTGCCGACCCCGAACCAGTTCAATCCCCACCATCAACCCCTTCCCGCGAATTTCCCCTATGACCTCATGTCGTTTCGCTAGCTTTTCAAGCTCTTCCTTCAAGAATGCTCCTTTTTCAAGGGTTTGAGAGGCCAAGTTGGTTTCTAACATGAATTCAATATTGGCAAGGGATGCGGCACACGAGACGGGGTTACCTCCAAAGGTCGACAAGTGATCCCCAGGCTTAAACGAATCAGCTACCTCTTCCCTTGCGATAAAGGCACTCAAGGGAAACCCATCCGCAATCCCCTTGGCCATGACCATGATGTCTGGTTCTACTCCATAGTGCTCAATGCCAAACATCTGGCCGGTTCTACAAAACCCTGTCTGTACCTCATCGACAATGAGGAGAAGTTCATGCTTTTTCAATATCTTTTCGATCTCCAAGAAGTAGTCATCCGGGGGAGTAATGATCCCTCCCTCTCCGAGTATAGGCTCTGCAATGAAGCCAGCAACGCTGTCATATGTATTGAACCTGATAATATCCTCCAGAGCCCGTGCACACCTCAAGTGGCACTGGGGGTACTCCAATTCAAAGAAACATCGGTAACAGTATGGGGCAGGCAGGAATGTACACCCTACCATGTAAGGCCCTCCCCTTCTCTTCCTCGCATTGTTGCCCGTCACGCTCAGCGCCGCATAGGACCGGCCATGGAAGGAGCCCTGAAGGGCAATAAATTCCGTCCTCCCCGTAAATTGCTTGGCAAGCCTCAAGGCCCCCTCAATTGCCTCCGCTCCTCCATTGCCAAAAAAGCTCTTCTGCAATCTTCCGGATGTTATTTCGGCCAACTTCTCAGCTAAGTCCCCAGTCGGTTGGGAATAGTAGACATAGGAGCAGCAGTGAACCAATCTGTCCATCTGAGCCTTGGCTGCCTGGACTACTTGCTCATTACAGTGGCCAGCATTAATCACCGCTATCCCTGAAAAACAATCGATATAGTCCTTCCCCTCAGTATCTGTAATCGTTGCCCCCTTGGCCCTCGAAATCACTATGGGCTGTATCTTCTCCACCATGCTGGTATTAACATATTTCTCGTACTTTTCGACTGTATTCATATCGTCACCCCCTCATCATTAAGACCATGACACCAGCATCAGTGTTCCTATCCCAGAATATCATTGTCCGATTTCTTTTCAAGAGAAAGTTAATGGTGTTCAAACCCCGTTAGGGGCATCTCGGTCTACCGAAAAATGACAGCCTTGTCATAGGGTGTGAAATGTTTGAGGAGGTTGTTCATCCGTAGGAATGCCTGCCGAATGATCCCCACGAGATTGAGATACCTGAATACGAACTTGCAGATCTACCGGCATTCCCGAGAGAAAGGGATGAAACCCTTTACATTGAGCCACATTGTGGTATAATGCGTAAAGACGAGCGGGAGATTTTAAATGGATAAAAAGGAGTTTTCCCAAATTCGAGGCCATCTGGGAAAGACTCAAAACCAAATGGCACAGTTACTGGGGGTTTCCTCTAAATCTGTACAGAGTTTTGAGCAGGGATGGAGAAACATTCCTGTGCATATTGAACGACAGGCGCTCTTCCTTCTGGCGATGAAGAGATTGCATAATGAGGGGAACAAGCCCTGTTGGGTGATACGAAAGTGTCCCATGGAGATGAGGCGAAATTGCCCGGCATGGGAATTTCAAAGTGGGCATCTTTGCTGGTTTATCAATGGTACGATCTGTCAAGGCGAGGTGCAAGAAAGCTGGCGGAAGAAGATGAAGATGTGCCGACAGTGCGAGGTATTCCAACCTGTCTTGCCTCTCTCGTAAGAACGAGGCTTTAAGCCTCAGGGCTAACCTTCTAACGCCTTCTCTTCAGGGCTTCCCAGAATTTCCGGCGGACTTCGTGGGCCCCGCGAGCATTGGGCTCAATCTCCTGGACAAACCAGTAAGAAGGATCCCCGGGACAATAATGGGGATTGTTTGGATCTCCATGGTGGGATCCGTGGCCCAGAAAGTGGGAATATATGTCCGCGATTTGTGCGCCATAGCTCTTTCCCAAATCCAGGATAGCCCTGTTAAAAGCGTGAAAGAGGTTATAGGCCTCCCGGACGTCCACCTCTGGTATACCCAGATCACCAACTCCATCCGTCGGATCATAGATAGTCCCCAGGATGATGGTGCAGTTGGGGTAGCGTTCACGGAGGACCTCAAGGATCCTCGTGAGATTCGAGCGGAAATCCTCTACCGCACCGGGGCCAATAGCCCCTCCTGGGCCCAGGGAGGAGACAAAATCGTTCCCCCCAACCGTTAAGGTGACAATCGTTGGTTCGTCGCCTCTGGGAGGCAAGGCTGGAAGTTGTTCCCCTAAAACGCTGCTGGAAGTCCCACCATCGGAGGCCACGGAATGCAGATCGATTCCCGGATAGAGGGTTCGGAGATCCTTCCCCTTGAATTCGGGGTAGATCTCATCTTTATTGCGGTAGAAAAGGGATATGGCCCCACATCCGGGTCCTCCAGCATATTCATCAATGGCTATGCTATCACCCAACCCCAGATAGCGGGTATAAAAACCCTCTGCCCGGGCTAGTTTTCCTTGCCTCGTCCGCATGGAGAGGGTAATCCGTAATGGCCCTTTTTGAGCCGATTCATGGCCGCCCCCCGGGGAAGCACCATGAACTGATTCACCGACATGCCCCGGCATGATAACCATGATGAAACCCCTACAAGTACTGCCCCCACCCTCCCCTCTTGCCACCACAGGCTTTGGCCATGGTTTTTCCTCATCCCTCTCATTTCTCGAGGGTAAACCTCCATTTGCAGAACATGTCGTCGGGATGGGGATCAGGGGGGGCGAAGAGGCACTCGACCTGAATTCGCTCATCGATCTCCCGGGCAAAATTTGTGAATTCTCCCCGGTGCATCTCCTTACAGACAAATTCACCCAGTCCCCGTTTCAGCCGTGCCTCCTGGGTGGGACAACTGGGAACATCTATAATTACCTCGTCCTCCCCCTCATGGATCTGATAGCCCACCAGGATATGCCAGGGGAAGTATTTTAAGGCCTTGACGAACCCCTGGAGTCCCTTTTCCTCGATATGAAAGCGCCGAATCAGGTCCCTCGCGGCCATTCCAGCCACCCTCCCCCATACTCGTTCGTTGATTCGTTCCGCTGTCTGTTGATCGAACTCCTCGCCGACGTAGATGAACCAGAAGGCATCCACCACCCGGTAGTGCCACAGCAGAAATTCGATGTAGCTCTTGAAGGCTGGTATCTCCATCTCCTCGAACTGTGAAAGATCCATTGCTCCTCCTTTCGGCAGAAGTCATCTTCCCCCTTACAGCTTATGGTAACGACGGCTCGGTTACTATTTCTGAAAAGACATCTTCGAGGATGTTCAAGGCGATATCGATCTCCCTCTGGGTTACGTTGAGGGGAGGGAGAAAGCGGATTGATTCGAACCCGCACGATGTTACCAGTAACCCCTTTTGTAAGGCATTTCGAATCACTCGGTTCCGCAGGTCATCGGTCTCTACCGAGATGGCGTCCATGAGCCCGAGACCTCGAACATCGTGGATCACGGGGAACCGGGATTGGAGTTGGCGTAAACCGGCGAGGAAGTAGTTTCCCATCTCCTCCGCATTCTTGAGCAAATCCTCTTCCTGGATGGTCTGAATGATTTGATAGCCCACGGCTGAGCTGATGGCATTGCCCTCGCCCCATGTCGAGGAAATCCTCCTCTCCTCTCGGGGAAAGAGCGTGCTCTTCCCAATGGTAGCGCCCACCCGCAAGGCCTTGGCAGAGGTTATGATGTCTGGTACCACGCCGAAATGTTCCACAGCCCACCACTTTCCCGTACGCCCTAATCCGGATTGGATTTCGTCCGCGATCAGTGGGATTTCCTCGCGGTGAGCAATCTCGGCCACTTCCCGGATAAACTCGGGATTGGCTATATCATATCCTCCTTCACCCAGGATGGGCTCGATAATGATATAGGCCACCTCCTCCGGGTCGATAAGACCGATATCGGGGTCGAGGACTTGGGCCAGACGGCTGATCACGCCTTTCCTTCGGATGGAGTATATCTTCCAACCACAGTCGCAGCCTTTTCGGCAACGACAGAAGGGGAGCTCCACGATCTTGGGGATTTCGGGATACCAATCCCGGTGAACCTTCTTGCTCCGATTGAGGGAGAGGGCCCCCAAGGTTCGTCCGTGGAATGCCCCGTAAAAGCAGAAGCCATATCCATGGTTTCGACGGTAGTCGTAACAGATCTTGATGGCGTTCTCAACCGCCTCCGCACCGGAATTGGATAAGAAGGCGCTGTTGAAACCGAATTGTTGGGAGATCTCCATGAGCTTGTGGTGGAGGTGGGAAGGGGTCGGGATGGGACAGTTGCTGGGATCTTCGCCGAAGGCGCCGATGAAGTCGGTCCCGGCATATCGATCCGGGTCAATTGCGGCGATTTTCTTCGCCGTTTCGACAAGAACGGGATGGTTGTAGCCCAGCGGAGAGCTCGCCACATGGCTAACGAAATCCATGATGATATTGCCATCTACATCCGTACAGAATGGCCCAATGGCTGGTTTAGATCGATCCCAAACAAAATCGTAGAAATACGTTGAATGAGCGGCATGCTTTTTATGAAATTGAGCCCATTTGCGCGCATTTGGGCCGGGAGGGGTAACCTTTATGAACGGTGCAACCTTTTCTCTCTCCATGGCAATCTCCTCGTTTAGAACGTTTAGATGGTTTATCTCGTTTATTTTGTTTGTTTGGTTTCTTTAGTTCTCTTGAGTGCTCCGTTGTCCCTGAGCGCAGTCTGCTGGAGAAGTAGGGTACCCACCGAGGGTAAGCAGAGCTTGTCCTGAGCAGAGCCGAAGGAAAGGGGAAGGCCGGCCCTTTAGAGGCCTGAAGGGGCAAGTATTCCCCGCCTGCGGACCCTAGAAGGGTCACTTCGGAGGCATTGATGTGAAGGGAGAATGAAGTACTCAAGACTTTCGCTAAAAACATCTATTTCAATACAGGGACGAGTACATCTTCCAACGTGGGATGGCCGATCCCCTCGTATTCATATCGAACCCTTATCAACGGCTTGCCGATCGTAATCAACCTGGACAGGTCGACCGGGGTGGCGCTAACCACCAAATCACATTCCGTCGCGTTGATGGTGGCTTCCAATTCCTCGACCTGTTCGGTGCTATATCCAACCGCCGGAAGAACCTTTTCCAAATGGGGATACTTCTCAAAAGTCTCCCGCAGGCTCCCCACCGCGAATGGCCTGGCGTCCACCAAGTCCCTGGCACCAAATTTCTGAGCTGCCACAACCCCTGCACCATAGGGCATCTCCCCATGGGTCACCGTCGGTCCATCCTCGATAACGAGGACCCTCTTCCCCGAAATGAGGGAGGGATCTTCAACAGATACGGGTGAAGCAGCGTAAATGACCACAGCCTTGGAGTTAACGCGTCGGATGTTATCCCTCATTCGATCCAGATTTCGGGGATCCACCGTATCGACTTTATTGATCACCACCGCGTCAGCAAGGCGCATATTGGTTTCCCCCGGATAATACCGGAGTTCGTGTCCTGGCCTGTGGGGATCGACGAGCACGATGTGAACTGTAGGTTTGAAAAAGGGTGTATCGTTGTTTCCTCCGTCCCATACGAGGATATCCGCCTCCTCCTGAGCTCGTGAGAGAATTTCCTCATAATCGACACCCGCGTATACGACCGAGCCTCTTTCAATATGGGGTTCATATTCCTCTCGCTCCTCGATGGTGCAGTGAAAACGGTCGAAATCCTCTCGGCTCGCAAACCGCTGGACCCTTTGGCGGACAAGGTCTCCATATGCCATGGGGTGGCGAACAACTACCACGGTTTTGCCCTTTTGGGCCAGGATGTCGCATATCCTCCGGGTGGTTTGACTCTTGCCACACCCGGTTCTTACCGCTCCCACGGAGACAACGGGTACCCTGGCCTCCAATTGGGTATGAGCGACCCCCAACATCATGAAATCGGCGCCCGCGGCGCTCACCTCGGCTTCGTGGTGCATGAGGTCTACATAGGAGACGTCGCTATAGGAAAAGACCACCAAGTCAACGGACTCCGAACAGACCAGGGAAACGAGCTCCGATTCCGAGTAGATCGGAATTCCTTCTGGGTAAAGTCCCCCCGCTAACTCAGCCGGATAACACCTCCCCTCTATGTTGGGGATCTGTGCTGCCGTGAAGGCAACGACCCGGTACTCCTCCCGATCCCGGAAGCAGACGTTGAAGTTGTGAAAATCCCTCCCTGCCGCCCCCATGATTATAACCCTTACGGGTCCCCTCGTTCTCTTTTTTTTCATTATCGCCGGCCCCCAAAAAAGGTGTCGTTTACGCCCTTGAGCACCTTCCCGATCTATTGCGAACCTCGATCTTCGCCATGGCTTCCAATATGGTCACCAGGGCGGAATGATCGAGTTCATCGCTTCCCCGGGCCGCCAAGGCTTTCCACATTTGATCGACCAATGCCGTCCCCGGCAAGGGGATCTCTAACTCTTTGGCCGAGGATAGTGCGTTTTCCGTATCCTTCTGGTGCAATTTTGCTTTGCCTCCTGGCTTGAAGTTCCGCTCTAACATCCGCTGACCATGGAGTTCGAGGACCCGGCTTTGGGCAAATCCACCTAACAATGCCTCCCGGACCTTACCCGGATCTACCCCGGCTTTCGCGGCAAAAACCAGGGCTTCCCCAACTGCCTCGATGGTGAGGCCAACGACAATCTGGTTACACAGTTTACACGTTTGACCTGCCCCATTTTCTCCAACATGGATGATATTTTTTCCCATCGTCTCGAAAATGGGCCTTACTCGCTGGAAGACCTCGGGCTTCCCGCCCACCATGATGGAAAGCGTCCCATTGATTGCCCCCCCTTCGCCGCCGCTTACGGGGGCATCCAACACATCTATTCCCTTGTCTCCCAATTTCGTAGCTATCTGTTTGGTTAAAATGGGAGAAATGGAGCTCATGTCCACAACGACCATTCCCGCTCTACCCCCTTCTGCCACCCCATTCTCACCAAGAACCACCTCTTCCACAGCAGCGGAATCAGATACCATCACGAAGACAATATCACTCCTTTGGGCAACCTCCCTGGGAGAGGTACAGAAAGGAGCACCCTCCGCCTCCAACTCTCTCCCTTGTCCCGGGGTTCGATTATAAGCCACCAAGGGGTATCCGGCTTTCAGAATATTTCTTACCATGGGCTTGCCCATGATGCCCAGTCCGATAAACCCAATCCGATCCGCCATGCTACCCTCCCCCTTTCTCTTTGCACTTCATTTCGAAGCTCAGATCCTTCTCCTCATCTCCTCAATGGCCTTGCTCGTGAGTTCCCTCAAGAAAGAGAGGCAGAGCCTATGGGTACGTTTCATATCTTCGATGTGTGCGATTTCGGTCGGCGAGTGGCTACACCGCCTGGGGATAAATATGCCACCGGTCGGGATTCCTCCCCCCTCCATATGAATGGTAGCCGCATCAGTCCACGATCGGAAGATATCGGTCTGAAAGGGAATGTCATGCCTTTTGGCAGTATCGATGAGCTGATCGCGGATCTTTCGGGAGTATATGGTTCCCATCAAAATGTTGGGCAAGAAATCCATAGTGCGGATGACGGGTCCCAGGCCCAACTGACTCGTTGCCTGCTGCGGGGGAGTCGTGGGATCCGCTGCTGGAACTGTATCGATGACCAAGGCAAGATCCGGCCTTAGGGATTGGGCTGCCACCCTGGCACCTCGGGATCCAACCTCTTCCTGGGTCGTCGCCACCAGGTAGATGGCGTAATCCAGAGAAGATGCCTTGAGCTCCTTGGCCAGTTCCCTGAGCACGGCGCAACCCATTCGGTTATCGAGGGCCTTGCTGACGATGTATCCCCTTCCCAGTTCCTGGTAGTTCGGGTGATAAACGATAAAATCCCCAACCTCAATCCCCATCTCGCCCACCTCTGCCGAGGTTCTGGCTCCCACGTCGATCCAAAGATCTTGGATCGATATCGGCTTTTGCTGTTCTTCCGAGGTCAATAGGTGCTTCCCCTTCACCCCGATGATTCCCGTTTGGACCCCTTTCCGAGAGACGATGTCCACCTTTCGGCTAAGCAGGACCCTCTCGTCTATCACTCCATTGAGGTCGAAATAGATATAGCCCTGGGGATTGATGTACTTTACGCACATTCCCACTTCATCGGTATGGGCACAGACCATCACGGATCTCTTCGATTTCGAGGGGCCGATGCGGGCAACGACGTTGCCCATGGAATCCGCCGTAACATCGGGGACGATTTTGGCGAATTGGCGGAACATCTCCTTGCCCACATCCTCCTCAAAGCCCGATCCTCCTGGAATGGATACCAACTTCTTCAGGAAATCCTCCATCGGCTCCTCCTCATCTTCCACTATTCTCCACCTTTAAACCAGTTTGCCACAATAAGGACAGTAGTCAAACTCCCTTCTCAATGCTCTCCCGCAACGCCTGCAGAGTAAATCGCCAGTTGTGCCTCTCATCCCGATGCCGTGGCCCATTTCATCGGAAATGCCCCCGCATCTTTCGCAGATGATGGAGGGTTTGCCCCGGCTTACCGGCAAGATGGGGATAAAAAAGATGCTCAGGTAATGATCGATCCTCTTGAGATAGGCCTGGGCCTCACCGCAGAGAGGACACAACCTTGGATTGCTATCAATCGTCTTGGTTTTCGGATGAACTCCCGCAATGAAAATCATGGGATGCGTTCGATAAATCGGTCCCCTATGATTTTGAGAAGTTTCAATGTGAGAAGTGTAACCATTTAGGATCATCTTGTCAAAAGAGAGATAGAAGATTGGGCTTGTTGAGTTCGTTGGGTTTATTGGCTTTGTTTCGTTTATCTCGTTTTTTTGATTTAGATCGTTTGGATGGTTAATTCGATTTATCTGGTTTGTCTCGTTTATCTTGTTTATTCGGTTTATCGGGTTTCTGGGGAAATCGATATCCATGCGCGAAATGCACTGGAGAAGGATCACTCCTGAACAGGTCGTTGCCCTGGCTGCCTGGAGCGAACAGTAAAGAATTTTGGCTAACCATTCGTAGTGCTTCGATTCGTAAATACAATGACGTATTTTCTAGAGCAGGATCCGAGCAAATGCTCACTCCATTCGGCCCGAGCGTTCGACCGAGCCCTTCGGTCTGAGCTCAGGGTCGAAGACTCACGCCGAGGGCTCATGGCCGAGGGCAGCACTAAGTCTTGAGGGCTTCGACTGAGACATATCGACGAGCTCATGTCGAGTCGTTCAGCCGAAGTCTAAATATGTTCGTAATCGAACTTATGAACCGAAGCACTTAGTGAAGCGAAACGGCCGCAAAGCCAGTTGTTTGAGCCCTGTGGGCGAGTTTTGGGTT
>JBGVTJ010000240.1:0-4622 GCA_041862515.1 Thermodesulfobacteriota bacterium | reverse complement strand
TTCCAAGTGGGATCGATTGGTTGTCGACCCCGATACGTTTCAGACCAACATCCCTGGGATCTTCGCCGGTGGGGATTTCGTGACGGGGCCCCGGGATGTGATCAGGGTCATAGCAGACGGCAGGAGGACGGCCGTCTCCATCGATCTCTCCCTTTCCGGGGGTAAGGAACTTCGAAAGAGGGAGGCTTTCTTCACCCCGGTGGGGGATATTTCCCTTGAACGTGATCTGGAGAAGATCCCCAAGCATAGGATGCCCACCCTCCCTCCGGGAAGAAGGGATTCCCTTCACGAGGAGGTCGATCTCGGATTCTCCAGGGGGGAGGCCATTGAAGAGGCCAAACGCTGCTTCCAATGCTACATTTTCACGATCTTCGATCAAAAGAAATGTATCCTCTGCGGTGGATGCGTCGATGTTTGCCCGCGATACTGTTTCAGGATGGTCAAGCTGGATGAGATAGAGGGGGATAAGCATCTCCAGGGGCTCGTGGAACGTCTCTTCGGGGTCCCGCTGGAAAGGATATGGGAGGAAAGGGGTGATCTGCTTGAGCTGGGCACCGCCATGATCAAGGAGGAATCCAGGTGCATCCAGTGTGGCCTCTGCGTCAAGAGATGTCCCACAGGCGCCATATCCATGGAACTGTTTCATCGAGCCACGACCCTCTACGAGGATTAATGAGGTGAGAAGACCATTGAGGGCCCAACGAGGTCCCAATGATGGTCGAAGGTGGAAAAAATGGTAGAGAGGTTAATGCAATCAAGGGTTTTTAAATCGATCTTCAGGAGCGGGCTGCCGGATACTCCGCTGAAGAAGTCGATGGTAATGTTTAACAACTTCATTCTCCATATTTTTCCGGTGAAGATCAAAAGACATGGGATCAAATTCACCTTTACGTACTGCTTGGGGGGCATCTCCTTTTTCCTCTTCCTCATTCTCACCATTACGGGGGTTCTCCTGATGTTCCTCTATGCCCCGACCGTCGAGAGGGCTTACCACGACATCAGATTTCTCTCCGTGGGGGTTTACAACGGCCAGATTTTGAGGAATCTCCACCGATGGGCAGCTCATGCCATGATCATAACGGTCTTTCTTCATATGGTCCGGGTATTTTACACTCGCTCCTACCGCCCTCCCAGGGAGTTCAACTGGGTAATAGGTGTAATTCTCTTCGTCTTGACCCTGGGCCTGAGTTACACCGGTTACCTTCTCCCCTGGGACCAGTTGGCCTACTGGGGGATTACCGTCGGCACAACCATTGCGGGCTACACCCCCTTCATCGGGGATAAAGTTCGCTTCTTCATGCTGGGGGCGGACGAGGTTGGACAGCCTGCCTTACTCAGGTTCTATGTGATGCACTGTGTGGTCCTGCCGCTTTTGGCGGCTGGCTTTATGGCGATCCATTTTTGGAGAATCCGAAAAGACGGGGGAATCTCGGACCCATTATGAGTTTGGGGGAAAATTATGGCCGAAGAAACAAGGAAGAAGGAAGAAAAGGTCTTTGAAAAAGCCCCTGACAAGACCTATGGATTGATGGAACTGGTTGAGGGAACCTCGCCTCTGGTGGAAAAGAAACCCGAGGACCTCATCGATACATGGCCCCACTATATCCTTCCCATGACCCTGTGCATCCTCGTCGTGACCTTCGTCTTATTTATCTTTTCGTGGCTCTTCAACGCTCCCCTCGAGGAGATGGCAAATCCCTTTGTCACCCCCAACCCGGGGAAAGCCCCGTGGTACTTTACGGGGATTCAGGAACTCATCCATTACCGATGGGCTCCTCCCGCTGTTATGGGGGTAATCATTCCAGTCGTCATCGTTTTCTGGCTCTTTCTCATCCCGTATATCGATACGAAGGAGAAGAGAACCATCCTGTCCATCCTCTTTGCCCTTTTCGTCTTCGGGGCTACCTTGTTGATCATCATCGGCTCCCTGTTCAGGGGGGAGAACTGGGGCTTCGTGGTGCCGTGGGGGTAATGGGCAGGACCGAGCCCAATCTCTAAAGAGATCATCAATACGAGGTAAAGCATGGCTGAAGAAGAAAGGGGAATCTCCAGGAGAAAATTGATCGGTTATGGATGGATTGCGGCAACCGCTGTCATCGTGGGTGAACTGATTGGTGGAACCCTCGCCTATCTCTGGCCCAAGATCAAGGAAAAACCGGGCGAGAAGATTCTCATCGCGGGGAAAATTGATGATTTCCAAGTAGGAAAAGTCGTGCTCTTCAGAAAGGAAAAGGTCTTCATCAACAGGATGGCTGAAGGCTTCATGGCGATGTCGGCGATATGCACGCATCTTCGCTGCGTCGTCCGATGGACCGAACCAAAGAACGTGTTTGAATGTCCCTGCCATGGTGCAGCATTCAATGCCGCTGGGGAGGTCTTAGAGGGCCCGCCGCCCAGACCAATGGATATCTATCCAATTGAGATCGTAGAGGATAAAATCGTCGTGGATATTAACAAGCCCATCCAAAGAAAGAAATTCCAGCGATCTCAACTGGTATCGGCATAGGGAGAGTGATGATGGAGAGACAGATCGCCTGGTGCTTCGTATTCACCTTGGCCATTGCCATATTTCTGGCCGTTTACTGGATTTTTGAACCCTCTCGGCTCAAGGTCACTGCCGAAAAACAGCGATTGGAAGCGGTGGAGAGGGGAGGACCCCTCTATGTAACCCATTGTGCCGATTGCCACGGGAAAAACGGAGAGGGGGCTAAAGGCATATCCCCGATAAATTCGAAACGGTTCCTGCAAGAGGTTACCGATGAGGTTATGTTTAAGATGATCGAGAGGGGAATCCCGGGAACAGGGATGGCCCCCCTAGGCGACACCGAAGGAGGCCCTCTCAACAAGGAACATATGGAAAATCTGGTAACCTTTATCAGGAATTGGGAGAAGACGGCCCCTCTTTTGGAGGAGGTTCCCGCGAAAAAAGCTGAGCAAGAAGAGATAGCCTACGTGGGATCCCAAGACTGCATCGATTGCCACGAAGGGATGAATGAGGAGTATATAAAGGTCTGGAGGGATTCCCCCATGACCACCATGGCGTATCTCCGGGTCAAGGATGATCCCGACAAGGAGAAGTGCTATTCATGTCATACCACCGGCTACAACCCGGAGACAAAGGCCTTTGTCGAGAGGAATATTGGGTGCGAGGCGTGCCATGGACCCGGGGAGAAATACCAGGCAATGATGATGGGGGCCGAAGCCGAAAGGGGAGGAGAGATCGCCAACGAGAACGCGCGGGAATCATGCGGTAAATGCCACAACCCCCACATTCCCACAAAGATCCACGCCGAATTAGCACGAAAGGGTTAACAGAGAAGAGCTCCTCAGTGTTCTTGTCGGTAGGGTATTGATCCTTTACGTATGGGGTAGAAGTGTCTTGCCCATGAACATTTGTATGAATCATCCCCCTGTTCCTCCTGGGGATTCCCTCCATCCTTGCTTTGGGAGCTTTGCTTGTGTTATCTTTTGGAAAAATCGCCAAACGTTTCGGAATCGCCCATGAGGTAGACCACTCGGTGCCCAGAGCCGAAGACACTTGAAGAACCGACCTTTCCCTGTTCCCCTCAGGAAGTTTTGGACGACCCCTCTGATTTTCTCAATCGTCGCTTCGAGGAAATGGCTCTGGTAAAGGAGGAGATCCGTTGAGATTAGCGGTTGCCTTTTTCCTTCTTTCCCTCCTTTCAGGTTCACCCTCTCTCGCGAGTAGAACCTTGATCGCCTTTGTTGGTTCAGCCAGCTTACCAGCTACCAAGGAGGCGGCCCAGGTTTTTGAGAAGGAGACGGGAATTCATGTGGAGCTTCATTTCGGCGGTTCGGGTTCTATGTTTTCCCAAATGATCCTCTCCAGAAGGGGAGATCTCTATTTCCCGGGATCCCCGGACTACATGGCCAAGGCCATCGAGAGGAAGGCAGTAAACCCCGATTCGGTTCGGGAGATAGCATACCTCATTCCGGCCATCAACGTACCGCGGTCAAATCCCAAATCCATCAAAGGGCTGGAAGACCTGGGGCGGGAGGGAATGAGGCTGGCCATTGCAAACCCCCATTCGGTCTGCGTGGGTCTTTATGCGGTAGAGATCCTGGAAAAAAATGGTTTGAAGCAAAGGATAAAACCCAACATCAAGACGTATGTGGAGAGTTGCTCAAAAACCGCTCATATTGTCGCTCTCAACACCGTCGATGCCGCAATCGGGTGGAGGGTTTTTGAACGGTGGAATCCCAAACGCATCCTGGCAATTCCCCTAAAACCGCATGAGGTTCCGAGGATTGCATCTATTCCCATCGCGATCTCGACCTATTCCCGCAACCATAGGGAGGCCCAGCAATTCATCCATTTTCTGGATTCAGATGCGGGAAGGGATATCTTCCGGAGATGGGGGTATATCGTCACCGAAGTAGAGGCGAGGAGGTTTGCCCCCAGAGCCCGCATTGGGGGACGTTACGAGCTTCCCCCTGACTGGTAGGAAGGACGTAGACGTATGCAACGGGATGAGGGGAACAGGCTTTTCAAGGCGGCCACCCTGGGTTGCCTGCTTGCGTTAGTGTGTTTTTATCTGGTCACTGTTTTGAGCTTGGCCGTGTACGTGGACTGGAAGATCCTTCTCTCTACCCTCGTATCT
>JBGVTJ010000239.1:0-9260 GCA_041862515.1 Thermodesulfobacteriota bacterium | reverse complement strand
ATCTTTGTCCATAAAACATTCCTCCGCGTTATGTCGTTTTTCGGCCAATGGCAATATTCCAGTGGAGGGACGGCCCATTATATTTTTACATCCATAGGATCACGCTTGAAATCATCAGGGCCGTCGTACCGAGATTGATTGTCAGATTGAGCCCGCAGAGCTTCTTCAGGGTATTTTTGTCCTCGTAAGCTCCCCTCCGAAGTTCGAGGTAAACCCTCCCACCCATGAGATACAGGGGGGTGGCAAGGATGGCCAGGTGAACCGGCAGCTCCGCAAAGAGGCTCACCACCAGGATAATCCAGGCCAGCAGTGTGACAACTCCATAAATGCCGGAGGCACGGTCCCGGCCCAGACGGACCACGAGGTTCCTTTTGCCTGCCTCACTGTCTCCTTGATAATCCGGGAATTCATTCAACAGGATCACGTTGAATATCGTGCATCCAACTGGGATGGAGAGCCAGTAGACAAGGGGATGCAATGAGCCTGACTGGAGATAGAAGGCCGTTGCGATGGGTAGCCAGCCATAACAGAAGCCGATTAACAGTTCTCCAAAGCCCCGCTTGACCCATCGGAGGGGAGGCGTGGAGTAGTAATAGCCCGCAAGGGCCCCTGTCAGCCCCAAGGGCAAGGTCCAGGGACCGGTTTTTAGGCCGAACTGGATAAAGATCCCCAAGAAGATTGCGGCGAGAAAGGCGGCAAGGCTGGCCCGTTTGGCCTGCTGAGGGGTGATTCGCCCCTTGACCACCATTCCAGAACCACCGGAGAAGGGGTTCCCGCCCTCTGACCAGGTCGTGCTATCCTCCCGCACATCGTAAGCCTCTCCACCATAGTAGGCTGCAAGCATGATGAAAATGACAACCAATAAACCCAGCAGGAAGACTAGCCAGTTAATGGGGTTTCCAACCCGCCATGAAAGGGTCAGGCCCAGCATGAAGGGTAAAACCCCAACGCTGTAGAAATGGGGACGCGATAGCTGGAACCAATCCTTCCAACTCGTTCCCATAATCATCTCAACGGTGCGATGAGGAAATTGAGAATCTGGATACTTTCACCCGACCATACGCGGGAATCTCTCTTACGGAATAGCAGGATATAGATGGGGGATATGAGAATGATATCCTTACTTCACATACCCTTGCTTCATCAATGCGGTGTAAATTTCCTTCCCCTTGCTCAGCCTCTGGAAGATGACCACCGAGGTGATGGTGGCCCTGGTGATTGCGTCCACATCGCGATTGAATTCGAAGGGTTTGAGAAGGGAATGGCCAATGAGCCGACTTTTCATTGCCTCGATGTCATCCTCGCTCCATTCCCGGTTCCCATACTTGGTCAGATGAATAGGCACGAAGTTGGTGATCTTTCCGCCTTCATCGAAGACATAGATGAAGTGAATATCGTGGCAGATATCGCAAACCGGGGGCCAGCTGACCACCTTGGCGAGGAGCTTTTTCTCCCCGCCGGTGACCCTAACCTTCCCGACATAAAGGTATTCCTCCTCGGGTGGAATCCTGCGAATTTCCTCAACTATTCCCCCGGAAGCGGCCATTCCATTCTTGATCTTTTTTAGTAACTCCTCTTCGGGAATCGGGGGCTTCAACTTTTCGGTGACCGGAAGAGCAACTCGGTTCCCTTCCTCGACCTTTAAATAAGCCATATCGTATTGGAAGGCGGCCTTGATCCCCTCGATGATTTCCTCTTTGTCACGGCGGAAGCCCATATGGGAATCGACTACGATTCCCCTCCCTTTCTCATCTTTCCTCACCAGAATGGTGAAAGGGGTTCGAATTCCCCCTGGCCCCCCGACAGCCTCGTAAAGCTTGAATTGGGTATCGGTTACGATGGGGAAGGGTACTTGCTTCAACTTCCGAAAAGATTCCACCTCCCTCTGGTTGTTGCCGACCCCTACTCCCATCCACTTGACCTTCCCCTTCATTGCGGGATCGCTTTCCACGAGATCGAAGACCTCGTTATAGATGGATGCCTGCTTCTGGCAACTGGTGCAGTAGATGTTGAGAAGCTCTACCACGATGAGGTCGGCTTGGACCTCTCCTAGACTGAAGGGCTTCCCCTCGGAAAGCCCCAAGTATGACTGATCCTGCGAAGAGGTCAATGGGGGAAAGGTATATGGGGGGAAGAGATCTCCCAATTTAGTCCCCTTGGGAGACTTTTGCCCCAGGGCGGATACGACGAGGATAAAGGAACAGAAAAGGAGAACGAGAAGAAGCGAAAATCTTCTTTTTCTCATATGCACCATGGCCTTCAACCTCCTGGGGAGGGTTAAGATTACCCTCTCAAGGCACAATAACAAAACGGGGATGAGATAGTCAAGGGGAGCTTTTTCCTATTGAAACCCCAGACCTCCTATGATATATAAACCCGGAAAAAAGCCCGTGAAAATTGAAGAGGGGAGAAACTGAGTGTGCAGAGGACAAAAGTAGCTGTAGTACATCGGGACGATATTCCCGGGAGACCGGGGGAGTATGATGAAACGAGTGTGCAGGTCGTCTACGGTATGCTCAAAGAAGCTGTCGACGCGAGCGGGGGAATGCGATCTGTGATGAAGGATGGAGACAAGGTTCTTGTCCGCGCTAACGCTTGTTGGGCAGTTAAGCCAGATTCGGGAATAGCCTCTGATCCACGGGTCGTTGAAGCGCTGATGCGGCTCATTCGCGATGAGTCCAATCCTCGTGAACTCATTGTGGCGGATCGGAGTTCCATCGGTGCCGATACTGCCGAGTCCTTTGAGGTGTCCGGAGTTGGAGCCGCGGCTCTCCGCGGTGGCGCAGATCGCATTCTACCCTTGGAACACGATAAGCGGATTCCGGTCCAGGTGCCCAACCCAATGGTCCTCTTTCAACCCGTTTACCTCTCTCAGACGATGCTGGAAGCAGATGTGTTGATCTACCTCTCCAAGATGAAGGTTCACAAACTGACGAATATTTCCCTCACCTTGAAGATGAATCAGGGGAGCCTGGACTGGTATGATGCCATTCGCAACCACCGAGCAGACATGCATCAGAAGATGGTAGATATGCTCAAGGTCATGCGTCCACATCTGTCGATCACTGACGGCCTTTGGCCCATGCAGGGACAGGGCCCCGGTTCCCCTTTTCCAGAGGACTTGATAAAGGACTTCAACGTGATGGTGGCTGGGAAGGACCCCGTTGCCGTTGATACGGTCGGGGCAACCATTATGGGTTTTGACGCAAAACACGACGTTCCCATGTTGCGTGGAGCGGAGATGGAGGGCTTGGGTATAGCTACCCTGGATCAGATCGAGGTTGTGGGAACGCCAATTGAGAAGGTACGGCATCAATTTCGTCGCGGAAACATTCACTTGATTGGACTCGATCCGAAGATCGAGGTATACATGGGAGGGGCCTGTGACGGATGTCTGCACTTTACGCGAACTGGTCTGGACGTTTACCTGGCAAATCCCAAACTGATGGAGGAGGTGGAGAAGATTACCTTCATTATTGGAAGGGATGCAGAAGTCCCGGAGAAGCTGAATCATAATCCCCCCAAGTCCTATGTGTTCGTCGTAGGCGATTGCAGCGATGCGTTCAAGGAGAGGGGAATCTTCCTGCCGGGCTGTGCCTCCACCAGTATGCACCGTACCTTCTTCCCGGGAAAGAGTTCCGAGGAGGTGCTGGAGAATTACCGAAAGATTCAGCCATGCACATTCAACATCGAGGGATATGAATTTCCCCGGTGATTACTGCGGTTCGGCGAGGACGCATCGATTTGGGCGATGATGTGGTGCTCATAGGGGTCGGTTTGCCGGGGTTGATTGTCTTCCAGCTGGCAAAGGTTTCAGGTGTCGGAAGGACCATTGCCGTGGGAAGAGGTCATGGGCTGGAGATAGCGGGGTTGTTGGGTGCCGAAGAAAAGGTGGACCGGGAGGAGGGGAATATGGTGAGGAAGGGTATCCTCCTCGATACCGATCGTATCGTGCTGGATGAAATTGAGGTGGGTGGAAGTCGCGGAGCACCGAAGCCCTCCGTCAGTCCATCAAGTTGCTTGCGTCTGGGCGAATTAACGTGAAACGACTGGTTACCCACAAACTAACCTTGTCAGAGGCCCAGAGGGGGATGGAGATCTTCGCAAACCGGCTGGACAATGTAATTCGAGTTTCGCTCATTCCTTAAGCTGGAGCGTGGCGCGGGATAAACGTCAACCCTATTCACTGGTCTAATTCCATGAGAATTCCCCCTCATCTGGGTGTTGAGGGGAGTCAGCATCTTTGATCCCTACCTTAAATCCTCTAAGTAAATGAACCCTGCTAGCACGTAAAGACAAAGTCACCGGGATGTTATCCGGAGTATCGAAATGGAAACGATTAGATTTCATTACTTCGCCTCCAGTCCATAAGCTCCCGATTGTCTGGATAAACCTGCCCTTTGGGTTAAATCAGGTCCTCAATGAGGTTGAAATCCCTATCACGGTTTGCCAAAAAACAAGACTTTCGACAGCGTTAATAACGGAACAGTTATTTGTGTTCACTAGTGGAGGTTCGGTTCTGTTTCTTCCTTGTTGCGGGATGGCGAACGATAAAGGATCCTATGTTTCATCTTCTCCACACCGGCTCTATATCCCGTTGGGGACTCGAAGTCTCAGCGTCTAAGACCCCGACGAACAGCATAACTCGGTGTATCTGGAATGAGACATGAGAAGAAGGATTGCAAAAGATGCCGGAATCAGCCTTCGACGCGATTTGACAGTTCCTCAGAGGCTATTTTCTCTAGACTAAGCAAGGGGAACATGGAACCTCTATTTGGGTTTCTTCTGAGAAACCTCTTCTTCTTGTTGAAATCTTGGAATCGCGAGTGCCAAAATCCACTTGACACGTATGTTAAGGCATGCTAGAGATCATGCGGGTCCAGGACCCCGGTGACCTTATGGGTTGATCGCGAATCGCCTCAATCGTCTTTCTGTTTCGTGGTGGAGCCCCGGTTCGATCATCATTTTCATTACCATGAGGGAGATTTAGTCTGGAAGGTTGGTGTGCGATCAAGTGAATAACGTGCATCGTATAAGGCCAAGGTCGGTTTGTGCGGGGTCGTGGATTGAGGCTTCTGACTATTTGGCCGCAAACTCAATTATCATGAGCGAGGGGGGTACCTGGGATGAACTCTTCGGGAGCGGGTGTTACCCAAAATTCCACCATGAAAATATCGGCTCACTCTTCTGGGGATGATATGCCTTTACTGGTCATTGAAAATGTCAAAAAATCCTTCGGCGCTGTTCAGGCACTCAAGGGCATCAGCTTCACCATTGATCGTGGAGAAGTGGTGGCGTTGGTCGGTGACAATGGTGCGGGGAAATCCACCCTCGCCAAGGTTCTTTCCGGTGTATATCAGGCAGACAGTGGCCGATTTTTCCTGGACGGATACCTTTGCCATTTTAGTCGCCCCGCTGAGGCTCGTGCTGCCGGAGTGGAGACGGTCTATCAGGATTTGGCTCTCATAGAGCAATTGGATGTAGCCGAGAATGTGTTTCTCGGGAAGGAACATATCTACGGGGGAGTTTTTGGCCGGTTGATCGGTTGGCTGGATCGCAATCGCATGCGGCGCGAAACTTCAACCGCCTTGGATCAATTGCACATTAAGATTCCGGCACCAACCTCGCCAGTGCGCAGGATGAGCGGAGGCCAGCGTCAATGTATCGCTATCGGTCGTGCGTTAATATGGGGCCGGAAACTGCTTATTATGGATGAGCCCGTCGCCGCGCTCGGTGTGGATGAAACCGAACAAGTCCTGACGATGATTGAAAAGCTGAGAGACACCCAAGGCTTTGGTTTCTTGGCGATCAGTCACAACATGGAGCATGTATATCGTATTGCGGACAAGATCGTTGTGCTCCGCCAGGGGGAGTACAGGGTTACCCTGCGAAAGGAAGAGACCACGATGCAGGAGATTGTGGCATATATCACGGGAGCGAAATGAAGTGCATTGATTCTCATGGACACCGTGCCCGGCAGGACTCGCACGGGAGCAACAGAGGTTACTGAAAGGATTCACCGTAGGGGAGATGGATTAGGGTTAGAGCTAATAACGTATGCTTCGGTGTTCCGGAGATTCCCGTAGACCAGGGACGACAAATGAGGGTGTCATTAAGGAGCTCGTTGAGGGAACTGTAACCGAGAGAGGGAGCGGAAATGTCTAAGTTGACGGGAGACCTGAGTGCGTCCGTGGGGATTCAGAGAAGCGAGGAGGCTCTCCGATGGAGAAAAAATTACCGTCAAATCCCCCTGGATGTGATGGTTTTGTTTCTCGGTCTTTTGGTCATGTGCACGGTCTTTGCCGTCCTGAGACCTCAGTTCTTGAATATCCGGAACTTCATCAATGTCTTCCGGCAAATCGCCGTCGTTTTTATCATGGCCTCGGGTCAGACGTTTGTCATCTTGAGTGCGGGAATTGACCTCTCTCAAGGCGCCATCGTCAGCTTGGTGAGCGTAGTCAGTGCTGATATTGTTATCCGTTACGGTGTTTTTTGGGGAATGATTGCAGGCCTGGGAGCTGGTACGCTGTGCGGGTTGATTAGCGGATTCTTGGTGGGCAAAGCAAGAGTTCAGCCTTTCATCGTCACTCTTGGGATGATCTTTGTTGTATCTGGAGGTGCTCTTCTCTATACCGGAGGTGTTGCAATCTTCGGCCTGGACAGACCTATCTACCAAGCCTTCTTCTGGTTCGGCGGCGGTTACATCGGTCCCATTCCCGTCCCGGTGATCCTTGCCATAGCCGTCTTGGTCATCTTCTACGTTCTGATGTATCGGATCCAATTCGGCAGGCACGTTTTTGCCATTGGGGGTAATGAAAACGCGGCGATGGCTTACGGGGTCAACGTGGCAAAGACGAAGATTCTCGTCTACACGCTGAGCGGTTTCACCGCGACGCTGGGGGGGTTAATCCTGACCTCGCGGATCCTTTCCGGCCAACCTTACCTGGGAGGATTCCCCCTTTTGATGGAATCGATAGCTTCGGTGGTGATCGGCGGGACCTCTTTGGCTGGGGGAGAGGGGGGGATCTTTCGAACCCTCATGGGGGCGTTGATTATCGGATTCTTGGGCAATGGGTTAAACATCCTCGGTGTATCTACCTTCGTCCAGCAGATTGTGATTGGGATGATCATTGTGGTCAGCGTTTGGTTCAGCATGATGCGCAATCAAAGGACTTAGCCTTGATCATGCGACTTTTATTCCTAAGGGGGGAGAATGGCTAAGCACTATTTGACCCGGGATTTGGGGGCGATCACAGGGGTTAAGGAGTCTTTCAGGTTTAGGTTTACGGGTCTCCATTGGGAGAACGTGGTTTTATTCGGGGCCTTTCTCCTAATGTGCGGGGTATTCACCGTGCTATCCCCGGCCTTTCTCACCATCGACAATATATTAAACGTCCTTCGTCAGTCCTCGGTCGTCCTCTTCTTGGCGAGCGGGCAAACGCTTGTACTTTTGAGCGGAGGGATTGACCTTTCGCAAGGGTCTATCGTGAGCGTAGTGAGTGTCGTCACCGCAGATGTGATCTTACGGGGCTACGGGGTTTTCGCAGGTGCGCTGCTAGGGATCGCGAGCGGAACCCTGTGCGGACTATTCACAGGCGTCTGGGTTGGCAAGGCTCGGTTAAACCCCTTCATTGCCACGCTCGGTATGAATTACATCGCCGCAGGGATTGCTCTTCTTTATACAGGGGGAGATGCCATCTACGGGCTCCCCGAGGAATCCGTCAAGATCTTTGGTTGGTTGGGAGAGGGGTACCTTGCTGGGATCCCGGTGCCGATTATTTTTGCGGCCGCAAATCTTGGCGTTATCTATTGTTTCCTCAACCACACCAGGCTGGGTAGACATATCTATGCCACCGGAGGCAACGAGGAGACAACGATGGTCTCGGGCATCAGTGTTGCCCGTGTCAAGATTTGGGTTTATGTCCTCAGTGCCCTCTTAGCCTCTATCGGTGGATTCATCCTCTCTGCCCGGACGATCTCAGGTCAGCCAATCCTCGGAGGTGGAAGCCTGCTGTTGGAGAGCATCGGTTCGGTTGTGATCGGGGGCACTTCCCTCTTTGGGGGGGAAGGAGGAATCTTGCGGACTTTGCTAGGCGTAATGATTATGTCATTCATGGTCAATGGATTAAACCTGCTGGCTACGTCAACGTACATGCAGGATATGATCGTGGGAGGAATCATTATCTTTTCGGTGTGGATCGGTATCCTTCGCCAACGGCAGGGATAGGCAACAAAGAGCAGTAAGAGAGGAGGTGGGAAAGGGAAAAATGAGATATCTATGAAGGGGATAGGACCTTGAGATGGGCGTTTGCAAATGCTGGGACAAGAGTTTCAAAGGGGAAAGCCAGAAAGGAGGATTGGATATGAATTCCAAATTCGCTAGGAAAACCCTCATTAGCCTGATCGTCGTTTTATGGGTTTTTGGCCTGGTATGCATAGCTAGGCCTGTGGATGCGAAGAAAGTTCCCCTCATCGCGATAATGCTCCCAAACGGAGGGGACCCCTATTTCCAGGCAAAGTGGTATGGTTATGAGACGGAAGCCAAAAAGTTGGGGGTGAATTTGATCTATTATGACGCCGGGGGCTATGCATTTACCAAGAAGCAGATTTCTCAGGTCGAGGATGTCATTCAAAGGAAGGTGGATGGCATCGTATTCACAGCAACGAACAGCGTAGCGACTGTTCCTGCGATCGACAAGGCAATTAAAGCCGGTATCCACGTGGTCAACGATAACGTGTGGTGCAAATCTAAGTTAATCAAGGCCCGGGTGATGAAGAATGATTACGAGATCGGTATGTTACAGGCGACTGGGCTCGTAGAACTCATGGAAGGAAAAGGGAAAGTAGTCATGCTTCCGGGCCCGCCCGGGGCCGATGTTGCTATTGACCGCCAGAGAGGTGGGGAAGAACTCTTCAAACGGTTTAAGGGTATTGAAGTCGTGGACGTCAAGTGGACAGAGAGCAGTTCCGCGGCAGCCATGAAGGTAATGGAAGATCTTCTCCAGGCCCATCCCGATGTGAAAGCGGTCCACACGTTTGCCGGCATGATCCAACAGGGCGCAATTCAGGCGATCAGGGCTGCAAACTATAAGCCGGGTCAAATTTTTGCCGGATCGGCTGATATGGTTGACTACCAGAAGAGGCTCTTAGAACAAGGATGGGCCTCGGTGCTGGTGCCCAATACACCCGTTGATATGGCGAGAGATGCCGTGCGAGTTTGCGTAGATATGATCAAGGGGAAAAAAGTACCAGCCATGACC
>JBGVTJ010000238.1:0-37004 GCA_041862515.1 Thermodesulfobacteriota bacterium | reverse complement strand
ATCCACGTCGATGTCGGGTAAGATTTCACCGTTTGCCGAGAGGATGTCGTTAGAGGAGTTCACCTGCACGATGAGCTCTCCCCCCAAGATGGGTAAGCCTGAGTAGACTTGTTGGAAACGGACAAACGCTCGACCCCGATCAACCGCCTTGCTCCGCATGACCGTGAGCTCACGGGATTGATCCTTCAGGCCAAAGAGAGAGCCATAAGTAGAGAGGAATCCACGAGCAGCCTCCTCGGGTGTGGCTTCAGCGCTGATAATCGCCGGTTGGAGTATGGCATCAGAGAGCTCTGTCCCGATAAAGCGCGCCCTTCCGGTCATGGCATGGGTTGAAATACGGAGCTTCCCCCCCGTCAGCTGGTGCAGTTGGCCCACAAGGTAAGCCTCGTCTCCCTGGTAAGATCGCGAGGACTCTTGAGTAATGAATACTGTCCCAATGAGCAGGGCGCATGTGATCAATGCCACGGAGATACCCTTCAAAACTCTCGACACACATTTCATGATTTACCTCCCTTGTCTTCTCAAGGGGTTTCGGGTCATGGCAACGGGGGGAGGAAAGAAGCCAGGTGTTGAGGCCAACGAGCGTCCCCCTGCCGTAAACATATCTCCAGAACCCTCATGGTTTTGTCCAAACATTACCCACCTAGGTAGAAGTAAGGATTTGAAGATAAGAATCGTAATCATGTGTCAGTCCTGATCTTTCGTAATCCTGAGAACTGCATGGGATTTATAATCCGATTGAACAATCGTCGTTCTGTACCCAAAGGCTTTTACCAGGTTTATTCCGCTCTTCACCTCGCCGTCGTACCGGTATTCAAATTGGATGCCGATCCCCGACCAGAAGCACTCAACGTTTGGTGGACAGGGGTTGTTAAAAAATTTTAGGATCCTGATTCCAAATCCCGTCCCTTCAAGCTTTGCCCCCTGATTCTCTCCGAGTACGAATTCCTCCCCGAGTTTAACGAATAGATCGTCGTGGGAGAAGTCCGTGCTCCCTTTCGAACTCATGCATGCCAATGCTAGACTAGTGCAGAGAAAGATGGTCGCGATCGCTTGAAGTTCCTTGTACATTTCGGTCTTCAGGGCGCATAACGCTCTTTGATCGATTGGAAAATGTTCAAAAAGGTGTTCCTTGACATAGCCACGGAATCTTGCAAATTCGCAAATATGATGCCAGTGTTGTATCTATCCTCAAGAGTAAAAAACTTTTATTTTTAATTGGTTAGAGATACCCAGGTCTCAACGTAAAAATTGTTTTCTTCTGAGTAGCCAAAATTCGGCAGTTTTGTGAAATGATTCTGTCAACTTTTATAAACATGAGGAGAACCTAGATGCCCCGATGTAACACGTTTTTGATTTTAATTATGTGTATCCAATAACCACTTGCTCAAAGTGACGATGGGATAGAGGCATACCCTCATGGCTTTCCGAGCCATATGATGCCGGGAAATGTGATGGGCCAAGGCAGGAGAATACTTATAATATAAGAACACAATCATTTTTCCACATATGTTTTTCAAGAGATAGGTATCCCTCAATTTCCTTAAAATCCAAACCTCTTCTGCCAGAGGCGAGCCGTAGGCCGCCGTGGCGATGAAGCAACCTCCACCGCCACCCCCTCCTGCTATGTTGATATTACCACCCGATTGACCTGTCCCCGCTTCATTGGAATAACCGGAGTTTCCATATTCATTGTAGGCTGTAACCCGGTATGTATAGGAGGATTCTCCCGTAATGTCCGTATCGGAATAGCTGGTCGTATCGGGATCGATGCGTGCTATCTCTTGATACGCTTCGTTGTTTTCCCTTCTTTCGATTGCGAATCCCTCCTCATTAACAGAGGTATCGACCCAATTGAGCTCGATTTCCGTTTCAGATACCTGTGAGGTGGATAAATAACTGGGGGTCATGGGAAGCCTGAGGGAATTATTGGCGTTGATTCTACCTCCCGTTGCCACCTTTCCCATCAGGCCTTGAAGGACATCAGTCCCGTTGAGAATTCGCCATCTCAAATCCTCCAATGAGAGAGTTGGATACTTGGCCAATATCAACCCCGCAACCCCCGCGACGTGGGGTGTGGCCATAGAGGTTCCCTGGAGGAATTGGAATTCATCCCCATCGTATATATGAGAGACCGAAATAATATCCACATCATCGATATAGACCCCATCGGCGGTATTTTGTGAGTTGGTGACGAGCCGGAACCTGATGGAGACCGTGGGCTGCCCATCATATGCAGAGATATCATTGCTGAAGGTGCCCCACCTGGACCCCGTATATTGGGCTCCTGAAATAGTGTTCCAGTTAACACTATCAGTTGAGGCCTCGATATAGAGAAAGTCCCCATTTGCCTCGGTCTCCATGTGCAGGTAGTACGTGAGCCTGCTCTGCCATTTTCTCGACAAATCGATCTCTGGTAGGATTAACCACGAATCGGTGTTGTTGCCGTAGTCGCCTAAAGGGCTATCGGTCCAACAGTGGGTCGGGCTTTGGTATTCTCTGTCCACGATGGTCCATTGGCTTGTTCCTCCCGTTGTCCATTCCCTCGGGCCTGATTCAACGTCATCGGGGAAATTCCCTCCAATTGAATGCCAGGAGGGCGGCCACGTGCTGTAAATGGTAACCCCAGGGGCTGCTACATCCACCGAGGATGGTCCCCAATTTGAAAAGGAAGTGAGATTGTCCATTTGGCCCGTGGCAGCTACGGAGATGATGTTGAGGGGGGCGTAGCTGGCCGGGTAGAATGGGCTGCTATCGGTGTTGGCTGCGCTGTTTCCCGCAGCGGCAACAACGAGCACCCCCATATCCCGACATAATCGGATGGCGCCTAGGAGTGATTGGGAGAAAGACGGCGTTCCCCAACTGGCATTGATGACCCGGGCTCCCTTTTCAACGGCATATTCGATGGCATAGATGGCATCACTCACCCAGCCCATCCCATCAGCATTCAGGAACCGGAGGGACATCATCTTTGCCCTCCACATCACGCCCGTAATTCCCTCGCCGTTGCTCCCCCTGGCCGCAATAGTCCCCGCAACATGTGTGCCATGGCCGTTGTAATCCATGGGGTCGTTGTCTCCGTCGACGAAATCCCAGCCCCTCCAGTCGTCCACTTTCCCATTGCCATCGTCGTCAATCCCATTTCCCGTGGTTGGATCATTGGGGTCTGACCAAGGGTCTTCACCGGGATTGGTCCATATGTTGGAGGTAAGGTCTGGATGGCTGTATGCAACTCCACTGTCGATGACCGCGATGACGACCTCTTCAGCTCCGGTAGAGATTTCCCAGGCATCGGTTGCGTTAATATCGGCTCCAGGAAGACCCGATTTCATCCCCACGGCCTGTCCGAAATTATGTAATCCCCAGAGGATTCCATAATTGGGATCCCCTGGGTCGAAGGGGGGATCGTTGGGGAAGACTTGGCAGGAATAGATGATATAATTGGGCTCCGCGTATTCGACGTCGGGATTTTGGCGGTAAAGTCGCAGTGCCTCTTCAACCGATACCGTGGAGGGAAGCCTGAGGTGTTGGACCCCCAGCGCGGGGAATGATTTGATGGGGGATGTGCCCAGCTGGAGATGTGTATGGGCCTTTGTCCTTGAGGAAATCCCCTCTTTGAATTTGACCAAGATTTCGCCTGGGACGAAATGGTGACTCGGGTGAGGGCTTATACGTTTAGGGCCCATTGCGTAAGCATGGACGGGGATAAGGAGAAGAAGGGTGAGGAGCGGAATCGTATACTTTCTCATGGACTGCTTTTTCCATGGAACCCCTCCCCAATGTCCAAAAAGATACAACCTGATTTTATTCAATTTTTATGCCATTTGACGCCCTTTAATCTTATTTTACTGACCCTGGGGTATTTTTATAATCGGGAACGAGGCGAAAGTCGCTCATTGTTTTCCCGAAACATTTTCAGGGAGCGAGAATTCCCTATTGACAAATCCGATTTCAAATACATAGAATAACAAAGATTGGCGGTGTAGCTCAGGTGGTTAGAGCATACGGCTCATATCCGTAGTGTCCGGGGTTCGAATCCCTGCACCGCCACCAAAGGACATGTGAAGCCTCCCGTCTTTTGGCGGGAGGCTTTCATCATTCCAGATACTTACATGGTCACCGTGATTTCTGAAAAAAGTGCAAAAGGGTATGAAAAAAATGAATATCCACCGTTGTTTCCCTTTCAGCCGATAAGGACTCAGGAGTAATGTGTAGAGGGGTTGAAATTGACAAACCGTTGCTTTTTCGGTAAATGAAGAATGAACAGATAAAAGGTCGGAGGTGAGGATATGAAGGGAAATCGATTGGCCGTAGTTTCTTTGTTTGTACTGGTAGGTTTAGCCGTCGTTACGGGATGTTCACGTCTGGGATGGGAAAGGAAGACCCCGAAGGAAGTTCCCCAGGTTGGTGAGCAAGCACGGTATTATCATTTCCAGGATGTTCTCATCCCCCATGAATTGAAGTTGGAAATGGATAAGTCCTTTATCTATGAGACCACGTCAGTAAAAGCGGGGAGGTTGGTCTTCTCGGGTAGGGTTGAGGTATATTCTTTGTCCAATTTCTTCACCAACAATATGGAGAAGGATGGCTGGAGGCTGGTCAACAAATTCGGGTTCAAGGATGTGGTGCTCAATTTCACCAAGCCGGACAAGAACTGCACCGTTAACATATACGATAGGCCCATTAATACCATCGTAGAGGTCTGGGTGGGTCCTGTTGGCGGGGGAGGCTGAATTTCCCTGAGGAGAGAATGAGGGTCAAAACTCGTCTTCCGAAGAGAGGGAAATGGATGAATATGCCGTGCAGTATCGCAGAATCGCCGACAGATCCTGGAGGGAGGGTACGCAGGGAAATGTAAAAAGCCTGCTGCCTCTTAAGGGGGGGTTGATCTACCCCTTACCCACCAAGAGGCGTTCCCGAGGCTATGAGGGAACGCTTTTTCTTTCTCCCCTTCTCTACCCAGTATGAAAAAGATTCATAGTATCGGCAAAGCCATCTCATTCAAAAGAGTCCTGATTTTAAGTGGTTAAAGGTGCTTGAGACAAAAATTGTCTTTACGCGATTTTTTCGCTGGTGGTACCCATTTTACAGCAGTTTCCGGAAATTAAGATTTTTTAGCAAAAATAAATAGTTATTAAAACGCCGCTGGTTGGTATGTTTTTTGGGATAAGGATGGGGAGGGGTATCCTACGGTACCTCCTTTCCAATCAACTTCCTTTCATCCTTTCGGGTTCACGGGCGTGAACCCGTCTTTTTTTTCGTTTCAATTACCCCTTCGGAAGGGTTAACATTGAGCGAGAATTGAGGGCGTGCGTAGAGAGTTCTGGACTGTTGCTAATTCTATTGATTCAGTTAGAAAATAGCCTTAAGACAGCTTAACAGAAGCATTTTCATGCCTTTAGGGTGCCAACAGGGCATGATAGTTGCGTTACAAATATGGTATGGATGGAGATTCGGAGGATCTGCATCTTGAGATAAGTATTGCAATGATCTAGTGGAAAACGAGTCGGCCAGTGTCCACGTTACTGCACCTCCGGCTGTTTAGCCTTGGCATCATTTGCAAGCCACCGCGTAACCGCGTAACCGAAACCGCCATATGTTGTGACATCTTTTCGCTTGACACAACAACATCGAATGCAGCCACCTGCTGGTTTCCGTGCTGCAAAACTCCGGCGGGTCCAGAAAAAGCAGGTTAGCATTGGCCTCAAAGACCGCGAAGAGCTACCGATTGGCAGGTCGCAGGTGGATCATCTTTGACGTGTCTCTACTACCATTTAAGGAGTTTAAATATGAAAGGCGTAATAATCCCAATAACCAAAGGAAAAATTATACAACTCAAATAACGGGCGAAAGCGAAATGAGCACCCATAAAGGGGATTTCCCACACTAAGGTTCGATTTATTCCGATGATCGCCCAGGCAGTAAGGTAGGCAGCAAGAGGACCTACGCTCGCTCCGCTTTTATACAGAGCCGCCACAATAGGGAAATTCATGAAAGGTCCTCCCGGCGTAACAGCACCTGCTACCGTTGCGAAAAGGATCCCTTTTAGGCCGGAACCCTCTCCAATGATTTTGGCGATATACTCGGTGGGGATCATCACCTGAATTATTCCCGCCAAAGCAAATCCTAATAAGAGACGAGGAAAAACAATCCGGAGCATCCGACCTCCCTCGACTAAACCGGATAAGGGTAAATCCCATCCCTTTAGCAAATAAGCGATAGTATAGAGGACAACGGCTAGGATACAGAGAGTTAATAATGCAACATCCATTTTTCTTCTTCCTTTCTTGGATCTTGACTCTTCCATAAAAAGGCGCCCTAGATTGAAAATTCGCTGGCCAAGCGAATTGCTACCTATTCGAGCGTAATTTAGCAGAAATAGGCCATGTAGTTTTGCTCAAAGGTAACGTTTGATCCACTGACTAATCGTCTCCACAACCTCTTCTTCGATACCGTAAAAACCATGTCGGGATCTGGCTCCACAGGGTTCTGATACTGGAGCGTTACCTCCAGTAAAGGAAATATGCTCAGCAATTGATGAGCCTTTAAGCTTTTTCATAATATCCCTAACACCACGATATGGGGTAACTCTACATCTATCATCTTTATGATGAACAACTAATGCGGGGACCCCAATATCCTCCAATGCCATATCGAGCAGATTATCCCCTTTTTCGTTCCACCGACTGACGCTGGATGTTAGCACGAGCCCATCCGGACCCCCTTGAGTGATCCGAATTGCCGCGTTGGCGGCGGATGCCACACCACGACTGGTTCCCACTAACCACACAGGAACAGGGAACTGCTTTCTCAGATAGCTAATGATCGCCCCAATGTCCTGTGCATGCTCCGGGGATGTTCTAAAACCATATAGCATACCCCTCTCGTTCTTTCGGTCAGAAGGAGCATCCACCAAGGCAACTAAGAAGCCATGATAAATAAAAAGGTCCCGGCTACGTACAAGAAAGTTACTTTTCCCCCAACTTATATCACCATTATTGCTAATATCCAAGTTTCCGTGACCACCTGCAAACAAGATCAAGCTTGCCTGAGGGTCTTTTGGTTTTTTCAGCAGGATTCGCTGCGTGATGCCCGGGCGGGTTTCCAACTCGACCAAAGTGGTATCGGAATCGCTGCCCAGCCTGATATTCCTCAAAACCTGCACGTAATTCGGCGCCGCACTGGGTGCCTTTACTGATTGCACATTACATGCTACAAGAACAGAAAGGAGAAAAAGGTAAGATAGAACGACTGGCTTGTTCATTCTTTCCTTTAGTAGCCCATTTTATACCGAGCCCGTCAAGGCACGAATCGCCCATGTGAGGACACTCCGGCCCAGGTTGTGACTTTCGGATACGGTTAGCAAGGGTCGCACACTAAGGTGCGGTGTGCGTTACACGCGGAAGAAACTTCCTCTTGCCCTGCTCAGGGGCGGAGTAGAGCTCGACTCCTGGGACATAAGCCCATTCAAAACCTTGAGTCAGAGCCGGCACTTTCTTAGGAGTATTTGGTTCCCACGCTTGATACCTTTCAGATAACTCCTCAATCTGTTTTATTCAATAAAACAGATCTAGATTCTAATTGACACCATTTTTCAAATCTGATTCTGATAGAATTCGACATAATCGTTCATCCTCCTTCTAGTCCACTAGCGAATCCATTAGGCCTCACGGCTGTCGGTAAGTTGACCATCTGATCCAAGCGGTTGTAGGTGACTAATCGGTCAGCCAGCAGAAGCTAGGATGGTAGCGACTCCCATTCGTGTCTGCGCCCATTGAATGACAGACTCAAGACCCAAAGTTGATCGGTTGTTTGGGAAACACAGCTAGCGGCTGGAATCGACTTTGGTGCCACAGGGCTTTTACTCCACCCACTTGGAACGGAGATTTGGTCTAGGTGCTCACCGGCACATAAAGGGCGTTTTGATCCAGCTCAGTGAGCGTGCCCTTTCCGTGCATACGACTGTCAATATCGGCGGGTAGAGCAATCAGTCGCAGTGAGGATTGATTGGCCTCGGCCACCCCGGGCAACATATACAGGATGCCCCCGCCGCTGGGGCCTTTACACACGCCCACATGGCCACTGATCCGAATGAAAATCGGCCAAGTAGGCCGCGGATCGCTCATCGCGTCTAACAACATGCTTCATCCGGGATTGAAGTTGATCTGGGGACTCATACAGGGGAAGGCTGGTATCACCGCAGAGGCCAAAAATCATTTCGACTCCGGCAGTTTCCAACAGCAGGACGACAGCATCACTGCATTTCATTTGAGGTTCAGTCCCTTTGCGTCCCGCATCCAAACGCGCCAGTCACCGCCAATGATCAGCCGCCTGCGACCGGGGAAAAAATAAAGACTTCATCATCTTCTTTCAGCGGGCAGGAGGCTTCGACCCGCTGCCCGTTGACCAGAACCAGCAGCGGCACATCAGAAGGAAAAGCGATACGGTCCATCAATTGGCCCACGGTGACTTCACCGTCCAGGTTGACCTGAAACTCGCCTTTGCCCTCGGGTCCATAATCCGCAAGGAAGCCGAACAGCTCAACCTCGATTTTCATCAGAAGCCTCGTTATCCAGGGGAGGCAACCCTAACTCCTTAAGTTTGGCTGCGGTGGGCACCCCCTCTGGCGTCCATCCGCGGGCCTGGTAATACTCGACCAACATCTGTTCCAGATGGACGAACCCTCCCTGGCTGGGGCCTTCCGGTAAGGGTTCTTGAAGCAACCGCTTGGGCAGCGTATCGTCGTGGCGCCCAAATCCAGCCCTTACCAGAAACAGGCGTTCGGCGTTAAAGATGCGTTCACCGGCTGCCAGCAACTCATCCAGGGTGTAGCCTACCCCTGTGGCGGCATTGAGATATTCCAAAATGCCTTCGGGTAAAATATCGAGATCCTGGCGCAGCAGATTCCGGACGCTGAACATGATGCAGATGCCTGCCGCATCAATCAGGCTGAAGACGTCCTGCCAGCGTTTGACCAATCGGCCCTTGCCTTTCCGTTCGTGGCGGTCGACGGGTTTCGGAATCCCCAGCATTTCCGTGTAGGCCATGTGAGCCCGGCAATGCGATCCGCCGATGGGCGAGGTGGCATAGGCCACACCTTGACCCTGCAGGCCGCGCGGATCATAACCGGGCAGCTCAAGCTTTTTGGAGACCATCGCCAGCTCGGGGTGGCCATACCGAGCGGCGAGGCGGTAGCTGCCTTCAGCCAGCTGGACACCGAACCCTTCCCGATAGCCGGTCATCCGGGTCAGTTCGACCACTCGCGCCCCATCTCCCCAGCGAATAGGACCCCCGGTTTGCGCATCATCGATGATGCCGCAGTCGTAAAGCTCCATGGCGCAGGCGATAGTCACCCCCATGGTTATGGTATCCATCCCCAATTCATTGCATATGTAGTTGGCCTTGGTGACGGCCGCCAAGTTGTCGACCATGCACATGGAGCCCAGTGCAAAAGTGGTCTCAAATTCAGGCCCTTCGCCTTCACCGGCAAACTCCTTATCCATAACCTTGGTTACCCGTCCGCAGGCAATCGGGCAGGCCCAACAGGCGCTGGTCCTTTGTAGGTACTTCTCTGTCAGGGTTTGACCGCTGATGGCCTGCCATCCTTCAAAGGTACCCAGTTGGTAGTTTTTGGTGGGCAACACCCCGTGTTTCTGGGTCAGCGGGACCATAACCCCGGCCGTTCCGTGCTGACTCAGCGGAGACGGATGTGCCTTGGCTGCTTTGGTAAACTTGTTCATCACCCGGGTTTGGATCTGTTCAAAGCGCTTTTTGTCGGCCAGCGGGACGCGGATATTGCCGCGCACCACCACCGCTTTCAGGTTTTTCGATCCCATTACCGCGCCCACCCCTGATCGCCCGGCCGCACGGTCCTTATCGTTCATAATTGAGGCAAACAGAACACCCTTTTCACCTGCCGGGCCGATACAGGCGACGCGGGCTTTGGAATCGGTTTCGGCCAGCAACCGCTCGGTGGTTTCCGGAACCGTCAGGCCCCAAAAATGGGGGGCCGGACGCAGTTCTACCTGGCCGTTGTCAATCCATAAATATATCGGTTCGGAAGACTTGCCGCTAAAAATCAGCCCGTCGAAGCCGCTTCGTTTGAGTTCTTTGGGGAAGCGGCCGCCCGAATTGGAGCATGTAATCGCTCCTGTCAGAGGGCTTTTAGTCGTGACCATATAGCGCGCAGCCGTGGGGGTCAAGGTTCCAGTGAGGGGGCCGGTGGTCATAACCAGAATATTGTCGGGCGAAAGCGGATCGCAGCGGGGATCAACCAGTTGATTTAAAAAATAGATTCCCAGACCACGACCGCCGACGTAATCGTGAGCCACCTGGGGATCCAGCGTTTCGACGCTGGTCCGGCCTCTGGACAGATCGACGCTCAGAAATTTACCGTGCCAACCATTCATAGTCCTCCTCCCATTCTCATAATAAAAAAGCGACTGGTACTGACCTTATTTATTGCAAAGGGGCTTGAGTGCGGTGATCCTGCAAAAGCCTTACCCGTAAGCGCGCCTCAAATTGGCAGTCTTTCTTTTTCTTCCATGTTTTTCAACATACTGTGGACCACATGGTGGCTGACAGTATCGATATCGGCCGCCAGCGCACAGTATCCCCTTCGTAGTCCCGGGCCTTCAGGCGCTCAAAGATTTCCCGATGTCGCTCCTACAAAATTACCTCGGGCCTCCAGCCCAAGAAACGGCGTTGCAATCGTCGAATGATGCCATATTCTATATAAAACATAATAAAGGCAAAGAGGAGAACCCACGCAAGGACTAGTTCCATATCGAACATTTGATACCAGTAAAAAATCATATACCCAATGCCCTCATCCGACCCGAATACCTCTGCGAGGACAACGAGCTTCCACGAGACCGAAAAACCAATACGAGCGGCTGCAAAAACAAAGGGCAGGAGGGAGGGGATGTAGATGTTTTTAATAATTCTCCTCCTGCTCACATCGAAAGCCCGGCCCATGTCTACCAAGTCCTTATCAACATCCTTGACCCCTTCCCATATGTTGACGGCCACATAGGGAGTTGCAATCATAACAACGGAAAATGAAGGGGTCAGAAAACGAATGCCTAACCAAAGGACGCCAATGACAGCCCCGGCAAGGCTGGGAATTGTCAGCCCAACAGTGACATAGTCCGAGAAGAACTTCTCCCAGTATTTCATTGTCCCCATCAGTACGCCCATAGACGCGCCAATGGAAAAAGCAATACCAAACCCGACGATAATTCTCAAAAGGGTCGCACCAACGTGGAGGAAAAACCGCTCTCTTAAGATCACCTCAAAAATAACCGCTCGAAATACAAGATATGGAGAGGCGAGCGTATCTTCTGGCGAAACAAGAGAAGTGATCTGCCACACTACAATTACAGAAACGAGCCCCAGGGTTCTCGGGCGAAATATCTTTACCAATAGTGTTTTCAGGATTGTACCCGGTGCTTTTCCCTCGGCACGTGGTGGGATTTCTCCCTTTCTCGTTCTCTCTAAGGCCTTATTAGACATGCTCTCCTTACTCTTGGTCCTATTAAATGACGGTAATATCCTCTATTTCTATTACATACTCTTGACTGGTGAGGCGGCTTACCTCAACAAGGGTACTTGATGGGGTAAGCCGCCTCCAGATTTTCCACAGCACTACTTGAGGACCCGGAAAATCTTCCTGGTTACACTACCTTTCGGAAGAATTCCTAGCTTTTCGGCTTTTTTCAAAAACTCGATTTCCTGATCTATATAATTCTCGTCCAAGTACGTGTCATAATACAAGAAGCCCGTCTCAAAATAGTGCCTGGTTGTAAACTTGATTTGCTCCTCCGTAAGATCCTTCACTGAAAGAGGCATATACTTCCTTAACCATTCTTCGGTACCGGCATATGTGTTGTAGATGCCCTCTTTGTAGGCGGCCAAGAGATTCCTGGCCACGTCTTCATTCTTATCCAGATAATCTTTCCACATGCAGAAAAATTGGACCCCTGACACGTAACCTTTTGCGTGTTTAGCATATTCTGTAGCGACAGTGGTCCAGATGGGCCGAATTTTCCCTTCCATCCATAGCTTCATGGTTAGGGGCATCAAGTTAAAGCACATATCTATTTCACCCTTTGCCAGGAGTGGAGGCAAGGTAGGCCACGGGGATACATGCACCTTGAAGTCTTTCTTTATATTAATTCCCCAAAGCTCCTTCATTATTACCTCCCCCACCTGGGCTGCAGCCGTATCCCATCCGGGTATCCCGAGCCGTTTTCCTTTTAAATCGGCCGGGCTTTTGGCGGGTGAGTCGCCCCTGACGTACCACCCTATCGTGTTGGTTATATACTTGCCGAATATAACAGCATGTTTGCCCTCGTCCGCCAGGAGCCGAGTAAGCTCAAGTGGAGCAAAACTGGCTACATCTACACTTCGCCCCATAAATGCGGCAAAGTCATCTCCGGGGAAAGAGATCTCATACTCGACGCCTATTTTGTCGCCCCACTTTTTATAGATCCCCTTGTCTATCATGTACTTGCAATTCCAAAATGCAGGGCCGATGGGAAACTGCGCTATTCTTACGACGCGTTTTTCGGCAAGCAAAGGATTTACCCCAAATGTACACATGAGCACCATGCACAACGCTAGCAATAAAATTCTCTTTTTCATTATTCACCCCCCTTGTATCTCTTGGTTTGTTACTCTTCCTTGTTTGCCGCCTTAATACCCCATGGCGGTCAACCACTTGCCAACAGAGTCCTTGTAAAACTTTGCTCCAAAATTGCTTTTATCATCACCTCCCTTCCTCAGTTACTTTTATCACCACCTCCCTTCCTTGCACGGATTGACAACCCCTCCTAATGGGGGTAACTCATGCTCTATCACGTCGATTAGTTCACATGCCTCTTCTGCGATTCACTCTTTATCCGCCGCAACACCCGCCATACGCTCTCCTCAGCGTGAAAGCGGGGTGCTTCACCGATATCTTTAGCTACAGCATCCCGGGGATCTGCATGTCGAGGCAAAATCTGCCCTTTTCCATTAACCTTTTTTTCTCCATCGATATTCTTAGCTTGTTTGCAAACGATCTTCGGTTCGCTCATAGCTTTCTTGCATGAGGTGGAATTCCCTGGACAGTTTCGTTTGCAATTCAAAGAATCTTTGGTCCTCCTCACTCCGGGGACGAGGAAGATCGATCGTAAAATCCTTATAAATTTGTGCCGGCTTTTGCGTCATAAAGATGATCCTGTCAGAGAGGAGGGCGGCCTCTGATAAGTCATGCGTTATGAAGAAAATAGTCACTTTGGTTTTCTGCCAGATGTCCACCAGGTCTGCCCTCATCCGTTTTGCTGTAATCTCGTCTAAATGGCTGAAAGGTTCGTCCATCAACAAGACACCAGGCTCTACGGATAGGGCTCTTGCGATGCCCACCCGCTGTTGCATGCCTCCGGAAAGCTGATGAGGATAATGGTGGGCAAATTCCTCTAGCCCAACCAGTTTCAAATACTGTATGGCGACCTGTGTACCTTCTTCCTTCGATTTTTTCATACCATGGACAAAGGTAATATTGTCGATCACGTTCTTCCACGGTAAGAGGCGAGCAGTCTGAAACACGTAGCTCATCTTAACCTTTTTTCCGCCAGTGCTTGATATATCAATGGTTCCTGCGCTAAGATCCTCCAAACCTGTCAGCATATTGAGGAGGGTGCTTTTTCCACATCCACTGGGGCCGAGAAGGGTGGTAAAGGACTCCTCTTCGACGTCAAAGCTAAGGTTATCAAGTACGAGGAGTTCACCTCCATCTTGGTGAAAGACTTTCTTCAGTCCGTTTACTCTAATGAGTTTGTAACCCATTGTTGCCCCCTATAATATTGCCTGGGGCCTCCAGGCCAAAAGACGGCGTTCCAACCTTTTGAAGATGGAATATTCGACAAGAAGCATAACAACGGTGAAGAAGAGGAGCCAGGCAAGGACTAGTCGCATACTGAACATGTTATACCAGTAATAAATCATATAACCAATGCCATTGCTTGCCCCGAATACCTCTCCGACGATGACAATCTTCCACGAGATCGAAAAACCAATACGAGCAGCTGCAAGGGTAAAGGGCACGATGGAAGGGATGTAGATGTGTCTGATAATTCTCCTTTTGCTCACATCGAAAGCCCGGCCCATATCTACCAAGTCCTTATCAACATCTTTGACCCCTTCCCAAAAGTTGATAGCCACATAGGGGAATACAATCATAGCAGTGGCAAATACGGGGGTCAATGGCCTAAGGCCTAACCAAAGCACACCAATAACAGCCCAGGCAAGACTAGGAATTGTCAGCCCGATAATGACATAGTCCGTGAAGAACTCCTCCCAGAATCTCTTTGCTCCCATTAGTACGCCTATAGACATGCCAATGGAGAAGGAAATACAAAACCCGATGATAATTCTTAAAACGGTCATACGCACGTGGAATAAAAACCCCTCTCTCAAGATCACTCCAAAGATAACCGCTTGAAATACAACATATGGATTAGGGAATAAATTTTCCGGGGTTACGAGAGAAGCGATCTCCCAAATAACAAATAACCAGATGGTCCCCATGACTTTCGGGTGAAATACCTTAGCCAGTCGCGTTTTCAGGATTGTATAAGGTGCTTTTCCCTCGGCACGTGGTGGGATTTTTCCCTCTATGGATTGCTCTAAGACTTTTTCTCGCTTTTTGCCTTCCTTATTAAGCATGCTTTCCTTACTACTCATTATGCTTATTCAGTAGTGTTCCGGTTAAATCACCACAGATTAACCGGCTGTACCATCTTGGAATGAGCTCTATTTATCGCTTCCCCCTGATCTTCCAGGAACCATTCTGGGCTTTTGTACTTTTAATGTGTGGCCAAAGAAAGCACCCTTGGTAAGTTTTCATTCAAGCATCCTCTCTATACACTCGACTCCACCGTCAGCCGCTACCTCAACCTTTTCAATTGGTGCAATGCCTTGATGAAACGGATCTCGGTCGCCGTTTTCTCTGTATGTTCCGAAGAAAAGGTTCGAGGTAAATTTACTTGATGGAGTCCCGGCGTCTCAGATTCTGCTTTCGGAGGACTATGGTAATTTAACCAGGATGGGCAAATAGCAACTCTCCTTTGCCGATTTCGGCTAAGTAACAGAGCTGACAACAAATAGAACGTTTATGGAGTAACATACCTTCGGAAGCTCTTACGTAACCATTTGATATCATTGAGAAGTAAGCCAAACACCACTGGCTTCTAGCAAATATTCGCCCTCTTATTATATGAATTGTGATTCTACTGTCAATACCGTACTTGGATTGGGCCTTCCGATTAGTAGGGATGACATGCAGCTGAGGCCATACAGGGCAACACTTGGTGGATATAATGCCACCTGAGTTCCACTGGGTCTGCAAGGGAATGAGAGTTGCCCATAGTACCGTTTGTATCCTCAGGGAGCATAAACTGAGGAGAGGGAAGGAGGTGCGGGGGGATTTAAGGGAGAAGCAGCGGACCGTAGGGACAAGACGCACAAACCCATGCCGATAAGGAGGGTTTACATCCCTGGGCAAATTGGAACAGATACCAACTGGGCAGCAGTCAGTCCTGGATATGACTACACCCTTGCACTCAAAACCGATGGAACCCTCTGGGTATGGGGACGTAACAGGGATGGTCAGCTTGAAGTGAGGTTAATGTTAGATTTAACCTAGGCTTCATGTATGTGATCGTCAGACCAAGTCTCGGTCATTACAAACTCAATTCTTGTTGAGAGACAGATTACATCAACCCGGGGTAGATATTTCAAGTAACTATGATACAGAGTTGAGGCTCACTGGCGAGAGGGGTATAACCAAATCAGCAAGTCAAAAACCCTCAAGTCAGGAGGTCCATATGGGAGTCGACAAAATTGGAGCGATTTTGACAGGACTATAACGTGGCCATCAGGCGCACCCTTTGGCATCGCCTGAATGGCATGGTTGGAAATCCATGTTGACTAGCCTGTGACCAGCCTTCGACCAGCTTCTCTTGCTTTCCGAAGGGCTTTCGTCGGCACTGACGGGCGTTCGTTCTCTGCAATCAAACCGACGAAAATAGATGCAATTGGCTTTGCTCCCATGGTTCTGGCCGTGATTCTCAACGCGCGCAAAGCTCCTGTGAAAACGCCTCCCAAGACCGCTGGCATGGCCGTCGAAGTGATAAGGACCGCTTTCTTGGTTCTCCTCTTCATTCTCATCTTGGGCCCACCTTGCGTGCCCCAGGGCCAGTATGCAAAGCAGACGAGTCTCTCCATGAATTTCCTTGTGAGAGCGTTCACATTGAAGAAGTTCACAGGGGCGCCAAGGACTATCGCATCGGAGTCCCGATACTGAGTCAGGATGCTGTCCATATCATCACGGTGGACGCATTTCCCCGGTTCTGTTCCCGCTTCTTGGGTACACTTCCTGCAATTCCTGCAGAACTCGATGTGTTGGTCGATGAGATAGATCTTGGTGGTCTCGGCTCCAAGCGCGCTCGCAGAGGACAGAGCTTCTGTGACCAGTAAATCGATGGTCCCACCCTTGCGGTAACTGCCGACTATACCAAGTATCTTTCTGTTCATATCCTTTGCCCAGGTTTTCAACTATGAATTAGAGAGAAAAAATTCTGCATAACCCAATAAACTATGGAAAACAATGGCTCATTTAGAGAAAATGCTGGCCTAGGAAAAGGCCCCTCAGTGTGAGATGGATTGTCGGTCTCTTCGGAAACATCGCTCAATTCTCTACTTCACCATTTAAGGATAAAAATCAGTAAGTAGTCAACAAAATTTAGCATTCTGCCCTTGAATACGACATGAGACCTTGTGTGAGAAGGCGATCAAAAAGTATTGATTTGTGTTTGAATTCATTAGAAAACCGGAATCGAACAGTCTTGAATCGAGCCAAACACTCCTCGGCGGCAGAACTCCTGAGAGCTAAAGTGCGTACCTCTTCATTGCCGTTCTTTTACTTCCTTCATTGATTCACATTTAACAGGATTGCCAACGGTTTTCAGCCATCAGCCGGGTAGCCGGGGAAACGCGGGGACGAGAACGGCTTTTGAGGATACGGGGCCATCTGGCGGGGTGGTGAAATGGAGAGGTGGGTTCGCACTATAGTGCAAGGGCGCTCTCAAGAAACGCAGGAGACTTCCATCCATATCTCCTTGAAATCTTTCGAAAAAGGAATACAATGGGGGAATAGGAGTTGCGGTTCTGCGGTGTTGCAGTGTGGAGTCATGCCGTTGTGCGGTGGACATTTTAGTTCAAGGGGCTGTTGCTCAAACCTCCTGGAGCGAATATCAAAAATTCTTTTCAGAGAGCAAAAGGGGGTTTGGGCAATAACCCGTCGGCCATCGGATAAGTTTGCGCTCAGAACTCCCTTTCCAGTTCTTCAGTTATCTTATGATGGCGCATTGAAGGGGTGAGGACTTGAATTTCATCGGTAAGATCAAGGCAACGGTCGAAAAATATCGCATGCTCGAACAGGGGGATACCGTAATCGTTGGGGTCTCGGGAGGGGTTGATTCGGTGGTCCTCCTCCACGTATTGATGGCCCTACGGGATGAGTATGGTCTATCCTTGATTGTCGCACACTTGGATCATGGCATCCGGGGCGAGGAGTCACGGCGGGAAGGTGACTTTGTCCGCGATTTGGCCCAAGGGATGGGCTTTCCCTTCGAGACAGCGGGAGCCGATGTTCGGGCCCTGGCGAGGAAAAAACGCATCTCAGTGCAGGAGGCGGCCAGGGAGGCGAGGTATGCTTTTTACGAGGAGGTGAGGAAAAAAAATAATGGGCACAAGGTCGCCACGGGGCAGACAGCCGATGATCAGGCGGAGACGATTCTAATGCGAGTGATCCGTGGCGCGGGTTTGAGGGGGTTAAAGGGCATTCCGCCTTTCCGGGAGGAGGGTTATATCCGTCCTCTCATCGAGACATCGAGGGAAGACGTGGAAAAGTACGCTGATAGGGAGGGCCTGTCTTTTATCACCGACAGCTCCAATATCAAGGACATCTACCTGAGAAATAAGGTTCGGCATGATCTCATCCCCCATCTTGAAAGGGAATATAACCCCAGTATCAGGGTAGGTTTGACCAGAATAGCCTCGATCCTCTCCAGGGAGGACGACTATTTGGACCGAAAAGCCGAAGAAGCCATGGCCGATCTGATCAAGGGTACCGGTGAGGAGCTCAGCCTCCATATCCCGAGTCTCAAGGCATTTCACAAGGCAATTTGGTTTCGGGTACTACAAAAGATGTTGGCCACAGTGCTCGGAGGAGATCTGAGGAGGATCAAAACGGTCCATCTGGACGGGCTTTTCCGGCTTCTCACCCACCAGGCACCCAATAAGGTACTCTGCCTGCCCCAGGGGATTTATGCCGAAAAGCACTATGCGGAGCTTTTCATCAGGAGGGGGAGGCCCCCTCCAGTTTATCCCTTCGAATACGTCCTGGACGTCCCGGGGGTCACGCTCTTGGAGGGCTTAGGGAAGAAGCTCGTCACCCGAATAGAGAGGGTAAAAGGGGGCACACCGATGGATCGGGATTCGAAGGTCGCCTACCTGGACGATGATAAGCTGGTCCGTCCCCTGACCCTGAGGAGCTTCGAGGAAGGAGATCTATTCATCCCCCTTGGGATGAAGGGCCGCAAGAAATTGAAGGATTTTTTCATCGATTCTAAGGTCCCAAAAGCCCTTCGAAGGTGCATTCCACTGTTAGTCTCGGGGGGAAGCATCGTTTGGGTGGTTGGGTACCGGATCAACGAATGCTTCAAGCTCAGGGAAGGGTCAAAGAGGGCTCTCAGGGCCGAGTACGTGGAGTACCCCTAATCTTCCTGTCCGCATTCCTCCTGGCTGCCCTTGAGCTTTGATAGGGCATGGGGTAGGGCAGGGAGAATCGCCCCCAGGCATTCCTTTACGGCTTTTGGGCTACCGGGCAGGTTGACGATGAGGGTTTGTTTCCTGATCCCGCAGACGGCCCTCGAGATCATAGCGTGGGGAGTCTTCTTAAGTCCCTCCGCTCTCATGGCTTCCGAGAAACCGGGAACCTCTTTTTCGATCACCTCCAGGGTTGCATCCGGAGTGAGGTCCCTGGGACTCAGCCCTGTTCCCCCCGCAGTCAAGACGAGGTCAGAGTGGAGGGAGTCCACACATCGAATGAGGGCCTCTTTGATCATATCGCTCTCGTCGGGGATGACCTCATAGTGGATCACTTCGGAGGGAAGCCCTTTCAAGAGGTCTCGGATTGTATTTCCGCTCGTATCCTCCCTTTCCCCCCTGGCCCCCTTGTCGCTGATGGTCAAGATGGAGACCTTAATCATCAATCCTCCTCAACCTCTATGGAATCGCCCACAGAGATTTGACCGGGATGGAGAACTTCGGCGAATACTCCCTCACGGGGCATAACACAGTCCCCCATTTGATAATAGATGGCACACCGGTCGTGACACTCTTTTCCCTTCTGAGTCATCCTGAGGATCGCCTCATTGCCGATCCTCAATGTGGTCCCAATGGAAAGGCTCATGAGGTCGATTCCCTCCGTTGTGATATTTTCCGCGAAGTCCCCGTAGGCCGCTTTCAACCCCTTTCGCCTCATTTTGTCAATGCTTTCGTTGGCCAGAAGGCTCACCTGACGGTGCCAATGACCACCGTGGGCATCACCCTTGAGGCCAAACCCCCTCAGAAGGTCACATCTGCGGACATTGTTTTTTTTGGTCCCCTTATCCGCGCTGATGTTTACCGCCAATACTTTCCCTTTTATGGCCATCCCCCCTTTCTCCTCTCCACCGAAAGGGGCCGCTTTTGCCGCCTTTCTTTGTAACCAGGTGAATGTCCGAGATGATCATGCCCCGTTCCACCGCCTTACACATGTCGTAGATGGCCAGTCCTGCCGTGGAAACGGCCAACAAAGCCTCCATCTCCACTCCCGTTTGACCCTTAGTCTTGACCCTGGCCTCGATCTCAATCTTATTCTCCCCTCGGGAAGGAAAGAAGTTTACCTCCACGTTGGTGAGGTTCAGGGGGTGACACATGGGGATGAGCTCGGCGGTTCGTTTTGCCCCCATGATCCCCGCCACTTGGGCTACCCCCAGAACATCGCCCTTGGCGATCCTTCTATCCATGATCATCCGAAATGTATCCCGAGTCATTGAGATGCACCCGTGGGCAATGGCCTCCCTCATGGTAGCCTCCTTTTGACTTACGTCCACCATCCTGGCCCTTCCCCTTTCATCGAAATGGGTAAAACCCTTCTTTTCCTTCATACCGTCATCCCCTGTTTGCCCTTGATTCATCCCCCAATGGCTGCCATGGTTCGTTGACATTTCCTGAAGAGTGATGTCTCGATCGTGTGTCTTTGCGGTTTATTCTGGAGAGCCGTCATGAGGAGATCCTTCAATTTTTCATCGGTACAGTGGTTCCTCAAATGGAGCCTCAGATCGATTTCATTGTCGGAAAAGAGGCACGCCCTCAACCTCCCGTCGGGCGTTAACCTCAAACGATTACAGTGCTCACAGAAACAGCTGCTGATGGGACTGATGAAACCGAGTTCTCCTGCAGCGCCCTTGAGGCAAAATCGGGCAGCGGGGCCATCCCTTTCGTCGCCATCCACGGGGATCAAGGGACCCAGCTTGCCGATTTCCTTTCGAATCGTATCGACGGTCAACACATGATCCCGATTCCACAAATCCACCCCTGCCGTAGGCATGAATTCGATGAAGCGGACGGTCAGAGGTTTATCCAGGGTCAGCTGGGCGAATTGAAGGATTTCGTCGTCATTGAACCCCTTAATGGCCACCACGTTGAGCTTCACGGGGAAGAGACCGACATCAAGGGCCTTTTCGATTCCCATCCGTACTTCGGGGAACCGATCCCTCCTGGTAATATAGGCGAATTTCTCCGGGTTCAACGTATCAAGGCTTACGTTAATTCGCTTGATTCCGGCCTTGGCCAGATCCGCGGCGAATTCCCCCAAGAGGACTCCATTAGTGGTCAGGCTTAGATCTCCGATTTCTCGGATCTCTGAAATTCCACGGATGAGATCTAAGGCTCCTTTTCTGGCCAGAGGTTCTCCCCCGGTCAGGCGGATTTTTTCGATACCTAATTGGCCGAAGAGCCTTACCACCCGGAGAATTTCCTCATATGTCAGGACCTCGTCATGCCCGATCAGGGCGATGCCCTCATCGGGCATACAATACCTGCATCTCAAATTACACCGGTCGGTGATGGAGATCCGGAGGTAATTTATCCTTCTTGCGAAGTTATCCGTTAGCATTATTTCAACTCGCTACCACTGTATTCAACAAAAAAAACCAATGCCCGCTTTTGAACATTGGTTTTTCCCTCTCTCGCCACGAAAGCGTCTCCTTTCCAAACACGGGAGGTACAGCCGTTTCCAGCTATGCCCTATCGGCCATTCCCCATACCCTATCCTTTGAGTTTTAGGAAGAATGGCTCGGAGAATATCCGTTCGCATTCAACTATCCCACATATATTGGAAAAAAGTCAATAGGGAAAATAATGTCTGACTTTGAGGTAGAATTAGGGACCTGGGAAATCAGGATTTCGATGACTTTTGCCTCCCTCCGTGCCTTCATGCAAAGAATGGATGGTTTCATTGTTAAGGGGGAAGCCAGGTGGGTGAGTGTTAACCCTCACAAAGGGTTCCAAATTGAGCTAGTTATCTTGTGAATATCGTCTCACTTTGCTATTTTAGGCATAAAGGGGATATTGTTTTCTGAGGAGGAGGAGAGGGAAATGGGAAAGGGGTGGGATGAAAAGAGGGTGAAGCAACTCATAGAAATTCTGGAGAGCGAGTATCCGAATGCCAAAACGGCCCTTCACTTTACGAATTCGCTGGAGCTACTAGTGGCCACGGTCCTTTCCGCCCAGTGTACGGACGAGAGGGTCAACAAGGTGACCCAGGATCTGTTCACGAAATACCGGTCTGCCGAAGACTATGCCCGGGTCGATTTGAGTGAGTTGGAGGAGGATATTCGACCGACGGGATTCTTCAGAAACAAGTCGAAAGCTATTAAGAGCTTCTGCACCGACCTCGTGGAGAAATTTAACGGAAAGATCCCGGACAACCTCGAGGATTTGGTCTCCCTTTCGGGGATCGGGAGGAAAACCGCTAACCTGGTCCTGGGAGAGGCCTATGGCATTCCCGGTGTCGTCGTGGATACCCATGTCCTCAGGTTGTCAAAGCTCATCGGGCTGACCAAAAATACCGATCCAACCAAGGTCGAATTCGATCTCATGGAGGTCGTGCCAAGGGATAAATGGATTCGATTCTCGAACCTCCTCATCCTGCACGGTCGCGCCATCTGCATCGCCCGGAGACCGAAACACGGAGAATGCAAGATCGTGGATCTCTGCGACGAGGGTATCCGGTGGAAAAAGGAGGTTGGATCGAGTAGCTAGGTTCTTTTCAATCTCATGGGGTAGCCCTATTGATTATAGGGCAAATCGTATTCTCTATAAGTGAACACCGTTGTCCCTTCGGTTGCTCGTGGTCTGTTGGCCTAATTCCCTTTCGCTCACTGAAAAGAATTTTGGACCATTCTAGCGTAAGGTTCGCTTCACTGCAAATCCAAAACTCGCCCTCTGGGCTCGGAGATTGGATTTGCGGTCGTTTCGCTTCACTAAGAATGGGTAGCCAAAATTCTTTCATGTTCGCTCCAGGGAACCAGGGCAACGGCCTGTTTCGACATGAACCTTCTCAAGCAAATTTCGCTCATGGACAACGGTGTTCGTTAGAAACTGAGGAACCCCCACGAGATTCTCTTATTGACAAGATCCCTTGGATTCTTATACTAAGGGGAATAGGGCTATCTCTTTGGATGTTTGGGAAATCCTCAGAAAATCGAAAAGGAAGGATTCCATGGAGAGGGCAATCAGCCAATCTATCCTCGAATTAGTTCAGGGCGATATTACCGAGATGGAGACCGACGCCATCGTCAACGCGGCAAATGCTCAGTTGGTATTGGGAGGCGGTGTAGCGGGTGCGATACGTAAGAAGGGGGGACCTTCCATTCAGGAGGAGTGTAAACGAATCGGGGGGGCCCATGTCGGGGGTGCGGTCATCACTACGGGGGGTAATCTCAAGGCGAAACACGTCATTCATGCCGTCGGCCCTCTTATGGGGGAGGGAGATGAGGACAGAAAATTGAAAGACGCCACCTTGAATAGCCTTAAGATTGCCGACCGGCATCACCTTCAAAGCATCAGTTTCCCGGCTATCAGCACGGGGATATTCGGATATCCGTTGGATCGGTGTGCACGGATTATGCTCTCAACGACCATCGAATACCTTAAGGGGGAGACTGGATTGCGCCGAGTCATTTTCTGTCTGTACGGGGAGGAGAGTTTTTCGCGCTTTGCGGATGAATTGACAAGACAAACAGAGGAATAACGAACACTTTGCGAAAAGGCCGATTAGAAGACCCCCCTGATGAAGGGCATGGCATGAAGAAAAGAGAGGATAAAATCATCCAAGAGTATATCGAGGAAAGAGTCAAACCGGCCCTGGAAAAGGAATACCTCAATCTTTCCCATACCTTTTCTCTCCTGAGCAAAGAACCCAACTATGCATTTCAGACCCTTTTCATCCTCATCTTTATGGCTCCTCTGCTGATGGGGAGAAGGGAGATCTCTAAGAGAAATGTGATCATGCTGAAGGACCTTGTGGATAGGCTGGAGACCCTTTCCCAGAAAAGTCAAAACGCACGGAAAATAATCGATGCCTTCTATGAGGAGTTCGATTCGGTCATTTTAAAACTGAACAAGATTCACCAGCTCTATGATATTGAGATGGATCTCTCCCTGCTGAAGGAGATTCCCATCAGGACGCCTTTTGGGAGGGAATAGGGCAATCGTTTCAGGGGAACCATCGAGTGATATTGGGGGAATTTTCTCTGGATGATTTAAACCGATTGACGGGGTTTTCCCAATCCGGATACCCAAGGGCTACTCCTAGGATTATCTCCTTGGCCTCCGGAATGTTGAGCTGATCCTTGATCTCATCCTCGAAGGCCGTTATGATTCCGATGGGGCAGGTTCCAAGGCCAAAGGCGTGGGCCGTGAGAACCAAGTATCCCAGGCTTGCACCGATACATACCAGACGAGTTTTAGGGAAAGCTCGATCCATGCTGATAATGATTGCCGTCGGGGCTCCATAGAAGTTGAAGCTTCCCTCGTTTATGAAATCCTCAAAGGGAACCCCCAATTGGTCAACATACGGCTTCATCTCTTGAAACAGTTTTTTCCACCTCCCTTTTACCTTTGGAGGGAGAGGCCTCGAAGCTCTCGGGCTACAAGAAACCCTTTTTTCTCCATAGGCCTTCATTAGACGGCGGCAGAGCCTCTCCTTTTCCTTTCCGCTCACTACCGTAAACTCCCAGGGCTGAAGGTTAGTGGCGGAAGGGGCTTTCATCGCCAGCTGTATAATGTTTTCGATCATTTCCTTGGGAACCGGATCTGGTTTAAAGGCCCGTATACTCTTTCTCGCCTCGATTGCCTCAGTCAGTTTCATATTCCTACCTCCGCTTTCAGATCACCAAATCAATGTATACCCTTCAGTTTCCTTTGGCAACCCCCTCTCCTGTGGGGCATTCGAGCACTTTTGCCCCTTTCATGAAGCACCCTAGTGATAACTTCCTTGACAAAAAAGTGGTCATTCATTTTTATAATATTATACAGGTGTTTTTCCTCCCAAAGGGGTCCGGTGCTTCGATCCGTGGATCCTGAAAATTTTCGTCTTTGAACTTTATGAATCGAAGGGAGAAGGCATGATACGGTTGAGGGTATGGTTCAGGTGTGCTGCTATGCATGATCCAGTGAGTCCAATTGTGGTTAAGCCGGGCATCATTGGGTGGGATGCCAAGGAGAGGAAAGTTGAGCTTCAGATCGACAGGGCATTCACCGGGGAAGAATTGGTGAAAAGGATGAAAGGATGGATTACGGTGGATCCTTCCCCCTTGATTGAAGTGATTGGCAGGTATGGGCGGCTCAAGGTATTGGATGATCGGGATTTGGTGGTCGAGCTGGAGAATGAGAAAGGGTATGAGGAGCTTCAGAAAGAGCTTAACGAGCGGTTCGGAAATGAGGTTGTTTTGGAGCCCTATAGCTCATAGGGAGAGACGATGGGGTTCAATGGGATTCGGGTATCTTTTCCCCGGTGATATGGTAACCTTTTCAACCAACGTAGAGCTGTTCCAATCATATCCGGGTAAATGAGATCTGACGGGAGGGTTGTTTGGGCTCTGGAGGAAAGGGCTTGGAATCGTTGAGGGAAAGGCTCGTTTGACACTTCCAGGAAAGGGAGGGGTCCATGGGGGATATCGTAAAATTCGACGAGTGTATGGAGACGGAGAAAAAGAAACGAAAACAGAAAAGGATAGAGAAGCTTACTGCCATGAGAAAGATTTTTGAATGCACTAAATGTGCCCTGAAGTGTAACCGTTGTGGAACGCAGGTTGACATAGCCAGAACCTCGTCCTATTTGAAGGAGGTTCCTTACCGATTTTGCATGAGTTGCGAGGACGAGTTTAAGGATTTCTTGGATAAAAGGAAGGGCGATGGTCGAAAGGACCTCTATTGGCATAACCATGAGTGGATGGCGATGTGGCAGGCATGGATCCACTATCAAGAGGCGATTAAGAAGTACGAGAATTCCAGGGAATTTAAGAGATTGCTGAATGATCTGAGAAGGGAGTTGGAGTAGACAAGGTATTACCTCCCCATGGGGCAACAGTTATCCCTCCTTTAGGTGACATCCCCTGCAGGTGGTCGGTCCGGTTCTCTTACCACCGGCTTTGAGCTCTCGGTGACACCCCCTGAAGCAGTTTTTATGGAAAGTATTCTTCAAGTCTTCATGGCAGGATGAGCACTGATTGAATCCCCCTTCCATTTCCAAATGGTGGCATTTGCCGCAATCGAAGCCGTAATCTTCGGTATGCTTCGTGTGGGTAAAGGTGACCCTCCCCCAATGGCTCTTCTCAGCATAGGAGACAGTCTCGGGGGGTTCCGTCCCCGGTTCTGCCACTTTAACCGAAACGGGCTCCGATTTCCGTTTTCTCACTACGGTGTTCGTTCCAAACTTCCCGGCTATTTCCCTCTTCGGCGGCGCTTCTGGCAGCTCAAAGATGGACGTCCAAGCAATCCCCAACGCGAACATGCAACAGATGGTAACGAAGAGCCTCAACATTCAACATCCCCCCTTTATCAGTTGGTACGCAATTACTGACCGATCCACATCAACATTATTCTTGCACTTAGAAAAGTACAATATAGTCTAATTATGCAAGTAACGAAAGAGAGAAAGGGAAATGGAACGGGATGTTATCACCATTTCCCTTGAGAGTTCGTTACCAGCGAGGTTGGATGAACTTGACGATTTTCCCTTTACCTGCCGAACCTCCTTTCCCTCTGTTGATAACTTCTTATTGCTCTCAAAAAATCGATTTTTCGGAAGGCTGGCCAGTTGACATCGCAGAAGTAGAATTCGCTATAGGCACTCTGCCACAATAAGAACCCGCTCATCCTGATTTCACCGCTTGTCCTTATGATAAGATCGGGGTCGGGTAGATCCAAAGTATATAAATGTCTGCTTATCTCGTCGGGGGTTACCTGCCCTATGATATCCTCCAAGGATTCCCCATTACTGAATTTTTCCCTTATCAGGTCTTTAAGGGCGTCAGCTATCTCTTCCCGTCCCCCATAGCCCACCGCGATATTGAGGGAAAAGTTATCATAATCCCGGGTAGCTTCTTCGGCTTCTCTGATAACCTTTCGGGTCGTTTCAGGGAGAAGTTCCATCTTACCGATAGCCTTGATCTTCATCCCCCTCTTATGGGTAAGGGGATCTTGGGAGAGTTGTTGCGTCTTTGCCTCGATGACCTGCAGTAATTCCTTCACCTCTTTTTGAGATCTGGATACATTTTCCGTGGAAAATACCCAAACGGTAATATTGCGAATTTTTAACTCTTCACACCAAGATAGGACCTCATCGAGTTTGTCAGCGCCCTTTCTGTGGCCTTCGGTGATAGTCTTCAATCCCCTTTCAATGGCAAATCTCCGATTTCCATCTAAAATAAGCCCGACGTGACGTGGAGGCTTTTTGCCCTTCACCTCAGAGAGGAGCTTGTTTTCGTAGAAGCGATAGATTAAGTCTTTGACAGGCTGCATCTTTCCTCACACCTATTTTAGCACCTTTTTCCGCAGTGTAAATGTATTTTTTCATCCCCAAGAATTCGCTGGGAATCTTATGGCCCTTACATTGCGTAGGTTCCCGAGTTGTCAGAGGCCCCTTTTATTACTTCGAACCGATATGCAATCTCTTTCTGTTAGATCCAAAACGGAGGGGTACATAATGGCGTCCTTTTGGAGGTGCAGAGGAAACGGAGGAAGTTTATGCGGCCATCTTCGATCTATGGAGAAGAAATTTTCACTGTTGCAAATCCTCAAAGTTTTTTATTATAATAAGAGGTTAGTCGAAAAAATCTCTGTGATGGGACGGTGAAAAAGGGACCGAAAGGAGATGTCTTTCTACGATGGAAAGTTTGAACATGATCTTAGAATATTACAATCAGCACCAGGCTGTCTTTGCTGTCGTCGCCCTTATTATTCTCGTACTGCTCTTATTTCGATTCAAATCCTTGCTTTTTAGGTTATTCCTCCTGGCGTTGGTTCTTTTCGGAACATACTACTTCATTGCTCACTTCGCAGGAGTGGCCACGAAACATAAAAAGGCACTGATCAAGGAGTATTTTCCCAGGGAACGCCTTAAATAGGGCACGTAACGGTTGGAGAGATATGAGGCATATCTTTTGGTGGGTTTTCCACTTTCTCGTGCTCTTAATCTGTGCGGGTTTCCTCATCTTGGGAATCAATATGCTCCGAGGGGCTTATGGGATGAGATCCCCCCTCAATTTTTTTATCGCCTTTTTTGGTTCGTCAATGATGATCCTGATCAGTGGGAGTTTAATCGTGGCCATTGTTATCAGGGTAATCCTCCGTTGGCGAGGCGTCTTCAATAACCAGGTGAGCTAGGGATGATGCCACAGGGATTGGGGTGCATCGGCGGGTCCGGACAGATAGTTTCATGGGGGGAAGTATTCAAGGCATGATAGGATCGTATGGTTGAATATAAGGTGGTGGAGACCAGTACAGTAACCGACGATCAGCTGGAGAGGATCATTAACGAATGGGTGGGGAGTGGTTGGTCATTCGATAGTATCCATTTCGTCACTCGAGAGGCATCAAGACGTCCATCCATGGCCTTCTTAATGTTTACTAAGGAGAAAGAGGGGAAAAGAGAGGGCTGATTTCGATGCTGATTGCTCAATGAGGAAGCTGATATGAAAAGCGTACACTGGATTATCGTTCTTTTGCTTTTACTTCTGGGGAGCTTTTTTTGGATCTATTCCCTTTATCAGCGCCCGATCAAGAATCTGAAGGAGGAGACCATCCAGTTGAAAGCGGACCTTGAGGCGCTCAAAAAGGCGGGGAAGATAACGGCTGAAAAAATGGAGGAGGAGAAAGAAGCGCTCCAGGGAAAGATTAGGGCTATGGTTGCGCAGATCAAGAAAAAAGAGGAGAACCTCAAGAAGCTCAACAAGGAGACGCAGATATATCAGGGGAAATTGACTGCCCTCAACAAAGAGGTTGAGTTGAAAGAGGGAAAAGTGAAGGAACTGGCTACCCGTGAAGAGATAAAATCCCAGGTTTTGTCTAACGTAAAAAAGCAAGTGGAAGAACTCCACAAGGTAATTCAGGATTTAAGGGAGAAGGGCGAGGTTAAGGATCAGAAGATAGCTGAGTTGACTCAGAGTGTGGAGAAGGATCGGCAGGAAAAGAAGTTGATACAGATGCGGATAGAGAATAGGGACCAGGTGATTCTGGATTTAAGAAACGACCTGACTCATTTACAGAAAGACCTGTCCAAGGCCAAGGCCCTGAATCAGGAGAAGGATTCAATCATCCAAGATTTGGAGCGGCAATTGGGGTTGGCCAAAAAACCCGGCACTGCTCCGCCTCCCGAGGAAAAAATGAAACAGTAGTTGAAATAGTGAAGAGTCCCTGCCTTGATTTGAATTACGTATATGGTCGATAGAGAAAGATATAAAAACAATGCCAGTTTGAGGCATTCGATGGTTAAGGGAAAAGTCCTCATCGTTGATGACGAGGAGGATATCTTGAAGTCCCTCAGCGGAGTTCTCGAGGACGAAGGATATCAGACGATTACCGCCGACAATGGCATTGAGGCCCTCAGGATATCCGGCATGGAATTTCCGGATGTTACTTTCTTGGACATCTGGATGGCTGATATGGATGGCCTCGAGGTCTTGAGGAGGTTAAAGGCCCAGGACCCTGATGGCGTCATTATCATGATATCCGGACACGGGACGATTGCCTCAGCAGTAAAAGCCATGAAATCGGGGGCTTTCGATTTTATCGAAAAGCCGCTCAACATGAATGAGATTCTCCTTTCACTGGGAAAGGCAATGGAGCATCGGAATCTCCTCGCGGAAAAACGGCGGCTTCGCGAGGTCGTCCGGAAAAAAGATCCTGAGATGCAGTCTTACCTTTTTCCCGAAATGGAGGCAGTTGAGACGGAGGCCCATATCCCTCCACCAAAAAAGGCCATGGAAAGTTCTCCTCCGCCAGCTAGCTCGCGGAGGTCACCCCAAGGCAGGGGAATTCGCCAAAGAACCTTGAAACAGAGCATGGTCCTCTATGGGACAGGCCTCCATTCGGGGTTGAAGACAGGTCTTATGCTCCTACCCCTTCCCCCTCACAGCGGTGTCCTTTTCGGAAACATTTATGATGAGCACACGGTTCCGGGAAAGTTGATGTATGTGGAGGGGATGGATCACGCAACCTCTCTGAGGAGGGGCGGGGTAAGGGCGAAGACTATAGAACATTTCATGGCTGTCCTTCATGCCTATGGGATCAATAACCTCTTGGTGAAGATGAACGAAGAGATTCCCATTATGGATGGGTCGGCATTGGATTTCTGCAAGATCATAGAAGAAGCCGGTATTGAAGAGCAAGACGAGGTATCAGAGGAATTGGTCATCAACCGTCGATATGCAGTAGGAGATATTGATCCAGACAAAAAGCATATATCTATCGAACCATCGGACTATTTCGGGGTGCGGTATCTGCTCAATTATCCACCTCCCATCGGACAGCAAGAATATACCTTCATCATGAAGGATGAGGCGGCCTTCAAGGAAGAGATTGCCCCTGCCCGGACGTTTGGATTCCTGAAGGATATCAAATCGTTGGCGAAGATGGGATTGGTGGAAGGGGGAAGATTGCATAACGTGATCATCCTGGATGAGGGGAGGGTTATGAACACGACCCTCAGGTTTCCCGATGAATTCGCGAGGCATAAAATCCTGGACATCATCGGCGATTTCTACCTCTTTAATCAGCGGATCAAGGGCTGGGTTACCGCCAACATGACAGGACATAGCGACAATATTGCGCTGCTCAGGAAGATACAGAAGGGTTTGGGATAACTACCGAAGGAAAACCGGGAGACCGCCAGGCCATCTGGAGGGGCTCATGGTATGGGCGGACGGGAGGATGAATCTGCCGGCGGGGATTGGATGGTCAAAAGTCCGTTTCCAAATACCCCAAGGGTTTGGAGAAAGTATATTTCCAGGGCTCGATTACCAATTTCCTCCCTGCCAGATTAAGGTTTCCCGTGGGGAGGGTGAAAGGCAGGGAAACAATGAAAATTCCTGCCCCGACGATGACGGAGGAAAAAGCGACAGGTCTTATTAAGAGCAAATCTACCGCAACTTCATCCGGAGAAGGCTCCTTTTTTTCTGCCGCCGAAAGGGGTGTTACCGACAAGGATGCCAAAAATATGATCCCAATCCACACCGAAATCAATCTCTTCATGAATCTCATTGTTATCCCCCATTAACATTCCCGCCTTACCCTTCATTATTAGCAGAGAATCCCTCGCTTTTCAACTTTTTTCGAAACTTTCTCCCGAGCTTCTCCCCCATGCGGAGAGACGGCATACTGGTATGGAAGGATTAGCTGGGTTTGCAGGGAGCGCAGGATGTTGCGGTACATCCCGAGCAGCTTGAGTCCGATGATGATTTAAACTTCCCCCCAACGGAAAATCCACATACGGACATCATCTTCTTGACGCCACTGGTGTGACATTGGGGACATTCAATAAGTTCGTTTGCCTTGAACACGAGCTTTTCGAAGCAATGATCGCATTTCTGACACTGATATTCGTATATTGGCATGGTTACTCCCTATTTTCCAAAAGAGGCTTGGGTCCGCATTTTCCTTAACTCGTTGGCTATCTCATTGGCCCTTTGGGCCCTTCGCCAATCCTGTTCGACCTGATATTCACTTCTCATTTTGCGGCAGATCTCCTCGGCTTTTTTCAAATGCTTCCCCTTTCCCCTTATTTGATTCTTAAATTTTACGAGTCCTTTAAACTTTTGCAGGGCCTTAGGGTAATCGTTGACGTAGTACGAACTGGCTCCACTCGTAAATTGGCAGACGAATTTTAACATCTCATTTTTCGGTTGCCTGCTTAGCGCTTTTCTAAAGACGCGGTAGGCCATGTCGAAGTACTGGCTCTCCAGATAACTTTTTCCAGCGGCCCAATAGGCCTGGTCGATCCCTCCTTTGAACATTAAAGCAAAGATTTTCTCTGGCCCACGCTTTCCATAAACCTTTTGAAGCAAGGCCCTGTTCTCCAAAAGGAACCTGATTAGTAGCTGGTTCTTGGAGTATTCCCTGAGCAATTCGCCCAGTTGTTCCTTAACATCGCGGAACAGTTCCTTCAAATCTTCCATGCCCTCCTTTAACCCTTGTTCGGCTCGCAATATAATCTTCCGAAAACGGTGGAATTCCCTTTCCGGAAGTGGATTGCCGAGCCTTGCTTCGAGCTCCAGATATCTGGGTCCATAAACCTCCAGTTGGTAAAGGTTTTCCTTGAGTTTCATGGCTTCATGAAAGATGGAGCCAATGGTCAGGTCAAAGAGTTTTTCCTTCTCATTGCATGGTTCACCTTCGTGATATCTGAATCGAGAGTGGCACCTTTCCTTTAGGTCAAAGAGGGGGCTGGATCCTGTTGCATCGACCCATTCCTCCAATGTGGAGAAGTTCAGGTTTCCCTGATGGTATTCTTTCACCATATCGGCAAAAATGAGCGCCGATTTCAGGACTCCCCTTACGATCTCCACGATTTCCAAATCTTTCATCCTTGAAGTCATGCCCGAAAATCCCTTCCCCGATGTGGTGGTTCCGAAAGCGACCAATTTTATTATAGTCCCCGCATTTCCCTTTGTCAATGAAGGTTAGGGGCGGCCATTCTCAATGGGTGCGGGCTGACCGAATTGGCCGATAGGGAGAATGGCACCGAAAAGGGTTGACGGGGAAAGAACAAAAATTATATATAATAAGTGCCCGAGTATAGATCAATTTATTTCGATTGGAGGAGGGAGAAAATATGGCGATTTTGGCAGGGATAAACGGCTTTGGAAGAATCGGGAGGAATGTTTTGAGGGCTGCCATCGATAACAAGGAGCTGGAATTTGTCGCGGTCAACGACCTCACTGATGCGAGGACGCTTGCTCACCTACTGAAATACGACTCCATTCATGGAAAATTCGATGCCGAGGTTGAGGCAGGGGACGACTTCATCATCGTCAACGGAAATAGAATTGCAATCACCGCCATCCGGGATCCAGGCCAACTGCCTTGGAAAAACCTTGGGGTAGAGGTTGTTGTGGAAAGTACCGGACGGTTCCGAGATAGGGCAAGTGCATCCAAACACTTGGAGGCGGGGGCGAAAAGGGTTGTCATTTCTGCCCCGGCTAAGGATCCAGATGTGACTTTAGTCTTGGGGGTAAACGAAGGCGATTACAAACCGGGAAATCATCAGATCCTTTCCATGGGCTCTTGTACGACCAATTGTCTGGCACCCATCGCTAAGATCCTCTCCGACGAATTCGGCATAGAATATGGCCTGATGACGACAATCCATGCATATACCAACGACCAGGTGATCCTGGATTTCCCGCATTCGGATCTCAGGCGAGCCCGTGCCGCGGCCCTGTCTATGATCCCAACCACCACAGGGGCAGCAACAGCCTTGTCCTTGGTTATTCCCGAATTGAGGGGGAAAATGGATGGTATGGCCATTCGCGTCCCGACTGCCAATGTCTCCGTCGTCGATTTGGGTGTCTGGCTGAAGAAGGAGACAACGGTTGATGAGGTGAATACAACCTTTCAGAGATATGCCCAGGGAGAAATGAAGGGAATATTAAACTACTCCGAAGAGCCCCTCGTTTCCATCGATTACAATGGAGATCCGCATTCCTCGACGGTGGATGGACTTTCCACCAAGGTCATTGGCGGAAAGATGGTTAAGGTAATTTCGTGGTATGATAATGAATGGGGCTTCTCCAAGAGAATGGGGGAGTTACTTTTATTCATTTCGAAATAGGATGAGGTTTTCAGTGGCCTTGAGAACCATTGGTCAAATCCCGCTGGAAGGCAAGCGGGTGTTCATACGCGTTGATTTCAACGTCCCCATGGATGAACACGGTAACATAACCGATACGACCCGAATAGAAAATGCCGCTGCAACGATTACCTATGCAGTGGAACGGGGGGCAAAGGTCATATTGGCCTCACATCTGGGAAGGCCCAAAGGGAAGGTTGATCCAAAATACAGCCTCTCACCTGTGGCGAGGCAATTGTCGAGCATTTTGGAAAAACCGGTTGCCATGGCGGACGATTGCATCGGGCAGAAGGCGTTGGAAAAGATCGACCAGATGAAGGAAGGCGATGTCCTGCTTTTGGAGAACCTTCGATTTCATCCAGGAGAAGAGGCTAACGATGCATCCTTCTCGAAGGAGCTTGCATCCATGGCCGACGTATACATCAACGACGCCTTCGGAGTGGCCCACCGGGCCCATGCGTCTACTGTGGGAATTACGAAGTATTTGGGTATCGTAGGAGCTGGATTTTTGATGAAGAAGGAGATCGATTGTCTTGAAAGGGGTACTTCGAACCCGAAGCGGCCTTGCATAGTGATATTGGGGGGAGCTAAGGTTTCCGACAAGATCGGAGTCATCGGCCATATGCTGAACAAGGTGACTACCTTACTCATTGGGGGAGGGATGGCTTATACGTTTCTGAAGGCGGAAGGAGTCGAGGTAGGGAAATCTCTGGTCGAGGGAGATCAGTTGGATCAGGCCCTAAGGACCGCCTCAGAGGCAAATCGGAAAGGGGTGAAGTTCCTCCTTCCCGTTGATCATATCGTGGGCGACCGATTTGATCCCAAGGCAAGGAAGAAGGTCGTTCCTGATGGAGGGATACCCTCTGAATGGATCGGGATGGATATAGGACCGGAAACGGTGGGGATATTTTCGGATGAGATCAAGCAGGCCAAGACCATCGTGTGGAACGGCCCCATGGGCGTCTTCGAGATGGAGGCCTTTTCCCGAGGAACCATTTCCATTGCAAAGGCCGTCGCTCGATCGAAGGCCTTTAGCATTGTGGGGGGCGGTGATACAGTTGCAGCGGTCAAGATGGCAGGAGTGGCCCATAGCATTTCCCACATTTCTACAGGGGGAGGAGCCGCTTTGGAGTTCCTGGAGGGGAAGAGTCTCCCGGGAATTGAGGCACTAAGAAAAAGGGGATAAACGCGGTAGAGGTGGAGAGAGGATATGCGTAGACCTATTATTGCGGGCAACTGGAAGATGAACAAGACTGTTTCCGAGGCCGTCGATTTCATCCGCCAATTAAAGCCCCTCGTGGCCGATGTAAAGGACACGGACATCGTTGTTGCCCCTAGCTTTACGTCATTGCAGGCAGTATCCAGGGAGATCGATGCAAGCAATATCGAGCTGGCTGCTCAGGATGTTTTTTGGGAGTTGAGCGGCGCCTATACCGGGGAGATATCCCCCAGCATGTTGAGGGATGTGGGATGCCGATACGTGATCATTGGCCACTCCGAACGGAGGCAGTACTTCGGTGAGACCAATGAATCGGTACAAAAAAAGATCAAAGCATCCTTAGCCATGGGTTTAAACCCCATCATGTGTGTAGGGGAGGCTCTTGAGGAAAGGGAGGCCGGGAAAACCTTTGATGTGGTCAAAACCCAAGTTAAGCAAGGTCTGGAAGGATTTTCCCAGCAAGAGATGGAGAAGATAACCATTGCGTACGAGCCCATTTGGGCCATTGGAACGGGGAAGACAGCCACCCCTCAACAGGCCGAAGAGGTCCATGCATTCATTCGGAAACAAATGGGACAGATAACCCATCGGCAAGTATCCGAAGGGATGAGAATTCAATATGGGGGGAGCGTGAATCCGGATAATATCTCCGATCTCATGGTTCAACCGAACATCGACGGAGCCCTGGTGGGGGGGGCGAGCCTCAGGGCTGATTCCTTTTCGAGCATTGTCAAGTTCAAAAGGATGTGATAAAATACTACCATTTTATTGAGGTTCCAATAATGATTACCGGACTTTCTATCTTACATATCTTTGTTTGTGTGGCCCTGGTTCTTATCGTACTCCTGCAGGCTGGAAAGGGGGCTTCAATAGGTGCTGCCTTCGGAGGAGCCAGCCAAACTATCTTCGGGAGTCCGGGCGCGGCGGGCTTTTTAACCAAAATTACCACGGTGGCTGCTGTCCTGTTCATGATAACCTCAATCTTTCTCACCATGTTCTCGACTCCAAGGTCATCTACGGTTTTGGAGGAAACCGGGACAGAGGTGACAGAAACCATACCGTCGGAAGAAGCCCTACCAGTTCCTGGAGCAGAGGAGCAGAGGCCAGAAGCTGAATTGCCGTCCGAGAAACCGGGTCCGAAATAGTGCAGTGGGTTATGGAAGATGGCTGAAGAAAGGGAGATTTACCATCAGTTGTAGGGTAAGCGAAAACAGATTCGCGAGAATGCCGAAGTGGTGGAATTTGGTAGACACGCCATCTTGAGGGGGTGGTGGGGAATACCCGTGCGGGTTCGAGTCCCGCCTTCGGCACCAAAATCAAGTTTTATGCTGTAATCTCAATAGGTTACAGCCCTTCATTTTTGCTTGGGTGTGCTGGGAGTGCGTTTGGGTGTAGGTAGCTTTACCGTTTTCCAAAGGCGATTAAAGGCAATCGGTATATGGTAGTGGTACTGATTGGCCTTTGAAATATGTATGAATCGAGGCCCCGAGAATTTGGATATTTCAGTTTCTGAGGAGAATCATTGAATCCAAGATAGGACCAACCAAGGAATAGAGACAGCCTCCAACTAATCACCCCAGGTCTTAACAATCTCACCTTCATCCCCATCTGAGCCAGATTTTGTGAAATTTTTTCCTATCACTAGGAAAAAATTATCCAGATTTGATTGGAATTGTCAGGAAAGTATTCAGTTTTTATTGGAATTTCAATCAGTTACAGATGGATAAGATGTGGCATAACATATGCAAATAGTTCAATATTCAAAAATAGGAGGAAGACAATGGGAGAAAGACAGACAAGTAATACAATAAAAGGAAGAATTAAGAAAGGTGATGTGCTCCCTATCACTACAAAAAAATGTCCTTATTGTGCCGAAATCGTCAAAATGGAAACGATTATTTGTAGACATTGTCACAAAGATATATCATTTGTTACCTCAACATTTTTATCTTCTCTCCCTCCCAATTGGCGGCTCGGTCCTCCCCAATCGAGATAAACCTCCATGATATAAATGTAGTTCATTACTGTCATTCTCCTGATATTGTTAGCTTTTCGAAGCCTTTCTCCTTACCAAAAAGGCCGGTCGCCCACGATAGCATAGCGTTTGGACGCCCGGCCCTGTCTGTCTATACCAAGAGAATTTCGAGCCTCTGTTCTCTTATTCTATCACTACCGTTCTGGGGGAAAGTCAAATGGTGGGCCGCTTCAAGGATCTATATTAGCAGAGGGAAAAAAGATTTGCGATTGAAATAGGGTATGGATCCAGCATGGGCTGAACTG
>JBGVTJ010000237.1:0-8216 GCA_041862515.1 Thermodesulfobacteriota bacterium | reverse complement strand
GGTTTCTCGTGTCAAAGAAGAGAGAAGATGTTAAGGCATTCAAAGCTGATGATCTCGTAAAAAGTCAAAATTCGATGGCAAAGTAAAAAGCTCCAAGTTCAAGGCGCGCAAATCCTGAGGAATGAGGCGTACTTACAGTAGGAATGAGGCGTACTTACAGTACGCTGCAATGACGAAGGATGCAGCGCAACGCAGCCCTTCGGCTTTGCTCAGGGCCGTGAGCATGTCGAACGGAAGTTGGACTTTTTACGAAGCCATCAAAGCTGAATTGGAAAAGATCATTCATATAACAGGAGAGCGCTCGTGAAAGCCCCGGTTTCTTCTGGACCCGGCCACACGTTTTCACTACCATCTCGGTGATGAAAAGGGTCCTACGAGCGGCCTCTGTGAAGAAAAGAGAAAGATACTCAAAGGCTAGGATAGAATCTCATTTAGAATGGATCTTTCACCAGACTTCTCACATTAATCATTTGAATTTTTTTCAAAAATGGTGTATAAGAAGGGTTATTACAATCAAAGAGGAAAATCATGGACCCCAAAAGCAAAGTCTTAGTCATCGATGACGAGGAGACCATTACCCGAATATTGACCAAGATGCTTAATAAAGATTATGAAGTTCATGTTGCCAACGATGGCAAATCTGCCTTACATTTGGTCCAGACCCATGTCTTCGATGCTATTGTCGTGGATCTGGTAATGCCGGAGATAGATGGCCACGAGGTAATCAAGAGGGTTTCAAGGGTCGACCCAGATATTCCCTGCATCGTGATAACCGGTTACTCCACCGAGGATAATGCCATTGAAGCCTTGAAGGGGGGAGCTTTCGATTACCTGAAGAAACCCCTCAACCGAAATTTAGTGGAGTATTCCGTGAAGCGTGCGGTGGAGCAGCGGAGGACGAAAAACGAAAACAAGCAGCTCATCGAAAGGCTGAAGGAAGGCAGGGATAGGCTGAGACAGGCCAATTATCTCCTCTTTACCGAAAAAGAGAGCCAGCGGGAAAAGATCTTATCCCTGCAAAGGGAGCTGGACCAGCTCAAAAGTGAATTCACCAACTTCAGGCTTCAGGAAAACAGATTGGCGGAACTTAAGATCAAGCTCGATGTGTCGGAGGACCTCAATACCTTATTGGAAAGGGTTATAGAGATACGGGATGTCCTGATGGCCCATGCTATTAGTCTCTATACCATCATGAGGGATGACCAGGGGGCTGAGTTTGTCAAATCCCTTATCTGGGCCAATAGGCTCCTTTCCCACACGGAAGTCAATGAACTCACCTTCCCAATGGGTGAGGGCTATGCGGGCATTGTGGCGGAGACAGGGGAAGAGGTCAACGCAAAGGAGGTCCAATACGACAAGCGATTTTCGGATTGGTATAAGGAAAAGGTCGGTTTTCCGATCGAGAATGTTCTTTGTGTTCCTTTGCGACATAACGGGAAAATTACCGGTGTCATCGAGATGTTTAACAAAACCGATCCTGAGGGTGGTATCGATCAATTCGGTTTTACGGAACAAGACCGCTCCATGCTGAGGGAGTTGTCGATTCATATCTCCTCCGTAATGGACAAGCTCAATTTAGTTCAATACGACGGGCTTACGGGATTGCTGAACAGGGACCCCTTTTTCGAGGCGTTGACCCTCAGGATTACGACTTACCGGAAGAGGAAGGATGAACAGGGGTTTTCCATCGCCATCGTAATGTCGGATATCGACGACTTCAAGAATTTCAACGATCGTAACTCTCATATCGCGGGGAATAAACTGCTCCGGGAACTGGGGAGGATCTTGAAAGGCAGTATTCGCGAGGATGATTTGGTCAGTCGATATGGGGGTGAGGAGTTTATCTTCTATCTATCTAAGATCTCAAGTATCGAACAGGCCTGTCAATTTACCGAGAGAGTAAGGAAGACAGTGGAGGGGCATTATTTTCGAAATCAAGAGGTTCAGCCCAATGGAAACTTGACGATGAGTTTCGGTGTGACCCTTCTTCCATCGGAGGCCATCGATCAATATGGGATGCTCCGCCCGGAGGATCTCAATCAGATTGTGGAAGAGGCAGATAAGGCCCTGCTGGCCGCAAAAGGTTACCAAGACTTCAAGGGCGCTGATGGGGGAAGGGGTAACCGCATCTGTGTCTTCGATCGTGAAAGGGGCATTGCGGATTACGATAGGATATGGCTTTATGCCGAGCCCTAGAGGTCTGCTCATCTGCCCAGGGAATACGGGAAAAGGCCCCATCCGTTTGGTGGTGGGGCCTTTCATTTAACTTCCAAGGGCATAGGTGATGGGATTGAAGGAAATCAAGACCGATGTGCTGGTAGTAGGCAGCGGAGCTGCTGGGGTTATGGCATCCTTGAAAGCCGCCCGAATGGGGTGCAAGGTGGTGCTCGCCAGTAAGGCTTCCATGAGGAGCGGGAATTCAGTACTTGCCGGTGGGGGATGGTTAGCTCCCTCAAAGGAATTTGCTCCCGATGAGTATGTTAAGCTGGTTATGGAAGCGGGGAAGAAGATAAACGATGCTAGATTGGTTCACATTCTGGCCCAGAGAGGCGAGGCCATGATAGGGGCTTTGAGGGAGATGACGGTCCCTCTGAAGAGAAGAAGCGAAAGCTCTTGGTTTATCGAAATGGGTACCTCGACGAAGGTTCCGGGCCTTGCCTTCATGGATGCACTCTTGGAATACATCAAAGATGAACGGATTACCGCCATTCCCTGGTTTTCCATCATAGAGTTGTTGCTGGAGGAGGGGCGGGCATCGGGAGCCCTGGGGATTTCCAAAAAGGAGGGCCAGGTGGTCATCGATGCAAAGTCGGTTGTATTGGCAACGGGAGGAGGAGGCGGTATCTACAGGCGCCATGACAATCACAAGGGGATTTTGGGGGACGGGTATTGGCTCGCATTGCAGGTGGGGTTACCTTTACGGGATATGGAGTTCGTCCAATGTTATCCCCTCGGTCTAGCCGAACCCCATTTACCCCCCATGATTATCCTATTACCGATCCCAAAAGAGGCTAGGGCGATCGACTCCAAGGGGGAAGATCTCGCCAAGAAACATGGCCTTCAGTTCGATTTGAACGAATCCATCGTGAAATATCGCGATCAATTCACCCTGATCCTCAGCAGGGAAACGGAGAAGGGAAAGGTCTATTTGGATTATACAGCTGTTCCGGAGGAGAAGTGGGGGAGACCTCCTCTGAATCGACTCGGGAGGATAAACCCCGATTTTCGGAATCGGCCCTTTTCTATCGCCCCGGTTGTTCACTTCTTCATGGGAGGCGTGGAGATTGATGACCGTGCCCAGACGGCAATCCCTGGACTTTTCGCCGCTGGTGAAGTGACCTCCGGCGTTCACGGGGCCAATCGAGTGGGGGGGAATGCCCTGACGGAATGCGGTGTATTCGGGGATATAGCAGGCGAATCGGCAGCTCGATATGCTATGGGAGTTCGTCGGGGAAAACTGAAGCGGGAAATGGTCAGGGGTAAGTCCCCATGGAAGCACGAGGCGGAAGGGATGCGGGAGCTCTTCCGCGAAGTTCAGAATGTGAGTTGGACCCATGCTGGTCCCATACGGAATGCAAAATCCCTGGGGGAGGGACTATCCAGGGTTTCCGAAATGGAGAGGAGATTGGCCGAGTTGGAGACAGCGGGAAGGTCTCTTGAGCTGAATGAGCTGAAAGGAAGTATAGTAATATCGAAGGCCATCATGAGGGCAAGCCTGGAAAGGGAAGAGAGTCGGGGAGCCTTTTACCGGGAGGATTTTCCGGAAAGGGATGATGAACATTGGCTCAAGAATATCCTCCTTACCCTAGATAGGGAAACGGGTGATTTTATCGTCTCCTGCCGACCTATCCAGGGGCTTTGATGAGTGGCAGCCTCGTTATCGGCGTGATTGAGGGGAGAAAAGACAATGGCGAAGGGGTTCAGGTACGAAGTAATCGAGGGATGGGAGCAGCTCCCGGCGGGATATGTGCATCGCGACGTAGACGGAGTCACAGTTGACTCGCGTGACCGCGTCTACCTGGTCACTCGGAGTGACGCCCGAGTGATTGTCTACGAGCCCGATGGCACCTTTGTAACATCCTGGGGCGAGGACATCTTTACCCCTCGCACCCACGGGATCACTTCCGGCCCGGACGACTCAGTGTACATTGTCGACGACGGTGATCACACCGTCCGCAAGTTTACCCCCGAGGGTGAGCAACTTATGGTGGTTGGAACCCCGGGAGTACCCTCGGATACCGGTTACGACAAGGAGAAAGGTTTGACCAGTATTGCGCGCGGTGGACTACCCTTCAACCGTCCCACAAATGTCGCCCTCGCATTAAATGGAGAACTGTACGTCTGTGACGGGTATGGTAATGCTCGGGTGCATCGATTCACCCCCGATGGCAAGCTGATGCAGTCTTGGGGAGATCCCGGTACTGGTCCCGGCCAGTTCAACCTTCCCCATGGCATCGGCATCGACGCCGAAGGGCGAGTGTTGGTGGCCGACCGCGAGAACGACCGGATTCAATTCTTCAGCCCTGATGGCGAGTACCTTGATCAGTGGACACACGTGCAGCGTCCGACGGATATCTGCATAGACGGGGAGGGGCTGATATATGTCTCCAGCTTGTGGTGGCGCGTGGGACAACATTCCTTTGCCAATGGTCCCATTAGGCACGATCTGCCGGGACACATCAGCGTCCTCGACCCGAACGGTAATGTACTGCTGCGCTGGATAAGCGCCGATCGGTGTGCGCCGGGGAATTTCGTCGCACCACACACGTTGTGCGTGGACTCCCACGGCGACCTCTATGTTGGTGAGGTCACCTACACTTTCGGGGTCGAAAGGGGCCTGGTTCCACCCGATTGTCACACGTTCCAGAAGTTCACTCGCAAGGATTCCCCTCCCAAGACCTAGTCAAGGCGCGGGGGAAACATATCGTAGAGAACATACTCCGCTACGTCTATCTCCCCGAGTTGATTGTCCGTGAATTTCCTCACTGTAAGCGTATTTCTGGGGAGGGACCTCTTTCCCTAGGTAGAGAATTGCCCTTTCAGACTATGGATGAATTGGGTATGTTTTTTCTATCTCTTGGAGGGAATAGAATGCGCGCCGATATACAGTTTATCCATCGGCCCTTGCCTGTGAGGGAGGATGATGGAAAGGTCTTCGTAGTCATCGATGTATTGAGGGCGACGACCACCATTATCGAAGCACTATCCCATGGATGCACCGAGGTCATCCCTGTTGTGACTGTCGATGAAGCCTTCAGTCTGGCGAAAAGATTACCGGGGAGAGACACGTTGATCGGGGGAGAAGAAGGCGGATTAAAGGTCGATAGATTTGATTTGGGCAATTCTCCCAGGGAATATACCCGGGATTTTGTATCGGGGAAGAGGGTCATCCTGACCACAACCAATGGAACCAAGGCCGTACAATCGGTGGCCGATTGTGAACACGTCTTCGTGGCCGGTTTCACAAACGCTCATGTTGTTGTCCAAAGATGTTCGACTTTAAATGCTGATCCGGTGATGGTTCCAGCGGGCATGAAGGGGAGGTTTTCCTTGGAGGATGTAGTATGTGGGGGAATGTTGATTGACCTTTTGGAAAAACAGGGGGTTGCCTTAACGGATGGTGCCAGGGCTTCGCGAATCCTCTACAAAGCCTTTGCTCGCAATCTCCTGGAGATGGCAAGGACCTGTGAGCACGGACGGGAGTTAATGCGGCTGGGATTTGAAGAGGATGTGGCCTTCTGCGTACAAACCAATGTCTCGTCATGTGTCCCTGTTTTCAAAAAAGGGTCCATCACATTGGATTGAATGCATTGAGGCCCTTCTCGAAGAGAGCGTGCATTCCGACATTCCGCAGACCCCGCAGCATGGAAGGGGATAAAGAGGGTGGCCAAATCGAAGGTCTCCATCATTCGATGTCAGGATTATTCCGAAAAATCGGTGCTAAAGGCGGTGAAGTATGCTGTTGACCTGCTGGATGGGATGGACGCCTTTGTCAAGGGGGGGGATCGAGTCTTAATCAAGCCCAACCTCCTATCGGCAAGTGACCCGGAAAAGGCCGTGACAACCCACCCTTCCGTTGTGAAAGCCGTAATCCAGTTGGTTCGGGATGCCGGTGGTGTCCCCATGGTCGGCGATAGCCCCGCAATAGGAGGGTTATTGAGGGTGGCGTCCAAGGCAGGGATCTATGATGTTGTCCGGAAGATGAATTGCAGGCTGGTGGACTTTGACGATGCCATTGAGGTCAAAGGGTCCCATCAAGGGGTATTCAGAACGGTAGAGGTAGCCAGGGCCGTCATGGACTGTGATCTTCTGATTAACCTCCCCAAGTTGAAAACCCATGGTATGACCACCATGACCTTATCGGTGAAGAACCTCTTCGGGTGTATTCCGGGTACCAAGAAAGTCCAATGGCATTTCAAGGTGGGGATTAACAGACACTCCTTCGCCCAAATGCTCGTGGACCTTTATGGGATAATCAGGCCAAGGCTGAATGTGGTCGATGGCGTTGTGGGCATGGAGGGAGACGGGCCGAGCGGTGGGGAGCCTCGTGAGATTGGGTTGATTTTCGCGGGCACTGACGGGATCGCCGTCGATTCGACCATCTGTGATGTCATTGGACTCCCGCCCCTGGACCTTTTGACCAACAGAATTGGGACCGATTTGGGGTTGGGAGTGGGCCAGACGAAGGATATCGAGGTCGTGGGCGAGAGGATTGGAGAGGTGAAGGTGAAGGGGTTCCATTTTCCTCGGAGCATGGAGCCTCAATGGGGCCTTCCGCAACCTTTGAGAAACTTATTAAGGAATGCTATGACGGCAAAGCCGCGAATCAGGGAGGATGTATGTGAACTCTGCGAAGTGTGTGTTGAGGGATGTCCATCTCAAGCGATGACTGTGGAGAGAGGGAAGATAGATATTGATTATTCCAAATGTATCCGGTGTTTCTGTTGTTCCGAGTTCTGTCCGGAGAGAGCCATAGACATTAAGCAGGGATGGCTTTTAAGACTATTTGGAAGTTACCACGGGGAGATTAAGCAAAAAGAAGCATGAGAAATATTAAATTGACCATCGAATATGACGGGACGGGCTATCACGGTTGGCAGATTCAGCCTAACGTTGAGACTATTCAGGGGACCGTAGAAGGAAAACTCGCGCAAATCACGGGAGAGCCGGTGAGACTGTTTGCCTCCGGTAGAACGGATACCGGGGTTCATGCCATGGGGCAAGTAGCTCATTTCAAGACACAGAGCGCCCTCGATGTCCTGTCATTTCTCAAAGCCCTCAACAGTCTCCTTCCCGAGGATATCCGGGTTAAAGACGTTGAGGAGGTTGACAAAGCATTCCATGCCCGATTTAGTGCAAAGGGAAAGGTTTACGAGTATCGGATTTTCAATGGGGAATTGGATTCCCCCTTTCACCGCCATTATTCATGGTTTGTCCCGGGAAAATTGGATTTAACCAGCATGAGGAAAGCCGCCATGAAACTGAGAGGTCGCCATGACTTCTCCTCCTTTTGCTCGGCCGGTTCCGACCACGTAAGTCCCATACGGGAGATCTATGCGATCGATGTGGGGATGAGGGGGCACCTCATTACCATAGAGGTGGAAGCCAACGCCTTTTTGAAGCAAATGGTACGAAATATTGTGGGAACCCTTGTTGAGGTGGGAAGGCGGAAGCTGACCCCTTCCCAATTCGCTGACATTCTGGAGGCACGGGATAGAAGAAGGGCCGGATTAACTGCACCAGCCCAAGGACTTTTTTTGGTTAAGGTGAACTACTGAACGGATTTAGAAGAAATTTTTCCCTTCCCTTGACATGAGGAAACATTCACGGCGGGAGAGTAACCTCACACAGAGGTTGATTCCCCCGAAGTTACACACACCTCGGCAACGGCTTCAGCGATACCAATCGAGGGTTCAGCGAAGCGCTTCAGCATCTCCCGGGCCAACGTATCCTCGAACTGCTGGACCGGTGATTTGAAGAGGTAGGCACTGGCCTCTACAATAGGCCCGGAAAGCCCCCGGTCCAATGCCACCTTGGCCGCCCGCACCGCATCCATGATTACCCCCGCGGAGTTGGGCGAATCCTCCACGGAAAGCCGGACCTCTACATTCATCGGCACGCCGCCGAATTGCTCTGCCTCAATCCTCAAGAAGCAGAGTTTGTTGTCCTTCAACCAGGAGACGTAATCGCTGGGCCCTATGTACATGTTTTGGGGA
>JBGVTJ010000236.1:0-2585 GCA_041862515.1 Thermodesulfobacteriota bacterium | reverse complement strand
GAAAGGCCATCCTGGGTGCCGAATGTCCCACATGCAAACTCGTAAGGGTTCCGCCGTTTCTCCTCTTTTGCCCGGAGTGCAACTTCAATCCCATCGAGCTCGTCGAGATGCCTGACACGGGCGTTATGAACTCCACCCCGCCTATCACCTACTTTGGCCATTCCCTGTTTCAGCACCAAGTGCCATTCGGCCGGGGTCGGGTTATTCTCGATGGGGCGGATACCGCGCTTCCCATCCATGTCTATACGACCAGAGGAGTCCTTACACCGAGGGTCTTTAAGAGGGGAACACGCGTCAAGGTCATCTTCAGGGATGAGAGAATTGGCAAGCCCACCGACATCTTTGCCGTCCCAATCCAGGAGGTTCCCGAGCACAAGAGGGGAGTCAAAGGGCTTCAAGAGAGCGACCTTGACTGGGAAAGCCCGGTTGAGCCTGAGCTTCCGGCTCAGACCGAAGAGGCGAAGAAGGCCTATGAGTCGGTTCTCTCTCAGATGGAGGAAATGACCTCAAAGGTGGCTCACAGCGAGAGGGCCCAGAAGAACCTTGCGGGATGGAAGAGAAGGATACAGGTAAGGACACCGGGAGGTTCCATGGGACTGGTGATCGACGATGGGAAATTTGACGTTCAAGCGGGAGAAATCGATGCCCCTGACCTCGTGATGGTCGCGAGAGATCCGGCAGTCTTTTCGGACTGGATGAATTTCAAGGACTCTCTGACCAATGCAATTATTGCTGAACGGCTTTGGATAAGCCTGAACAAGGAGTTCATCACGGTTTTCAAACTCGATCGGCTTCCCAGGTCTATCAGGCGGACTAAAGAATAAATAATTGATGGCTTCGTAAAAAGTCCAACTTCTGCGTTGCGCTGCATCCTTCGTCACTGCAGCGTACTGTTAGTACGCCTCATTCCTCAGGATTTGCACGCCTTGAATTTGGAGCTTTTTACTTTGCCATCGAATTTTGACTTTTTACGAGATCATCATCCTTTAATCCTGTAATTAAAATATACATAAAAAGTAAGAGGTTGGGAGTGGTATGGGGGTCATCTCTTTACGGGCTGTTGCCCAAATCTCCTGGAGCGAACATCAAAGAATTTTTGGTAACTATTCTTAGTGAAGCGAAACGGCCGCAAACCTAATGTTTGAGCCCAAAGGGGAGTTTTAGGTTTGCAGTGAAGCGAACTTTAGAATGATCAAAAATTCTTTTCAGAGAGCGAAAGGGGATTTGGGCAACAGCCCCTTTACGTTTTGTGAGATTGACAAGACTGTTTTTCAATGAGAAGGAGATCTATCTTAGCCCCTATGGCGTTAGCCACCATAAAGTTATTTTGGGAATCAGGGGGGAAACAAGCGGGAGCCGTCGGGAAATGGGTCGAGGGCTGGTCGGGACCTTCCCCTCGTTAACATCTATCCCATCCGGTGGACCGCACGGCGTAATCCGGGTCACGGCTCCTGCAAATTGGTCGCTCTTAATTCGGAAAGGAATTCTCTCAACTCAGCTTCCAATTCTGCTCTGATACTTGAGGCTCAGGCAAAGGGAGGTGATTAAGGCAGCGAGCGACACATCTCATTTCCTGATTTTTTTGGTTTCAAGGTAGCACTAATGACAGGTTGAAAACCATGACATCGATGCCATAGGTATGATAATATTTCCGCATGGTTGTCCGCCACCGTCTAATAAACCGAGCACCAGCAACGACTTCCGCCTCCGAGGCTGCTCCGCCAAAGATACTATTGACGGGGAGGCCGGGTGTGGGGAAGACGACGGTCATCATGAAGGTGATCCAAGGATTCAGGGGCAAGGCGGGAGGGTTTTACACCGAGGAGATAAGAAAGGGGAACATCCGGGAGGGTTTCCGTATCAAGACCTTGGATGGTCGTGATGGAATCCTGGCACACGTGAGCTACTCTGGGCCATTCCGGGTGGGCAGGTACGGGGTCAATGTTCACGCCTTTGATGAAATCGCCATCCCGTCCCTCGAAAGGGCCCTTGAAAAGGAAGAATTGACCATTATCGACGAGATCGGTAAGATGGAACTCTTCTCAAAGCGTTTTCGGTCCTTAATTCGCCGGATCTTGGCAAGCGATGAGAGGATCTTGGGGGTTATCCATCAGAAGAGCGATCCATTTACCCAACGGATCCGGCAGTGGCCAGCCGTCGAAATAGTGGCCGTTACGGAGATGAACCGAAACGTCCTCCCTTCTCTCATCTTAGAGAAGTTGGGAGAAGATCCCTCCGTCGAGAGGTGAGAAATCTCCCTTATTTTCCCAATTTCCCTGCCTTTTCAAGGAGGGGTTTCACCAAATCGATTGGTACCGGGAAGACTAACGTCGAGTTATTCTCCGCCGCCACCTCCCGTAAAGTTTGGAGAAACCTCAGCTGGAGTGCCGCGGGATAGGTGCTCAGAACCTTTGCCGCCTCTGCCATCTTCTCAGCGGCCTGAAATTCGCCCATGGCGTTGATGACCTTGGCCCTCCGCTCCCTCTCAGCCTCGGCCTGCTTGGCCATGGCCCTTTTCATCTCCTCGGGAAGGTCGACGTGCTTGATCTCCACCATGGATACCTTGATACCCCAGGGGTCCGTCT
>JBGVTJ010000235.1:0-2117 GCA_041862515.1 Thermodesulfobacteriota bacterium | reverse complement strand
CCGAAGCCGAAGATAGCGACAAAAGAGATGACGGCGATGGCTACAGCAAATCCGAATCTTGATCTCACCGCCTGCCTAATCTTACCCCATTCCATGGTGCTCCTCTGTCCGACGACTGCGAAAGTATCAATGGACATATCCGGGGTCCTTCTCCCCGCCCTTCGTCAACCCCTCCAGTTGGATCTCCTCTTTAATTTGCCGCACATACCGTTCAATCTCCGCTTCCGTGTATTCGGCCAGCTTATCCAATTCAGTCATATCAATATGGATATCGAGCACATTTCCAAGCAACTCTAAGACGGCCTTAGACGCCCGAGGATTTTCAATCTGAGTGGCATAGTGAGGAAGCTCTCCCAGTAAGCAAATCCCCTCAATTCCCCTCGTCTTCGCCACTCCCAGAAGGGAACCATTCAAGCCACTGATATGGCCATACGCCATGATTTGAACACCGAATCCCCTGAGAACCTCTATGAGCCTCGCATCAGTAGCCACGCCCCACACCCTTGGGACGTCCTTGTGGCCAATATTAGAGGGCATAGCAGCGAAGGTATATGTTCTTTCGGCCCGAAATTTAATAGCTATGTCCATCACCTGGTTTGCAAAGGCGTATTCCTTTCCGGGAGAAGGCTGAGTATCCCCAATAAAAATCATAATATCCTTCAAGGGCGGTCGGTTGCTCCACGAGTAAAATTTGCTCCTCGGCAATCGAGGTTCGTCGATGAGGTTATCTCGGATAGTAACACCGGATACCGGGAAAAAATCGCCGGCCGCAATCTCAGCAAACTCCTCTGCTTGCAACTTTTCCCTCAGAAAGCTGGCAGCCCTCAATGCCACATTCCCCATTCCCGGCCATGCCGCAATAAAATGGGGGCTGTTCAAATGAGGCTCTTTATAGAAGGTTATCCCATCTCCCATAGATTCATCAACTCCAACCCTTCTCCATCGGCCAAAACCTTACATTGCCCCCTACGACGAGCAAATATCGAGGAAACGAATTCGGGGCCCTGATAGTTCACCTCGCCGGTTGGACCAGGTCCAACAGTGACTTGGATATCCTCTCCAGTTTCCTCATGATCTCGGCTTCGGTTTCGCGATCGTCTCTCCTCCGGCCCAGTTGAAATTGAAGCTTCCTCACCTCAAGGATCTCCCTTGCGGTATCATCGAGTTTGCCGTCCAGGATATCGATAATAATATCCAGCTCATCCGATAGCTTCTTGATGAAGATATCGGATTGCCTTCGACTACCCTTTCTTCTATCGACTTGGTCATCGCTCATAACTACCTCCAAGGAAGTGACACGTTTTCTCCGTTTCCGCTAATCAACCTTATTGATTTGGGCCCTTTTTGTCAAACTTTTTTTAGGGATTTCAGGCCTCTCCCCGAGGTTTCCTCAATGTGACAGATCCCACTGTCCCGATCACCGAAACACCGGAGGCGAGGGCAAAAGCGAGGGCAAAGGAATCGCTCATATCCGCGAGAAGACCCCCTACAGACGGTCCAATTGCCTGCCCAATACCGAAGAATAACGTGATAAAACCCAGCCCGGCAGGTGCCAACCTTGGGCCGACGTAGTCTCCTGCCGCTGCGGCCATAATGGTGGGTATGGCCCATGCCGTGAGGCCAAAAAAAAGGGCGGAGACATAGAAAGCTCCCGGTGAACGGAACAGGGCAAAAATTCCATAGGATATAGCCAGAGCCACATAGGCCAGGGCTGCCCCGGCCTTTCTCCCAATGACATCGGAAATTCCTCCCCAGAGAAGGCCGCAGAAAATGCTCAGGAAGCCGAGAAACGTGAAAAGCCTACCCGCCTCACTATGTGTCCATCCCATCTCTTTGACGAGAAAGGTGGCAAAAAAGTTGATGTAGATGATATAGGAAAATCCATACATGAAATAGATAACCCCGAGGTGCCACACCGATCCGATTTTGTAGATCTTTCCCCACTCAAGTCCCTTGGCCTTTTGTCCTTCCGATTTGGCCTCGGATGCGTCTGAACCTAACTGTTGCAACCCCAGGTCTTCCGGCCTGTTTCTGAGAAAACCGTACGTGATCCCTGCCAGAACGAGAACAATGACCCCAAGGTACTACCAGCAGGATCGCCAGCCGTCTGCCCCATA
>JBGVTJ010000234.1:0-3155 GCA_041862515.1 Thermodesulfobacteriota bacterium | reverse complement strand
CCCCTACCCCCTCGAAAAAAATTCGCCTTCCTTTTTGCCAGATTTTAAAGAGGCGATTCCCCGCGTGGATAATGTAATGATCGCCTAAGGCGATATAACGAAAGAGCTGACCGGAGTTCAGCGTGTTATGTAGGCTAAAATTCCTCGCTTCTAACCACTGCATCGAGTTAACCCGGATAGTCACCACCGCGTGAGAATGGCCGAAACCACGGCAAGGGTTAAAAAAGGGAAAGAGTGCATCGGGCATCCCTTTCCCTTGCTGAGTTGTTACGGCTCGAAAGCGAACTCCCGAATCGATAGACTAAGCCTTGATCTGAGCCCTCCCCATGGCGAAGGCTTGCTTGTTGACCTCATGGAGCCTGGGGGGAAGGTGTCTCAGGATGGTTTGGATCCAGAGGGTCTCCTCTATCTCAAAGAGATTTGATATGGCCCCCAAGAGGACCACGTTTGTGGCTCGAATATTCCCCGCCTTAAGGGCGAGCCCTGTTCCGTCGATCAAATAGAATTTATGAAATCGTTTGCGGATTATTCCCGGTATATCCCCGGGGTATTCCACCTGCCCGAGGTTGACCGCTGGCGGGTTGATCTTGTAGTCATTAAGAAGGATCACCCCATCTGGCTTCACGTAATTGAGCCACCGGAGTCCCTCCAACTCTTCGAAGGAAAAAAGGATGTCCACCTCTCCCTGTTTGATGATGGGCGAATATACCTTGCTGCCATACCGTACATGGCTCGTAACGCTCCCGCCCCTTTGGGCCATTCCATGGACCTCGCTCTTTTTGACGTCGAAACCCGATTCCAAAAAGACCTCTGTCATGATATCGCTGGCAAGGATGATTCCTTGCCCACCCACGCCCGAAATCAAAATGTTGGTAACGGCGTTCTCCATCGTATTCCCCCCAGGAAAAAGAGTCTATGCCAGCTCGAAACCGTATTTCACCTCCCCTTCAGGAGGGATAATGGCATCGAACTTACACACTTGATGACAGAGGCCGCATCCGGGGCATAGGGTTTTTTCAATAACCGCGATGCCCTTGCGCTTTTTTCCTTCCGCAGTGATGGCCATATCCCCTGAAACCGCTTGCCAGGAAATAGCAGGGCACCCCAAATTGAGACAGACCCTGCATCCCGTACACCTGTCGGCATCGATACTATAGGGCTTGTGATATTCCTTGATGGCCTCTCGGAGCATTACGCAGGGCCCCTCACTGACAATGAGGGACGGTTCATCCTTCTCGGTCTCCTCCCCGATTACCTTCTCCGTCTCCTCTACGTTCCACGGATTAACCTTCTTCAGGTTCTTGATGCCCAGGACCTTACCCAATTCTAGGAAGTCAACCTTATGGGTCGGTTCCCCCCGAATGGTAAAGCCGGTTGATGGATGTTCTTGAAAACCCGTCATGGCCGTGGCGTGATTATCCAGGATGATTATGGTGGCTGTGCCCTTGTTGTAGCCAATATCCATGAGCGGTGTTACCCCACCGTGGAGAAAGGTGGAATCCCCTATGACCCCTACCACCTTCTTTCTTTCATCCTTGGAAACAACCTTGGATATACCATGGGCGTGACCGATGCTCGCCCCCATACACACACAGGTATCCAGGGAGTTGAGGGGAGGAAGCGCCGCAAGGGTATAGCAACCGATATCCCCGGCAACGAAGAATTTCCCCTTTTTGAGGACGTGAAACAGGCCCCTGTGGGGACATCCCGGACACAGATTGGGCGGTCTTGGGGGCAATTCCTCCGTGAATACGGGCTTGGGCGGTTGAAAGCGTTCCCCCATGATTCCCTTTTCAACCAGCAGGGGGGTGAGCTCTCCCCGGATGGGGAAACAGTCTTTTCCCTTGGATACCGAGAACCCCATGGCCTTGACGCTCTCCTCGATGAAGGGATCCAATTCCTCGACCACGTAAACTTCCTCCACCTGCTGGAAAAAACGGGCAATGAGCTTGTCAGGCAGGGGCCAACAGATTCCCAGCTTGAGGTATGAATAATCGGGAAATACCTCTTTCGCGTACTGGTAGGAAATGCCCGAGGTGATGATGCCGACCTTCTTATCGTTGATCTCCATTCGATTTTCCGGGAAATCTTCAACAAATTCCTTCAACTTGAGGTATCTCTCCTCGACAGCCTTATGCCTCTGTCTCCCGTATACTGGCAACATCACGTACTTGGAAGGGTCCTTCTTGATCTCAATCGGAACGGGCCCTTCTTTTCTCTCCTCCAGCTCCACGATCGTCTTCGAATGGGAAACCCGAGTGACGCTCCTCACCATCACAGGGGTGTCGAATTGCTCGCTGATGGCGAATCCCAGCTTGACGAATTCCTTGGCCTCCTGGCTGTCGCTCGGCTCCAGCATAGGGATTTTGGCAAATCGGGCATAGTGGCGGTTATCCTGCTCATTCTGGGAACTATACAGTTCGGGATCGTCTGCGGTAAGCAGAACCAATCCACCTTTGACCCCTGTGTAGGAGAGGGTAAGCAAGGGGTCCGCGGCGACATTGACCCCGACATGTTTCATACAGACCAGCGCCCTTGCCCCCACGAAGCAAGCCCCCATAGCAGCCTCCAAGGCGATCTTTTCATTTGGAGACCATTCCGCATAAATCTCCTCATATTCCCTCGCTATGGTATCGAGAATTTCGGAACTGGGCGTACCCGGATATGCGGCAGCAAACTTCACCCCTGCTTCATAAGCCCCCCGGGCTATGGCCTCATTGCCGGTCAATACCTTTTTCATAGTCTGGCCTCTCTCGGTTTGAGGTAAACAACCCCTTGGATGAGTCCGATGCCTCCGCCTTTGAACCGTAATCACCAAGGGAGCTTGTAATTTTTGTCACATAATAGGACAAAAAAAATCCCCCTGTCAAGACAAAACCCCTTGGGAAGCAGTTCCTCGTTACGACCCTGCAATAGGCTTTGGCAAGTATCACCGGGCCGTATTCGATTTCAGGAGGATGGTATTCGATTTTTGGATAGTCCTTCCGCAATTCCCCCGTCAATGAATTGGGAGGCCCACTTCGGCCATTTGCCATCGGGCATGGAAACCGGCGCAAACCTTGGAAAAGCGGCGGTAAACGCTTATGCCTCGGCATAGGCAAATATTTGGCTTGAATTTTGCTAGGGGTTTCGCAAGTGGTGGAAGCAGCTCGAAG
>JBGVTJ010000233.1:0-2182 GCA_041862515.1 Thermodesulfobacteriota bacterium | reverse complement strand
GGGGTTAAGGGAGAGGGTCGTAGAGCAACACGGAAAATGTCAAAGTCCAAAATCCAAATGACAAATAACCGGACAGGAACACGTTCCACGGACACGCCCCACGGATTAGGAGGAGAAAAAACCATGGAAAAAATGCTCATCGTCGACCATGAAAAGTGCACCGGATGCAGGCTCTGCGAGTTGGTCTGTTCGGTGTTTCATACGGGAGCCAGCAACCCCAGCCGATCCCGAATCAGGGTGATCAAATGGGAGAACGTAGGATTCTACCTTCCCATGACCTGCCAGAATTGTGAGACATCCTTCTGTACGGAGGTATGTCCAACAAAAGCGTGTCACAGGGATCTGGAAAACCAGAGAGTAGTGATAGATCAGGATAAATGTATTGGATGTAAGACCTGTATTATTGCATGTCCTTTTGGACATCCCTTTTTCGATGTCAAAGAAAGAGTCACCAGAAAGTGTGATTATTGTGATGGCGATCCTCAGTGTGTGAGCTTCTGTGATATGAAAGCCGTCGATTATGTCGACGCAGACAAGGTTCAGAGAGCCAAGAAGCGAGAAGTCGCCAGCAAATTTGCCGATCTTATGAAACTGGTAAGGTAACAGGCTTTAACGTTGCAAACGGAGAATCTTTCATCTCCCCTATTTCCCCCTTATGAGACTGCGTCGTAATGTCATTCTGAGGCTTAAGCCCAAAAATCTCCACGATATAACAAACTTATTCGTGTTGTAAAAGTTCATTATAATGAAGCGAAAGTTGGATGTATCAGCCGGTAGAAGTCGGCAAACTTTCGAAGCAGGGGAGAGCTATTGTTGAGGGATCTTGACGATATCGCTCGCCCTGAATTCAGCGCCGTCGAGAGGCTTGGCGATGGAGGCATCGACGCCGAAGAGATGGGTCACCATTACCTTCCCCTTCCGCTCCCCGGTGGTCCATCCAAGGGAGAACTTGGTGATTGGATTGATGATCTCTTCACCGGGTTCATACACATCCAGAACGGCGCCGACCCGCAATCCCGTCAACCTGCCGGCATGGATATAGACCTTTCCATCCTCCACCTTGGCCACCGTGCTGGACCACTCCAGGAAGTCCAGGTAACGGAGCATTCCATCGACAACCCGTGCTACATCGTAGTCGATGGCCCTCAGTATGGACTGGTGGTCGGAGTGAAGGCCCGTTGCAACCGAGGTGAACGATGGGTTCTTTTCGATGAAGGTGCGGAGCAGGTTTCCCGTTGATGCGTCGGTGAGTCGGAGCTCGATGCGTGCGCTGGCCATGGAAGATTTGATGCCGTTATCCCCAACAGGGGGGGAAGATGTGACCTGGAGATCGGATATGGAGCTCGTGACAAAGGCCTGGATTCCCAGGAGGTGATGGGCCCTTTTCATGGCATGGGGGTCGGTGAGCCCTTGGGGTTCGATCCCTTCCCTTGCCAGTGCGTTCCAGACCACCTCCTTGTCAACGAGGACCGCCTTTTGTGTTCTCTCCAACTCCTGCAGGAGCCTCAGGGTGGCAAGCTCTCCGTATTTCTCCGTCTGGGGGCCCGTTCTGTCCTCGAAACCCACGACGCAGATTTTCCGCTTGAGGCCCTCGAGGCCTTTGACCGGGGAAAACGTGAGATCCGCAGGAGCCGTGGGGGCGAGGGCAACGGTCTCCCGTTCCCGCGTTTTGGTCTCCGGGGAAGGCTGTCCTTTTCCCTTGTCGTCGGGTGATTTTTGAGGCCTCTTATCGGGTTGAGGGGGTACCTCGATCCCCTTGCTCTTGTCCAGGTCTTCGATGTAGACCGTCTTTCCCTCGGGAAGGGGTTCCTTGTCTTTCGATTTGGACCATGGGAGGCGGGAACAACCGGCAATCAGCATCCCACCCATGAGGAGCGGGACAAATCTCACCCGGAAGAGCCGCCTCAGAGAAGCGATCATGTAACCCCCCTACTGTCCGCCTTTCGAAAAGGTCAAAACAGATTTTAGCGCTTTTCCCCGTCGTGTCAACCCCAATGTGCGGTCGCCCATTTTTGGTAAAAAAAAACCAGGCCCCCCAAAAAAGGGGCCTGGTTTTCATAACCAGCCTCTCTCAGAATTTGTACTGGAGGTTACTGACAAGGGCCCAGGGATCATCGGGAGATTCGTTCACCCCCGCAATATTCTGATCCAGGGCATCGCCAGCAGAGAGCCATCCAGCAGC
>JBGVTJ010000232.1:0-2681 GCA_041862515.1 Thermodesulfobacteriota bacterium | reverse complement strand
AGTAACCCATGTTTTAAGCGAAAAAGGAGCTTGACAACAAGCGGCCTCATAGAAGAAATCGCTACCCGGGAAGCTCCGGTGGTAGGCGGGAGTTCGACGCTTATCCTCGTGACTGCGTAGAGCCAATCAAGAAAGGGCAGCCTCGCTGGTCACCTCCTGGTCCAAGGAATCCCACCTCTAATCCAAAAAATTTTTTGAAATAATGAGAAAATAAGAGAAATCACAAGAACACCTAAGAATTTGAGAGATTTTTAAATTCGGCATTATATAACATAAGTGTAGAACGTAACTATTTGACTATATTTGAGGAACTATAAGAAAGAAGGGGCTTGACTAGAATCTACCATAATGTCTTAAAACAAGACTTTTATTAAGTGCTAATTTATGGTAAAAGGACAGTGACCGAAAAGCCAAACCATCCGTGAGGATGGGACGGAAAGCCACGTGGCTACGAGGGGGGAGATCCTCTAAGGTTCCGAGATTCGGCATCAGAGATCTCGCGGGCGGTCGGCTTGCCGAAGGGAAAGGGGGTGATAAAACGCGCAAGTAGCGAAGAAATCCAGCACAGTCATAGCTATTCATTGTTTTTCAAAAAGGAGGGAAAAGCCATGAAACGACGAATTGGAATAGTGCTAGCAATCAGCCTCGTGTTTTTTGGAAGTGCGACACTCGCATCGGCAGCATCACCATTCCTGAAGGTCGCCAAAGAAACAGGCATCGAGATAGTTGAAGAAGATGGTGTAACCATCTGGAAGGGTCCATTTGGCGGAAAAATGAAACCGAAGGGCCCTCTGGCTGGGAAAAAAATCGGCTTGATTGTCGGGGCTGAGTTTAGCGATTGGCAAGCCTACTACCTTGCGGAGTTTGTTTCGGAGTTCGGCGGAAGGCCTCAATTTGTGCTGGATAATAATCATCTGTGGAAAGAGGTTCGGCCAATGCGTGGGCACGCGAACGAACCCCACGGTATGTGGGGCTTGAATTTGAGTGTCGGTATGGATGGCCTTGGCATCAATGGTGTTAGAACAGAGTTCCCTGTATTGATGCAAAAAGGGAAAGGTTACGCAGCAGAGTGGAACGTGGCAGATCCCGCAGCATATGATGCTTTCATAATTCTGGGTGGTCACTCTGGCGACATAATGGTAGCCGACGATGTGGCGATGAAGTTCATAAAGGCCGCTGCCGACAGGGGAGTTCCTATGGCTGCTATTGGCGGCGGTATTCTGCCGCTGATTCAGCTTGGCATGCTTAACGGCAAAAAATGTACCGGCAATCGGGTTGTCGACTACATGCTGAGAGAGATTGCGGATTACCGGACCGAATCGGTTGTGGTGGACGGCAATATCATCACCGGTAGAGATACCGCTGACACACCTGGTGTCCTGAGGGCATTGTGCAAGGTTATGAAGCCCGGTTTTGAAGATAAGCATAAGGATATCCTCAAGGGCAAAAAGGTTATGATGATGGTAACCGAGGATTGGGAGGATATTGAACTCTGTGCTCCTACACTGGAGCTCATGTACAGAGGGGTGGAATATGTGGTCGGATTATTCGAGCCTCAGATGAGATCACGGCCTGCGCTGTTAGGACTGGATGTGAGGCAGGGGAGTTATGGGACGACGGTTCCTTTCCAGGAAATTCCACTCAGCTATTACAGGATCATTAAGGAACAAGATCTGAGAATGGATGATTTTGACCTCATGTTCATGCCTGGCGCGTTCAATCCCTGGCAGATCACCGTACTACATCGTGATTTCTTGAGAGATGCCTATGCGGCCGGAAAAATCATTGGCGCCATCTGCCACGCCCCGATCCCGGTGGCTGCCGCGGACCTGGTGAGGGGGAAGAAATGCGCCGGATGGCTCGCCTGTGAGCCCTCTATTAAAATTATGGGGGGTGAGTACAGTTGGGATTGGTCGGCTGTTATTGATGGCCGGCTCGTCACCGGGCGTGTCCCCATGGATGTTCCTGAATTCGTGGATGCCATGACTGAAGCTCTTTTGAGAGAATAAGGATGTTAATTCATTTCCACTTTTCTTCTCTGATGAGAAGAAGAGAAGCGGAACGCAATGGGATTAGGATATTAACCTACTTCTAACGATGGATCCTCTGAATGGGGGAGGCAGAAGCCTCCCCCATTTTTTATGTCATGGCGAAATCTACATATTGAGATGGTTTCTATCCCGATTACGGGGGGATGATCTTCAATTAATCCTCTTCCAGTCTGAAGACAATTCTGGACAATTCTAAATTTGCAATTCTGGGGAGCAATTCTGGGGACACAATACTTATCTGGTTCTTCGATTGGGTTTTGGCCCGGGTTTTTGCTTCCGAAGGCTGCGGTTCAGTGTCCTCTCTAGCCTGTCAATAAAGCCTTCACCACCCAGAGGTCTGCCTGTGCGCTCGTGCCTGCGTAGGAGACTGACGTCTCGCTCTGCTATTTGCCCGGCAATAAACCTCCCCCAATCATCGACAAGCTCCAACAAAGGAGATACCTTGACAAGCCGATCGTCGCGTCCAAGAATGTGCGCGGCGGCACTGCTCCAGGGATACTCTCCAGGGCGATCAACGAGCCCGGCCCGCACTGGATTCATCTCTATGTACCTGGCAGCAGCCAAAAGATACCTCTCTTCCATCGCGTAAGAGGCAAATCGTCCTTGCCACAAATGCCCCCGCCATCCTTC
>JBGVTJ010000231.1:0-2484 GCA_041862515.1 Thermodesulfobacteriota bacterium | reverse complement strand
CCCTGTCTTGGGAAATGATCATGTAGGAAGCGGAGGAGCTGTTAAGCACCCGGATGATCCTTTCCGTTGTCTCCTCGTCGAGTCCCGATGTGGGGTCATCTAGCAGCAAAATCTCGGGTTTCATGGCGAGGACCGTTGCAAGGGATATGAGCTTCTTTTCGCCCCCCGAGAGCTTATAGGTCACCCTATCCTCAAAACCGATAAGTCCCAGGATGTTCAGCGTTTCCCCCACGATTTTCAGTGCCTCCTCATGTCGCTTTCCCAGGTTGAGCGGCCCAAAGGCGATGTCTTCAGCCACTGTTGGGCAGAACAATTGATCATTTGCATCCTGGAAAAGGAGGCCGATCCTTTCCCGGACCTCCCGATAATCAGCTTCGTCGCGCATCTTTCTCCCGAATATCTCTATCTCCCCCTCCCTCGGCTCCAGAAGGCCGAGGATAATGTGAAAAAGGGTTGTCTTTCCGGACCCGTTTGGCCCAGTGAGGCCAACCCTATCCCCCTGCGAGAAGGTGACATTCAATTTTTTCAGGACATCGTGGCCGGAGTCATAGCCGAAGGTGATGTCCCGTAGCCTTATGAGAATAGTCCTTTCCCCCATTGAAGGAAGCCCAATGCCGCTATGGAGAGGAGCATGATAATGAATAGAATAACATCTCCCCTTTTCAAGCCAAAATGGTCCAGTATCCAGAATTGCCCTTTGAACCCCCTGCAGAGCATGGCATCGTAGACCCTCTCGGAGCGATCATAACTGTTGAGCAACATCATTCCCACCAGGTAGGCATAAGCCTTGTAGGTACGCAGGTTGCTCCTGGGACGGAAACACCTGACTTTCATGGCGTTGAGCAACCTGAGGTACTCGAGATAGATTACATGGATGTAACGATAGGAAAAGAAGAGCAACTGGACTAACTTATCGGGTACGTGAAGATGCCGTAGGGCGTGTACCAATGGAAATATGGACGTCGTTCCCAGCAGTGCGATACAGGCGAGGATGATGGTGTTGGATTTTATGGTGATCGCAAGAGCGTATCGACTCCCTTCAGCCGTGGCATCAAATGGGCCTACCGAGAAGAGGGTTTTTCCTGGATACGTGAAGGGGAGCAATAGCCACAATAAGAGGATAAACCCGTTGACCAAAAGCAAGCGCCTCATAACCCTTAGCAGTGGAAGGCTGGAGAGTATAACGCAGCATGCTGAAAATAGAAGGGCCAAAAGGAGCACCTCGGTCCGATCCGCAACGGCTACGGTTATGGAGAATAACGTGGCCACGATTATCTTGATCCGCGGGTCAAGGTCATGGATGAGGGAATTACCCGATGAGAACTCCTCAGCTACCATACGATGCTCCTCCCGCCTACCTTCCTCTCCTGCTTCTGAAATAGAGGATGATGCCCATAATGCCGAAGATAAAACCGATTCCCCCCATCACCTGAACGAATGAAATCCCCTCGCCCTGAGGTTTCGAGAGGAGTCTCATAACGGGCTTCAGCTTTTCATTCAGGGCCTCCTCAACCACCATGCGGATCTGCTCGACTTCACGGGGGGTTAGCTGCCTTGCCGAGCTCCCGGTTTCCGCACCGAAAACCTTCTGAGCGGCGTTGTGAGACTCCGATCCTGGGGACCTCCCCTCCGCTTCCCCCCGCAATTCCCCTGCGGGAATAATGTATTCGTCTTTATGCCCCATGCTTGCGGTGAGAATGATCTTAAAATCCGTTTTTTTTGGAGGTTTAAAAGAGAACTGCCCTTTCTTGTCGGTTTTGCCCTCGAGCAACTTATTGCCGAAGGTGTCAAACACCTCGATCCTGGAGTTTTGGCACTTCTTCCCATCGCTGAAATAGCTTTCGGTAAAGACCGTATCCCCCTCCGCGTAAGCGAAGAGGATCACCCGATGCGCCGAAGTGCGAGAGGCGGATGCACACATGACCGCCAAAAGGAAAATCATGGACCAGGAGATGCGAGATAGCCGATTTCCCTTCCCTGGGCTATCTTTTGGCATGGATTGCCTCCAGCAGTTCGGGCTTCAGTTTTTTCAAAAAACCCGCTGAAAAGAGGGTTATGAGGCCTTCGATGATCATCACGGGCAGGTGGGCGATTACCACGACCTTTGCTATGCCTACAAAGGGATCTCCGGTAAAGGCCAAAGATAGAGCGACCATGAAACAACCGAGCAGTATCGCCAAAAACCCGCAGGCAAAAGCAGCTCCCATTGAGATCAGGTTATTTTTCCCTTTAACGGCGTAAGCAAAAAGATAGAAACAGATGATGGCGGGAAGGGCCATATTGAAGGCATTCACCCCAAGAGTGGTAATGCCGCCGAACTGAAAGAGCAGCGCTTGAAGGAAGAGGGCGATCAGTATTGCCGGAAAGGTCGGCCATCCCAGCAATAATCCCATCAATCCATTGAGGACCAGATGGACACTCGATGGCCCTATGGGCACGTGAATCAATGAGGCCACAAAGAATGCGGCGGTGAGGATAGCAACT
>JBGVTJ010000230.1:0-3810 GCA_041862515.1 Thermodesulfobacteriota bacterium | reverse complement strand
CCGCCTTCTTCCGAGCCCTGCTCAGCATTCCCCTACTGAAATCAATGGCGGTAATCGGTTTGCCAACGGGATAGAATTCAAAATTTTTCCCAGTCCCCACACCCACCTCTAGAATGCTCCCTCCTTCCAAAGATTCAAAAACCTTTCTTCGCCATCGAGAAAAGACGACTTTCTCCAGGAGCAACTCCATAAGGTCATAGTAGGGGGAGATCCTATCATATCTAGTCCTTATCTTTTCCGTGCCATCATTCTTCAACAAGGTTACCTCATACTAGGAGTCCTGTCTCAAGGGTTCCCTCATAATCGGAAGGGGCTTTACGTTATCCCCCTGTTTTTCATCGTGATGTTCGGGTTTAGGCTTATTGATTCTCAGGAATGAAATCAATGCAAAGGTCAGGTATCCTAAATACCCGGCGACCTCCAATAAGGACGGATTTCCGTTGTAGCCGAAAAGGGACTTCAACACCTCTCCCAATGGACCCCTCTCATTGATGATCCAGTTCATATCGTAGAGATGGCCCACGATTATTGGCAAAAGCCCCGCCTCCTGAAGTTCATGAATACCGTGAGCCACAAGACCTGCGGCGAACAGGATCAGGATCAGACTGGTAATCTGAAAGAACCGCTTAATCGGAACCCTTTTGATCTCCAGGAAGAAGATGGACGCGACCAGAACCGCTCCCCCGATGCCCATGACGGCGCCCCACGCATGAAAACCTCCCGTCAAAAGGGTTGCCGCTTTCAGGAAAATCACTGTTTCAACCCCTTCCCGGAGGACAGCGGTAAGGGCAAGCAAAAAAAGACCGAAAACGTGGCTTTCCTCGATCTCCTGGGCTACCCGGCCTTCCAATTCGGAAACGATCTGTTTCTGCCTCATCATCCAGAAGATCATGAAGGTTAGGAGGGCGGCAGCAACGAACATCATCAAGCCCTCGAAAATCTCTTCCCCTCTGCCCGAAAATCCGCCGAAGTAGGCGTTGAACAGGAAGGCAAACCCAAAGGAAGCCATGATACCGGCTAAAACTCCCCACCAAACATACCTCTTATAAATTTGTTGGCCGGTCCTATTCAAAAACGCCATCATGACGCTGATAACTAAAGCCGCTTCCAACGTCTCTCGAAACGTGATCAGCATATTTGAAAACATCTTGTCTCCCTCTGCCAACTGAGGATATGTCTCATCCTCTTATCCTTCAATAGGATCTCGAACGATCACCTTTAACCCTTGAAACCCGTGTATTTTTACCCGCTGCCCCTTGAAGAACTTCTTACTCTCAGCACTTGCTAACCACAGTTCATTCCTAAATCTGACCTTCCCCTCCGGGTTAATGTCCTCCACCACGATTGCGTCTCGGTCGGTCATCCCCTCCATGCCGGTCTGAACGCTGGATTTCATAGCTGCGATGATCTTGAAGTAGACGAACGCCATTGCGAGCAGGACCGCGATATAGGCGGGTAACGCTGTCCTAAAGGGTAAAAAGAAGAATAACGGCAGGGCCAAAATCGGCGAAGCTAAAACGATGTGGCACATGCCCAAACCTCCTTATTCCAGCCTTTCGACTCAACCTCTCCCTTCAACCCAATATCAATGAAAACCCGTCCGACAAATCATGCAACTCAATCAGAGCAATGACCAACAGGAAGTACCCGATCTCAACCATAGCCCCTCTCTGATCATCATCACTTGCGCTGATGCGTCCGCAAAATCCTCCTCAATTTCTTCTCGCTTACCCTGTGGACAAAGGCCCGTTCGCCATTTACAAAGACTACGGGAACTTCTTCTTTAAATCTCTCGTAGAGCTCATCCCTCGATTCGATATCGACCTCTTGGAATTCAAAGAGGATTTCCTTTTTGACCTTTAAGATAATCTCCCTGGCGACAACACAAAGACAGCATTCCTTTTTCTTGTACAATTGGACTTTAGAGCCCATGGTGGATTGGAACCCCGCTACCAGGGGTGGTTTACTTGCCCATCGTGGATTCTTTACTAAATTAATAAAGAATAGGTCGAAAATCAAGGGGGGATGAAACCATTCCCCTCTCTGCCCCCCGGCTTTTATCTTTTTAGATCCCCTGAAAAGCTCTCAAATGCCATTTAGCCTTTCTCAGCGCTTTCTTCTCTATCTGACGAACTCTCTCCTTGGAGATGCCGAATTTCTCTCCGATTTCCTCCAACGTCTGAGCTGAATCCCTGCCTATCCCGAATCGCAATCGAATGATCTCCTTCTCCCTCGGCTTCAGATTTTTCAAAGCTTTCTCGATCAGATGAGCCAAATCCATCCCTTGGATTAACCGTTCAAAGGGAACTATGGCCTCTTTATCAACCAAGAGTTCTTCCAATGTTCTTCCTCGGTCATCCAGGGGGGTCTGCAGTGAAATCGGTTCCTGGGCTACATTCATAATTTTTGTTACCTTCTCCACCGGAAGTTTCATCCTGCCGGCAATTTCATCCTCAGTAGGCTCGCTGTTGGTCCATTTGAAGATCTCGTGGGTAACACTCCTCATTTTCTGTTCCATTTCGAACACGTGACCAGGAATCCTGATAGTGCTCGATTTTTCGGAGACCGCCCTCATAATGGCTTGCCTAATCCACCAGGATGCGTAAGTGCTAAACTTGTATCCCCTTGTATAGTCATACTTAGAAACCGCCTTGATCAAGCCCATATTCCCCTCCTGAATGAGGTCTGAGAGGGGAACCCCTCGATTGACATATGATTTGGCGATTTTCACCACCAGCCTTAGGTTTGACTCGATCATTTCGTATTTGGCTCGCCTAACTTTAGCCTCGACCTCCTTGAGTTTCATGAAGGTATTTTTCCATCCAGCCCCCTCGCTTTCCACCATTTTCTCTAAGAACACCATGATCCCCTTAAGGGAGTTACCATCGATATGTTGGCGAACTGCACAACCGGATTTCCGGAGACATTTCGTGACCAAATTCTTTATTCGCGTCTCGCCCACCCGTATCTTTCTGGCCAATTCCAACTCCCTCGCATGGGTTAAGAGCGGAATCCGGCCGATCTCTCTGATGTAAGAAACCCCAATTTCATTTATTTTTTCAAAAGGGGTGTAGTTGGTCTTGCGACCCAGGGTATCCTTTTTTCGAGCGATGGTCATGCCTCTCCCTTCAAAAACTTATTGATGTCTCGCGATAAAGCCTATTTGTCACGCTTACTGAAAAATGTCTTCTTGTGCTAAACAATCTGAGCCTCCAACAGCGCCTTGTTCAGCCGCGTGCTATGCTGCCGTGCCGGATGAAATGTATATCATGCCTCCATACATCTGCTCGAACGCAGTTTCCCGAAAATAGCGCTCTACCGATTCCCAAGTGCGTTTATCAAAATAATCACTTGTAACGCCAAACGATCGAGACAACCACACAATGAGTTTAAAGACCCATAAAGGTAAGCGACCGGGCCGTTTGCCATCCATAATTACCAGCCGGCCACCTGGAACGAGGGCATGAGAGACCGCTTCAATCACACGATCACAATCGGCTAGGTACCCAAAAACGCCAATCGATAGTACTCCGTCAACCCCTTCCGGAAAGTTATATTCGACTATATCCGACTGGACGAGCTCTACGTTTTTCCAGCCCGCGCGCTCAACCCGCTCCTGCGCGCACGCAAGCATTCTAGGACTTAGATCAACTCCTATCAACCGACCCTCCGGTCCTATTTGCTCGACAATAAGGGGAAAGTTTATGCCGGTCCCGCAGCCGAGCTCGACAACACAGTTTCCCCGTTGAAGACCTAAGGTTTGTACCGCGCGTGAACGATAGGCTTTGCGAATACCTATTAGTCCATAGA
>JBGVTJ010000229.1:0-3114 GCA_041862515.1 Thermodesulfobacteriota bacterium | reverse complement strand
CTCAGATCTTGCTCTAGAAAATACGTCATTGTATTTGCGAATCGAAGCACTAAGAATGGTTAGCCAAAATTCTTTAATGTTCGCTCCAGGGAACCAGGGCAACGGCCTGCATCGATGTGACCCTTCCCCAGCAAATTTCGCTCATGTACAGCGGTGTTCTCTAGAAACTCAGGAAACTCCAGAGTTTTTCCCTTGAAATTTGAGCCTCATTACGATATACATATTAACTTGAATAGAGACAAGGGCTAGTGATACTCTCGATATAAATCGAGGGGCAGATGGGATTTTAACCAAGGTTCAATGGCCTTGGTTTCCTTTTGTAGCCGAGGGGAAGACTGATGGGTCGAAACCTGCAATGGAAGTTACTGTTGATCCTCTTCATCACGGTAGCAGCCTTCATCTATCTCGCTCCTTCGGTGGTCGGCGAGATACCCGGGTTTTTGGGCAAGATACTTCCCCAGGATAAAATCCACCTCGGTTTAGACCTTCAAGGGGGAATGCACCTGGTCTTGGAGGTAGAGGGCCAGAAGGCCGTCGAAAGCTATGTGGAGAGGATCAAGGGAGACCTGAAGGAGGATTTGAAGAAGAAACGAATCTATACACCCAGGATTGAGAGAATAAATGGGGATCAGATCCACCTGGAAATCCTTGGGGAAAAGGAGAAGTTCGACGACTATATCGCAAGGGACTATCCCGTCTTGGAGGAGATATCGGCCGAAGGCCGCGGGAAATATCAGAAGATTATCTTGGGAATCGTGCAAAGGCAAGCCGACTATCTGAAGCGGTACGCCGTGGATCAGGCCCTTGAAACGATTCGGAATAGGGTTGACCAATTCGGCGTTTCGGAGCCCGATATCAGCCCGCAGGGTTCGAACCGTATTCTGATCCAGCTTCCCGGTATAAAGGATCCCCAAAGGGCCCTTAGATTGATCGGAAGGACAGCGCTCCTGGAATTTAAGCTCGTCGATGATGAACATAGTCTCCAAGAGGCCCTCAAGGGGAATGTACCCGAAGGGGATATTATCCTTTATCAGAAGCAAGAAAAACCGGAAACGGGTAGAACAACCAAGGTACCCTTCCTTCTCGTGAAAAAGACTTTGATGACGGGGGAGGTCCTCAAGAACGCCCAAGTGAGATTCGATAATTTCAATCAACCTTATGTGGCCCTGGAGTTCGATCCAAGGGGAGCTAAAATGTTTGATCGAATCACGGCCAAGAACGTAAAAAAGAGGTTAGCAATCATCCTGGATGACAACGTCTATTCCGCTCCGGTCATCCAGGAAAGGATTTCGGGGGGAAGTGCCCAGATCACCGGGAGATTCGACGAGAATGAAGCTCGTGATTTAGTCATCGTCCTCAGGGCAGGAGCCCTTCCGGCTCCTGTAAAGATCTTAGAAAATCGATCAGTAGGACCCTCTCTGGGAAAGGACCTCATCGATAAGGGTTTGAAATCGATTATCATCGGGGGGATTTTGGTCGTTCTGTTCATGGTGACCTATTACAAGATATCGGGGACGATCGCAGATGTAGCCCTGATCCTTAACCTTATTCTCATTATGGGCGCCTTGGCGGGTTTAAGGGCGACCTTGACCCTTCCCGGTATTGCCGGCATCATCCTGACTATCGGGATGGCCGTAGATGCCAACGTCCTCATCTTCGAAAGGATCAGGGAGGAATTGAGGTCGGGGAAAACGCCCAGAGCCGCCATAGATGGAGGATATTCCAGGGCCTTTCTCACCATCATGGATGCCAACATTACTACTCTGATCGCTGCGGTAGTTCTCTTTCAATTCGGGACGGGGCCGGTAAAGGGGTTTGCCGTGACCCTGAGTATCGGCATTGTAGCCAGCCTTTTTACAGCCCTGTTCGTTAGCAGGGTGATTTTCGAAACCCTCCTGGCCAGAGGCATGCTCAGGCGGGTGAGCATATAGCAGGGAGAGTCCCATGGAATTAATTAAGCCGGGGACCAAAATCGATTTTCTGAGAGTCCGAAGGTTCGCCTTTATCCTATCAGTCCTCCTCATTGGAGCGGGCATCATCTCCATCGTCCTCCATGGCGGGCTCAACTACGGAATCGATTTTGCCGGAGGAACCCTGGTTCAGGTGAAATTCTCGGAACCGACCCAACCGGAGACCATAAAGGGAAATTTGGCATCCATTGGTTTGGACCGCAGCCTTGTCCAGCGCTTCGGAGAGAGGAGGGAGAACGAGTATCTGATCCGGGTTGAACGGCCGGGTTCTGACTTGGAGGTCTTATCGCTTCAGATCGAGGAGGCCCTGCAGAAGGCTTACGGAAAAGGTGGTGTGGAAATCAGGCGAACGGAGATGGTGGGACCAAAGGTTGGAAAGGATTTGAGGAAGAAGGGAATCTTAGCCATTGTCTATGCACTGGTTGGCATCTTGATCTACGTCACTTGGCGCTTCGAATTCATATTTGCGGTAGGGGCCATCATCGCCTTGGCCCATGATGTTATGATCACGGTGGGCACCTTCTCAATCGCCAACAAGGAGTTCACCCTTCCCATCGTCGCCGCAATTTTGACCATAATCGGATATTCCCTGAACGATACCATCGTCATCTACGATCGAATAAGGGAGAATCGGAGGAAAATGAGAAGGGAGGCTTTCGCTAAGGTGATAAATTCCAGCATCAACGAAACCCTTAGCCGTACGCTCTTGACCTCTATCACCACGTTGATCGTCGTAGTGATTTTGTTCATCTTCGGGGGTGGAGTTATTCACGACTTTGCCTTTGCAATGATAGTGGGCGTCGTGGTTGGGACATATTCATCCATCTTTGTCGCCAGCCCCATCATCTTGACCTGGCAGGAGAGGAAATAGGGAAAAATGGTATCGCTGGACGTACCTGACCCTCATGAGCAGTATTTCCTTGACCTGGTTACTGCATGGTAAATTTCATTGTCGATGCGAGAAAGATCGTTGTCCTTTGGCTTCAATGCTTACGAAGTGATCCTCTCGGGGGTCTGGGGAATATTTACCTCTTCCAGCCTCTCAAGGGCTGGCCTTCCCCTTCCGTTCGGCTGAGCCCTTCGGTCTGCCCTCAGGGTCGAAGACTCACGTCGAAGCCCTTCGACTTCGCCCTTCGGTCTGAGC
>JBGVTJ010000228.1:0-40416 GCA_041862515.1 Thermodesulfobacteriota bacterium | reverse complement strand
CCATTCCCCTGTATCCCCCCAATCCAACATCAGTCCCCGGATTTTTTTGAAGGGCCACAATCGCAACCGCGCCTTTTAGTTTCTTGTGGATCTCAGCTAGATGCTTGGAGACTTCGTAAAAGTTAGTATGAATCTCAAGATAATCTATAACGTTAATATTCCCCTCACCTGGCACAATTACATCCCCAAAATTATCGGCCCTCTCATTTGCATTAAATCTCCATCCGCTCAGGGAAAGAGGATAATCAAATTTCTTTAGTCTCTTTTTTAGTTCACTCCCTCCCATCTCAGATGAAAAATAGTGAATCTCAAATTTCTCCATATTATCTCGAATGACATTCAGCAAGAATGCGGTCTTTCCGGCATTCATCTCCCCCGCAATCACAATGATATTCCCTGGCATAACCTCTACTTTCTTTTCAATCTCAAAGGGCAAAGAGATATTAACCGTTTGCTCTGGAGCATTGACGTAATCAATCTTTTCACATTCTTTGTCTATCATGCGAAAGCAACCATGCCTGTCTTGCACTCGTTCAACCAATCCTTCTTTCACCATCTCATTTAACACATACCAAACCAACTTTTGACCTTCTCGACTAGACAAACCTAGACAACCCTGGACTTCCCTAGACATTATTAGAACAGGACTAGACAAAACATAATCTCTGATTTCAGCAGAAAGGTTTCTTTCTTGCCGCTGCGCTCGTGCCAATGCTGATTTAACCTTCTCTAGGGCTTCTTTGGGACTAAATGGGGGATCACATTGACCAGCTAAAATCTGTAAAACCTGACTAGACATTTCTAGACTTCCCTGGCCTTTTACTAGACAATTTGCCACATGGAATAAATCATCATCTCTCGTACCTAGCTGAAATTTAAGTGGTTTTTCATTTTTGTCTAGGGAATTGTCTAGTTTTTTCCTATAAGAATAAGTACATGCATTAAAAACATTAAAGAGTTCGTTAGGCATGGCCGGCGGTTCGGCTTCCTCGATGCTCAAACCGTCGAGCCAAGCATAATTTTTGCCCTTACCGTTAGCGGAGGGAGGTGCTATCGCATAACCTCCGTCGCCGCGGTAATCGGAACCCGGAATAAGTCTTGAGTTGTTTCCCAGGGTTTCCCCAGGTGCCCGGAAGTAGAAATGCTGGCCACCACGCGGGGTTTTACAGCATGGGATTATAAGACTGTCGGGGACGTATTCTTGGATTGCATCAAAACCCTGTGCTTCATCTACGTCAAAAACCACAATGCCTGAAGTCTTCCCCGTAACGATTCCAACATTTGCCGCGGGCCACTTATTCCACCATTCCCAGATCTCATCTGCCGTTGCTTTTCTGTCTTGAAATTCCTTCCAGGGAATGAATGGTTTCTTGGTTTTTCTGTTTATCGGGATTACAGAAAAGCCGAATTTCTCGGCGTACCTCAGTGCTGTGGCTTTACAATTGGTGGGGTTTTCCTTCATACTCATAACTTCCTTCCTTAACTTCTATTCAATACCAGTGCTTTCAGGTTGCGAAGAACTTCGCCATAGGTCAGCGCGTCTACCATTCCCTGGCGATTGAAATATTTCAATACATCTTGCTCTAGCTGTGGGGTATCTTCAAAAACGAATAGAGATTTTTTCCCGTTGCCCTTGATGCCGAGGATCTCATATCCCCTGCTCGACAAGAATGCGGCTAAGGCTAAATCTGAAAGGCTTTTTTCCTGTTTCACTGTATATTTTCCCCCTCTGATTCTTGGCCGGAATTGTGAAGTGATATATAAAGCCCCCCAGCAATGGTTTTAAAGATCTGGCCTTCAAGCCGCTTTAAGAATTGCTCTACAATTGTGGCCGGGCATATCCGATCCCTGGGGAAGTTACGGGTATACATATCGAGAATTGCATCCCCTATAACAATCCCCAGCGGTTGAAGATCCCCAAATCGTATGCAATCAGAGCAGATGGTTAATGTAATTTCACCGCAATAATGACCACCGTGTTTAACTTCTTTTCCACAGAGAAAACAGACGCTTTCTGATTTGATTGGACTGTTGTCTAAGACTTCTGAAAATCGCATTACTCCCCCTCCAGCTTGAGCAATTGAATAATTCTTGTCAGCATTTGGGGATTAGAGAAAAAGCGGTCAAAATGGCTCGGCAGTAGAAGAATCAGCTTTTTGATTTTCATCTTCATTTTCATCAAAATCCTTTCTCAATTCTTCCATGATCCTCGATATGATTGTGCCTATGTGTTCCATTTATTAATCTCACCTTACTCCGTGTTTCTTCATCCAGGCATCTAACAAATCCTTGTTGTAAAGGATACGCCCCCCAACCCGGTAATATTCCGGCCCTCCTCCTTGGCATCTCCACTTGCGTAACAGATGAGTTGAAAGGGATAAGTACCTTGCAGTCTCCTCCTCATTGAGCCAAACCCGTGGGATAGACAAAACGGGGAGGAGTTCCCGCTTTAACCTCTCAACGAGATCATTCAGGGCGATTTGGTTGGGTGATTCTTTAGCCATTTACCCTTTTCACTTTAAATTCGTCATCAGCGCGGGCCAGTCCTCGACTTACCCTACTCATATATATGTTCAGGTTGTTCCACGTCATTCCTTTCTATCCGGTTCCTGGTCATTATTTCCTTCTGTCCGATTGGGCTGTACCCCCTCCTCCACGAGCTTTTCTAGATCTCCACGGCGGAATAAAACTCTCCGGCCAACTCGAACAAAGGTAATCTTGTGTCCAAATATCCATGCCCGTAGTGTATGTGGCGAAATTCTCAGTAGGTCAGCACTCTCCCTGACGGTCAATAGTTCCATGGATTTCTCCTTTCTATCTGGTTCGTGCCCTCATGGTACCAAATTTTAGTGAATGTTACAGGCCTAATAACTTAACGAATGAAAATTCATCTTGACAAAAGAAAATCATTCATTATAATCATATAAGGAAGGAGGTTATCAGATGAAAACTAAGGAAGAAAGGATCAAAGCCTGGTTGGATTTCATTCAAGCGGATTTGGATGCCCTTCCGCTGGATAAATTGATCCTCATAATTCACCCAATCTACGAGGATATCTTGCTCTATCAAATTCTAAAAAAGAAGGCTTACCAGTTTTACCCCCTCGAATCATCCGGGAACCAGGGGGTGATGAATTTACCGAAAGAGTTGCGAAAGGCCCTAAAAATTATTGATAGCTCGGGATGGGACAAATTAGCAGTTACCCTTGGCACCCTTAGCAAGTGGAACTGGGGAGGTCTTCAAAAAGAAGCTAGAAAGTTTATGGAAAAAATCATGGCAGGCCCAGACTCCTTCGTTATGGTACGAGTGGATGAATTCCTAGTTGAGGTGCCACCCGGCATATTTCGTAAGGTTATTCTCTCTGAAGGAGGAATTGAGAGGGAAGCAGTCCCGATACTTATAGACTTATTCGATGGTTTTCATAAATCAGCTTTCAAGTGCTGCCCTGAATGTAAAAGATGGTTTTTCCACCTCTCAAAGAGGAAAAGGGAATTTTGTACCAATCGCTGCGCATCTCGACACTTAACGAGGAAGAAAAGAACCGAGTCCGAGGAAGCAAAGGAAAAATATAGGAAAAAGATGAGGGACTACATGAAAAAACGGCATCAAGAAAACAATCCCATTGAATCAGTTGTTGTAGAATGCCTTGGAAATTTTGAACAGGTTACAGTAACCCCGACAGAATGTATTAACGGAAATGAAATAAATATCAGGAATAAATTTGATGATTGCCGTAAGTGTCCACATTCCACCAAAGAAGGTTTACCGATAACAAGAAAGGAGGAATAACCCATGAGAATCTTCAAGCGTTCATTCAAGTCAGGTACTAAATGGGGAATTGATTACACGATAGGAGGGAAGCGTCGCCGCGTTATTGTCGGCAGCACTCGGAAAGAGGCACAAACCTTTGCCGAGGAGGTTATCCAAAACAAGAATCGAATCAAAGTGGGCCTTCCCCCGGAAAGCAACGGAAGGCGAATCCCGAAAACAGTTGACGAAGCCTTAGAAATCTACTTCAAGGAAAAACTTTCGTCTTTCAGATCCCCCAGCATTGTCAAAACGACCCTTGGCCAGGATTCGGCTTTCAGAAAGAAATTCGGTAAACACTCGCTCGATGAAATTTCGAAAAGTGACATGGAGACATTCCGGGATTCTCTGTTCAAGAGGAATCTCGCCTATCAGAGTATTAAGAGAACCATGGCCACCATCTCATCTTTCTTCAACTGGGCGAAAAACCAGAAACCTCCATGGGTGCACGGTGAGAATCCATCACGCTCGCTTTTCGCTTCATGCAGGGCCACCACAACAAACCCCGGATGGTCAAAGCACATTCTCAGCTTTGAAGAAGTTAAGAGAATCATTGACTTGGCGAGAGAGAAGAATCCACAGAGAGCGGACTATTATTTGTGGCTTTTCTTGTCCATGCAACGACCTAGCGAGGCGAAGCGCATACGGTTTGAGGACTTCGACACCGATAAATGGACGGTGACGATAGCCCAAACCAAAAGAGGAGGAAAGGCAAAAATAATCCCGATTGACGGTGAGCTAAGAGATATTTATTGGAGGCAGCTTGAAAGAAGAAGGGATAAAGAGGATGGTTCTTTTGGCCCCAGACCTACTTCAACCCTCACGCCACGGTTTTCAAAAGGTACTGCACTGAGTTAGGTATTAACCTCAAACGGGGAAACTCCATCTATATTCTGAAACACTCCGGGGTTTCCTTCATGGTCAATGTCCTGGGTGTTCCCGTCAAGATCGTAAGTGACATTAGTGGAGTAAGCGTCCCGGTGATCACCCGCCACTATTTGAAAGCAAGTGAAACCCAACTCCGGCTAGCCCTCCGAAATGCTTCTTGGCACTTTTCCGGCACTCAAGAAGATGAAGAAATTTCCCGCCCTTCACAAATCCTTGCCAGTAAACATCTAAATCAATATCACCCATAAAAAAGCAATTCCGCCACGTTGAGCTGATATTCATTGGGATCGAGGGGCTTGGCGATGGTGTTCCTGTATTTTCCCGTCCCGTCATCTATCTCCGCTAAATCGATTACTCCCCTTCCCTTGTACTCCCCATCCTGAAAATAGATCCGTAATACCTTCGGCCGATCAATCAACTCCACATCTTTGTTCGATGCCACTACAATGCCCATCTCCCCATCCTCAAGGGCCACGAGGGTTCCAATGGGATACAAACCGATCATATGCACGAACAGCTTCACCAAGGTTGGATCGAAATCTCTGCCGCCCCGTTCCAACAGGAGACCCGTGGTCCGGTCGGAAAAGACAGGGAAAAGCCGATACGAAGGAGATCGCACGAGGTTATCGTAAAAATCGCCAATGGCGATGATCTTTCCGAACAGCGTAAGTTCCCTCTTTGCGGCCAACTTTGGATAACCCTTCAGATCTTCTTTCATGTGGTGTTCAAAGGCCGTCTCGATCATGGCCGCTGTGATTTCGCTCCAATGATTCGTCTGAATAATGGTCTCCACGCCGTAAATCGGATGCTTCTGTATAACCCTCCACTCATCGTCGGTCACCTGGTCCGACTTGCTCAGGATCGATTGGGGTATCCTGGTTTTCCCAATGTCGTGGAAGAGGCCTGCGATGCCCAGTTGAACGAGATTTTTCTTGGGGAGTTCCAATTGGAGTCCCAAACCGATGGAATAGATGGCAACGTTCACGGAATGATTGTATACGTACTGGCCATAGTCCTTGACCGTGGCCAAACCTAAAAGAATAAACTCATTTTCCATAAAAAAGGCCGCCATCTGTTGCGTCAGCCTTTTGGCCATCCTCATATTGAATGGCTTCCCCTCTGCCGTATCTTCCATGATCTCCTGTGCGATCCCAATGGCCGTGAAATAGAGTGCCCTGCCAGAGCGCCTCCTCTCGTCCGTTTTCGGGGGAACCTTCTCCTTTAACTCCAGCCGAGCCGCACTAATGGAATCAATCTTCCGAACCCTCAATTTCTTCATCAAGTAGACGGGGTTATTTTCATCCCCCTCCTTCAACGCCACCAGCAGGAGAACAAACTCCTTCAATTCCCTCTCATCCAAGGGACTACGGAACTCCAGCTTCCCGATCCGGTGCTCTATCAAATTCGTCATAAACGATTTGAAAACGGCATGATCCTCCGGTTTACCCCGAATTTTCCGGTCGTTCAAGAGGAGACCTCCATCGGTGATCTCTAAGGTAATCCCCCCCTCGGAAAGGATCAAGGGATTGATTAAGTGCAGATACTGAGAGATAGCCTGATCTAGGGCAACGTCCTCGACACCATGAACCTGCACGGCCTTCATGAGGTTATGGAGGCCAATGATAAACTGGCTGGCCAGCTGCCTTCCCTCCATAATTGGTCGGGGAGGTTTTACCCAATCGGGGGTAATGAACCGAACCTTCTCCTTCTTCCCGTCCACCGTGCTAGCTCCTAAGACAGTTCCAACAATGCTCGACGACATGCTTCTCGCAGGGACTCTTCCCGCGATCCGGCGCCCATCTCGAGCACCTCTTTCGCCTCCTGTGTCCCTATCCTGACAAGGGTTTCAATGGCACAGGCACGGATCTCGTCGGCCTTAGCTCGCCCAAACCATTTTCTTCCCTCCAGGATTGAATACAATAGGGGAATGGAATGGTTCGACCGAATCATACCGACCGCCCTAAAAAAGGCCTTGATCTCCTGCATTTCCTTCTTATAGAACTCTTTGGATAGCATTCTCTCCGTAAGGGGTGCCAAAGCCTTCTCCCCCATTCTGCCCAGGTTGAGGGCTGCGTTTCCCCTTATTCTGATATTCCTATCTTCCAGTGAGCGAATCATGTACTGCATCGACTCGGATCCTCCGATGAGTCCCAGCGCCTGAAGGGCTTCCCTTCTAACCCGCACGTCCTCATGTTGAAGGGTTTTCCCAATTAACGGAACGGCTTCCTTTCTCCCGATTCGTCCGAGTATATATACGATATTACGAACCAGATACCACCTCTTGTCCTCCAGAAATGGGGCCATCAGCTCAACGCTATCCTTTCCCACCTTCGCTAGCGCATCACAGATGATCCTTCTCGGCTTTGAGCCAGTGAGATTGCCCAACAATTCACAAAGATGCGGGACGGAATTTCGCTGAAGGAGGAGGAAATAGTCAAAAGCGCCCTTTATGTCCGGAAATTCATTCCTTTTCAGTATGTTTCCGATAATTTCTATTCTCTCCGGCTCACCCGCCTCGATGATCGTCTTCTTGATGAGATCGCTCTGCCACTCCTGAGGCTTGTAAGAATTTAGAAGGATATAGAGCCGCTTCAGGATCTGGCTGGCCTGCTTAAAATCCCCCCTCCCCAAGAGTGATTCGATAACTCGATTTATAAAGGGGACAAAGGCATCAAAATCCTGGGGCTCGGTTTCTAGGGGCATAGCCTCGAATAGTGTCCCAATGGCATGAAAAAAGAATTCCGGCTGGGTCTCGATGTCTATTCGTTTTTTTAGGACCTTCATCTCTTCAGGTTGAACCCGCAACTGATCCCTCGAAACCTCCAATCCATCCCCCTCTAACCGTTGGTGGTGAAAATCTTGATCCAGTCCATGTTCCTCGATTAATTCCCTTTGCTGATAATTCGGTATGGGTACGGGGGTCAATGCCTTACGAAAATCCTCCACCTCCTCGACAAATTCGATTGGGGATTCCTCCAGGGGATATTGGCTTGCCACATAACGGATATGTTGGAAATCACGTTCCCACAGAAGGGTGATTAAATCATCCTCCAAAGGATCGAGGGTGTCGGCTTTCGCGATGACATCCATGAAATCTACCACTTCCCACTCTTGCAATCCTTTCTCAAATCGTATCTGCTCGAAGCCTTCCCGATAAAAGCGAAAAGCCAGGCTGTTCTTGGCCTCGGTATTCTCGTAAACAATTTCGTCATTATAATGGATTCCGTACTCCGCGATATCCCAGGTGAGGCATTCGACCCTTTCAAGGAAAAATCGAAATTTATCCATCAACTGGTCTTGCAATGTCCTCGTGGTAGGGTCGTTCAAAGGGTATAACTGATAAGCACTGACGGTTTTGACGAAATGATTGGTCAGATCCCTTGCCCAAGCGAGTTCGTCCTCTGGTCGAAAACCCTTCGAATCCCCGAGAGCGCTCTTTCGGTTTTCTTCTCTCTCCTCCGCCATATGAACACCAAAAAATGAAGGACTCGGTACTTGTTATAATGTCTTCTCAACGTGGTTTTGTCAACCTCTATCTCTCATTTCCTCAATTCTTCCCACTAGTTACAAAACACCCGTTGCAAAAAAGAGGCTAAAATGATATCAAGGATGGGAAATCGATAGAGTAACATGTTCCAGAATGGGGACTAAATGGAGAAAAATGACCCTGGAAAGGGGTTTCTCTATGTCGTATCAACTCCCATCGGCAACCTGGAAGATATCACCCTGAGGGCCCTTGAGATCCTCAGACATGTTGATCTCATCGCTGCAGAGGATACTCGAAGGACCAGAAAGCTTCTTTCCCGCTTTGATATCCATACCCCATTGGTCAGCTATTTCGAACACAATGAGTTGAAGAAGCTGGATAAGCTCTTATCCCATATGAAAAGGGGAAAGGAGATCGCCCTTGTTTCCGATGCGGGAACCCCCGGGATATCAGACCCCGGATATCGACTCATCCAACAGGCCACGGAAAGGGGAATTCCGGTGATTCCCATCCCGGGCCCATCGGCTGTCATCGCAGCTCTCAGCATTTCGGGTCTGCCTACGGATAGTTTTTACTTCGCCGGTTTTCTGCCCAAAAAGGGCGGAAAGCGAAGGAAACTCCTAGACAAGTTGGGGGATTTGGACGGGACATCAATCGTCTACGAATCCCCCCATCGCCTCATGAAGACACTGGAGGACCTGCTGGAGGTCTGCGGAGATCGGCAAATCGTGGTCACCCGTGAACTGACAAAGGCCTTCGAAGAAGCGATCCGGGGCAAGATAAGCGAAGTCATCAATACCCTTAAGGACAGGAGGATCCGAGGTGAGTTCACCATCGTTCTGGCCGGTAAGGGAAGGAAGAAATATGCAGATTCGTAGAGTCAAGTGCCTCGATCCGTCGGTTCCCTGACGAATTCCTTTCCCCCGCATTGCTGTCGGGCAAGCAAATCGCTTGACATTACGGAGTTGAAAGGGAGAGGAGAAACACTCACCCCTTCATGGGCGGGGTAACATACTGTGAAATTTAATCTAAAATTTCAACAGCGGAAACCGTTCGACGTGGTGGGCCTGGGGCTCAATGCCGTCGACTTTCTCTGCGTCATCCCAAAATTCCCCGCCTTTAATACCAAAACCGAAATAGTGAAATACGAAAAACACGGCGGAGGACAGGTGGCAACGGCCATGGTTGCGTGTTCAACATGGGGTTTAAGGACGAAATATATCGGCAAAGTGGGAGAAAACGATCTGGGGATGTTCTCCTTGAAAAGCATAAAGGGAGCCGGGGTTGATGTCTCGAGCGTGACCGTCGAAAGGGGTGCCAAAAATCAATTTGCCTTCATTCTCATCGATAAAGTATCCGGAGAAAGGACTATCATATGGCACAGGGATAAGAAACTCCTGTTTAAGGAAGGCCAGCTTTCCCGGAAAGATATATGTGAGGGGAAAATCCTCCAGGTAGATGGACACGATATCGAAGCCACGATAAAGGCCATCAAATGGGCTCGGGAGGAGGGCATCTTTACGGTCATCGATATCGACAAGGTCGAGGAGAAGACCCCGGAACTCATCAGGGATGTAGACTTCCTCATCACCTCTTCCACTTTTGGGCCGAAATTAACGGGCATCGAGGATAGGGAAAAAGCCCTTATGGCTCTCAAGAGGTATAACAAAGGATTTCTTTGTGCCACCTTGGGGAGGGAGGGAGCCATGGCGGTAGTGGGGGATCGAATTGTCTATTCAAGGGGGTTTGAAGTGGAGACCGTGGATACAACGGGGGCGGGGGATGTCTTTCATGCCGCTTTTATCTATGGGCTCATCAGAAACTGGGAAGCCTTGGAAATCCTCCGATTCGCCAATGCGGTGGCAGCGCTGAAGTGTACTCGGATGGGAGGGAGATCGGTTCCCACGTTGGAGCAGGTGGATTCCTTCCTCAGTGTTTCCACCTATACAACCGGCTAACGTTTCCGTTCCGAATGGGCTGTTGTCGATGGGGAGGTAATTATGGAAGTGGGGAAGGAATATAAAGGACCCGAAAGGAGGGTGCACCCTCGATTTCAAATACTATTTCCCGTAGCGATTGGCATATTTTTGAAGGGGATGAGTAGAGACGATAGGCGGATATGGGAAGATTTGGTCAAATCCATGGCCTTGTCCCTGTAAAAACTTGCATGTCATCGAGTATAGAAGACTCTCAGGTCGTATCGGGCCTCAGCTCTGATATAGCTCTTGACCTAGCGGCCATGAGACGTTACGCGAAATCTTTCACCTCATCTGGGATCCTACATCTTACAGCCTTTCCGTGAAGCGCCTTGGTGGCATCTATCCCTATCCGTGCAGTCAACCCATTCTCGGAGGCCGATGGATCGAGTCTCACCCCCATTGCCCCCCGGACCATTATCAAACCTTTGTCTCACTGGAAGCGGGTAGAAACGGCCGAGAGGACCTCGGATTCGTTATATACATTCACATCCTCATCAACCACCACCACGAACTTACGGCAATGATCGACTCCTAAGGGTGTCCGAATTGCTTGTTTGCCTTCCCTTTCCGCTGTTTTTTCCATTGAGATATAGGCGTGGAACAAACCGCATACTGACAGAGGGACGTGGACGGCACGAAGTCCGGAAATACTTCGAGAAAGCGCTTGAAAGAGATCCGCCTCGCGAGGCATGGCAAGAAGAAGGTTGTGTTCAGCACAACGACCCGCACATATACTCTGATAAAGAGGGTTCTCGCGGTGGTATAGAGTATGAGGGACAAAAACATGCTGCGTACTCCGGTAAGAAGAATATCCCGTAAACTCACCAAACGGCCCTTCTGGCTCCCGGAATCCTGCTAGAATTTCCCCCTCCAATACGATTTCAGCATAGGCAGGGATTCTCAAGGGAATATTGATTCCTTCCAGAACTTCTAAAGGCTCCTCTAGTAATCCACCAGCCACTTCATATTTCCCAGTCTGACTTGGGATGACACCGATCGAGGCCAGAGAAATGACAGGAGAAATACATCAGAATATCATTCCCTTGACATCTCAGCGGGATTCGGTTAATAATTACCGTTGAGAAAATGGATATTTGCTGTAATTATTTCGAAAAATAAATGATCCTCCTTGAAGGTATCTTCAATTTCCATCCTAACCCTTCCAAACACTTTCTCTTAATTCCTCTAAACAGAAGAAATATCCCGTCTATCCCAAAAAAGGGGTTTAAAGAATGCAAGTCAGGGGAAATGTGCTCGTTGGAGAGTCAGGAGGTCCAACGGCTGTTATAGACGCCAGCCTTTATGGACTTGTCAACGAAGCGAAGAACCATCGTGAAATCGAAGACATATTCGGGGCGCTCCATGGGATCGATGGAATCCTCAGAGAAAGGATAATCGAACACTCCGAGCTCTGTGTTGGACTCCGGGGGCTGCTCTTGGTGGATGCCGTACCCGTCTTAGATCGGATAACCCTAATGACCTGGATGTGAAACGTATCCTAACCTCCCTTAAGGAAAAACGAATCCGATTCTTCTTCTATATCGGGGGAAACGACTCCATGGATACAGCGCGAAAGATCGAAGACGCAGCAAACAGGGTCGGATACGAACTGACTGTCCTTGGAATTCCAAAAACTGTGGACAACGACCTTGCCTTTACCCACCACTCCCCCGGATACGGGAGCGCGGCCAAGTACCTTGCCGCATCGGTGCGGGAGGCAGGGTTGCACAGTGAAGCCATGCAAGGAGTAGAACCTTTGACTATCCTCATTACAGTCGGACGGAATACTGGCTGGCTGGCTGGCGCCTGTGCCTTGGCAAGAGTGAAAGCATCCGATGCACCCCACCTCGTATACTTCCCTGAAATCCCTCTCTCGAGAGAAAAATTATTAACGGATGTTGAGACAGTTTATCGACGCCTTGGGAGGGTCTTCATCGTCACCGGCGAAGGTATGAAGGATGAGAAGGGAAATTACCTTACCGCCAATTGCGACCGGATCTCAACGGACGGGTTCGGATACCCAGAGCTTGGGGGCATTGCTGACTGGATGAAGCAGTTGCTCGAACAGGAGTTGAGGTTACGGACACGTGTAATAAAACCGGATATCTGCCAGCAGAGCGCCGCACACTTCTCATCCCTCATCGATCGAGATGAGGCGATACTGGTCGGGCATATGGCGGTTCGCTACGCCATGGATGGAAACAGTGGCTCTATGGTAACGCTTAATGGTTCGTCAGGGGGGAATATCGTTCTACAACTGGACTTGCCCCTCTTATTGCCGTGGCAAACACAGAGCGCAAGGTTCAAAAGGAGTGGATCAACGCGGACGGGAACTTTCCAACAGCCAATCTGGTCGATTACGTTCGCCCCCTGATCAGGGGGAGGGTTAGGGTTCCATTCAAAGATGGGCTTCCCACCTTCGCAAGGCTAAAAAAGGTTCCGGTCAGATAGGGGGATAGCTCTTATATAAAGGCTCACTCGATGACCCTACCGAGACCTATTCAAAGCCTTCTCTTTCTTTAACGCAACTTGAGTGACATTACAATAAGGTAAAGCATCCCCCCAAAGTCTCCCCATACTTAAGCTTAAGGGTATATAATCGCCCCAGTGACCCCTCCCCTTCTCATTGCCTCCAGTTCCTTTTTAATCTCTCTCAGTGAAGCCTATGGGTACACAGGACACTGAGGTTTAACAGTCTATTCTCAAGCATCCTTACGGTTTCGATCCTGTCCTTGCAGCGGATTCTTAAGGAACAAGAATCCGGTAAGAATGGGATTTGATCCCACAGACGCCCGGTGAAAAAATATGATCTTGAAAAGATACATAATATGCTTGGAGCGGGAGAGAAGATTTGTCACGAGGAGCTCATACGGGGGCAAACACGCCCCCCAAATATCTCAATCTGAGAAAAGAATTCCACATTTACTTGAATTTGTAGTTTAATAGATTAAACCCACCTCAAGTATTGATAAGAGGAGATGAATTTCTATGTATGATATTACTTTTCTGGGACACTATACCAAGGATACCATTGTATCCGCAAGCGGCACCCGCATTGTAGACGGAGGTGCGGTATTTTATGGTGCCAATGTTGCTTCCCGAATGGGGTTAAGAACCGCTGTCGTCACTAGGCTTTCCCGGGAGGACTTTAGAGTGGTTGAGCAAGTGGAAAAGCTGGGAGTACGGGTATTTGCCAAAACCACACCCAAGTCCACCTGCCTGCGCCTGGAATACCCCTCTTCCAACCTGGACGAACGGGTCATTCGCGTGACCAGCAAAGCGGGCCCCTTTGCACCTGAGGAAGTGAAACATATTGAAACGCGTGCCCTTGTCATTGGCGGCTCCATGCGAGATGAAATTAGTCTGCGGGTAATGAAAAAACTCGCTCACAAAACGGATAGCATCGCCGTAGATGCACAGAGTTTTGTGCGCATCGATCGGGAGGGTACCCTCGTTTCCGCAGAGTGGCCGGAGAAGCAGGCGGTTTTCGCTATCGTCCAAGTCCTCAAAGCCGATGCAGTGGAAGCGGAGTTGCTCACAGGTTCCGCAGATATCCGGGTGGCGGCCAAAATACTGTACGAACTCGGTCCCCGGGAGATTGTGCTTACTCACCGTGACGGGGTAATGGTCTATGATGGGGATCAATTCCATGAGGCGGGCTTTTTCCCCAAAAAAATTGTGGGACGAAGCGGCCGCGGGGATACGTGCATCGCTTCATATGTAGCCAGCAGGCTGAATGCTTCACCCGAGGAGGCAACTATCTGGGCGGCAGCTGTAACCAGCCTCAAGATGGAGGCTGAAGGGCCTTTTCGTCGGGATATCGTTGAGGTAGAACGGTTGATCGACGAGAAATATTGAGTACGCTGAAATTTCCAGGTCCGCCCCTTGAAAGGCTAAGGGATGAAGTTAAAAAGGCACAGCCCATGATTTTGGATAGATTTATCATAGCAATCCTTTGGCATCACAGGGCTAAAATTTTCTGAAGTTTCCTGGCTTTTGCAGGGACTATTTTTGTAACCTGCTGATTATATACCAAATTTCCTTTTTTCTAAGCGAACACCCTTGTCCCTTCGGTTGCTCGGGTCTGTTGCCCAAATTCCCTTTCGCTCACTGAAAAGAATTTTGGATCATTCTACAGTTCGCTTCACTGCAAATCCAAAACTCGCCCTTTGGGCTCAGAGATTGGATTTGTGGTCGTTTCGCTCCACTAAGAATGGTTAGCCAAAATTCTTTAATGTTCGCTCCAGGGAACCCGGGCAACGGCCTGTTCTAATGTGACCCTTCTCCGGCAAATATCGCTCATGAATAGCGGTGTTCCCTAGAAACTCCGGAAACTTCAGTAAAATTTTCGATTGACAAATGAATGTTGCTGAATTACCATTGGTCTGGTTGGGATTCTCTCAATAACTCTCATAAGCAAAGGAGGGGGAAAACATGAAAAGGAAACTATTTATTCTGGGTATTCTGTTTTTGTTCATTGCTTCGGCAGGTATAGTAAAAGCCGCTGACCTTGTAGTCTATGCAGCTCTTGACTATAAGACACCGAGGGAGATAATCAAGGTGTTCGAGGAACAGACGGGCTTGAAGGTCGAACTTGCCCTTCAGATTGAACAGGCAGGTACCGTGGCCTCTAGGATCAAGACAGAAGCGAAGAGTCCACGGGCTGATGTTTTTATTGGAGGGAACTCAAATATCCATGCCAGCATGGCGGGGGAAGGATTTCTTCAAAAATATCAATCACCTATGGTAAAGGAGGCGGGGATAGACTCAAAGTTTATGGATCCTCACGGTTATTGGTCAGGTTGGTATCTTGGGGCGATGTGTATCCATTACAATACAAAGAGGTTTAAGGAAGAGATTGCGCCAAAGGGCGTTAAACCCCCTTCTGGATGGGATGATCTCTTAAACCCTGTCTATAAGGGTGAGGTGATCACTTCAAATCCTGCTACGACGGGAAGCGCGGTCATCATCACGGCCACTCAGATTTTCAGGCTGGGTGGTGTGGATGCGGGCTTCAAATACATAGCCGACCTGAACAAAAACGTACGCCAGTATACTCGTGGTGCCAATGGATCCATTGATTTGGTATCAAGGGGAGAGGCCATTGTAGGTACGGCTTGGGGACATGATACCATTGCCAGGCAAACTCGGGAGAACCTTCCGATAACGATTGTATTTCCGAAAGATGATGGTTATGAAATCGGAGCGGCATCTATTATTAAAGGGTGCAAGAACCTTGCAGCGGCAGAAAAGTTTATCGACTTTCTCCTTACCCCAGCTCCCGCAGAGATTAATGCAAAGATTGGACTCAGGTACCCGGTTCGAAAGGGAGTTGCCCTCCCCCCTGGGGTTCCTCCTTTTGAAAGCCTGAGCTTCGTAAACTATGACAATGAAACGGTGGTAAAGAACCTCGAGGCATGGAAGAAAAGGTGGTCTGAGACCACAGGACATTGATTTTCTCCATTATCTTTAAGGATCCTGACCGTAAGAAGAATCTATTTTGGCTAGGTTGAGCTGCGATGCTTGACCTAGCCAATCCTTGTTCCGCTCATAGATTCCCTCTCAATCATAATCATAGAACCGACTGGTAAACGTCAGTGCCAGGATGCTCCATTATGCACGATGGATAGAAAGCCAAACGGAAACTTCATATAGGGAATAGTAATGGGTAAGATTCTTAGGGAACCTCTTCTCTTTATCACCCTGCTCGTGGTACTTTCCGCACTGGGATTCTTTGTCCTCTATCCCATGGTGAGTGTTTTTACCTACCCTTCTCTTGAGGATTTCCTCAGTATCCCGAAGAATGCCCGGTACGTAAAGGCCATCTATAACACGTTTATTATGGTTTTGCTCTCCACATCTTCAGCGATTACCGTTGGTTTCCTCTTCGCCTATACCTTTGCGAGAGCCGATGTGCCCCTGAAAAGGGTTTTTCGGATAATATCTCTCCTTCCCCTATTTTCACCTCCATTCATGATCGCTTTCAGTTACATTTTGATGTTCGGAAGAAATGGTTTGATCAGCTATACGTTGTTAGGGCATCGTTACGACATCATAGGATGGCACGGATTATGGCTATCGGAAACCATCGCCTTTTTCCCCATGGCGGCTCTCATCATGGAAGGGGTGTTACAATCCATATCCCCGAGCCTCGAGTACGCCGGAAGAAACCTTGGCGCAACGGGATGGAAACTTTTCCGCACCATTACGCTCCCCCTGGCCAGACCCGGTGTAGCCGGGGCTGCCCTCCTCGTGGCTATATACGTCCTGGCAGATTTTGGTAACCCGATCATGATCGCGGGTAATTTCATTGTCCTCCCTACGGAGGCGTGGTCCAGAGTGAGCGGCTGGGGGGATGTGACCGGAGCCGCAGTCCTCACTTCGATACTCCTTTTGCCAGCTTTTTTCTTCTTCCTCTTTCAGAGATACTGGGTGGGGAAAAGGGAGTATACCACCATAACCGGTAAGGTAACCCTCGTGGATATACCGCCGACGAAGTGGTATATGAGATGGTCTCTGTTTGGCTTCTGCACGGTCGTTTCGATCCTCATCCTCTGCATCTTTTTTGGTCTCATTGCCGGAGCATTTACCAAGGGATGGGGATTTGATTACAGCCCTACCCTAAAACACTGGGGGCACATCTTCTCTTTTTCCAAACCACTCACCAACAGCATCTATTTCGCCCTTATCGCTGCCCTGGTGAGCTCCAGTTTTGCTCTGGTGAGCGCCTACCTCGTATCGAGAAAGGAGTTTGTAGCAAAGAAAGCGTTGGATTTTGTGGCTATTCTCCCTGCAGCCATCCCCGGGGTCTTCTTTGGGATAGGCTATTCCCTTTCCTTCAATGTTCCTCCTTTTGATCTCTATGGTACCTCCCTTATCATCATATTCAGTATGATTTTCTGGAATATTCCCATGGGATACCAGACCGCCTACGGGGGATTTCAACAGATTGCCGCTTCCCTGGGTGAGGCTGCTTCCAATCTGGGCGCACGAAGTCTAAGGATTTTTTGGGACATAGAGTTACCCCTCCTGAAATCCGCGTATATTTCGGCTTTTATCGTATCGTTTATCCGGGCTGTAACAACTCTCAGCGTGATTATCTTTTTAGTAACATCGACAAATATCGTCGCAACCTTTCGAATTCTCAATCTGGTAAACGATGGATTCCTCGGTCAGGGGGCAACCTTAACAACTGCCCTTTTATTCTTAACCTTCCTCATCTTGGGTTGTGCCAGATTCCTCTTTGGGAGAAAGATTGAACTGTTCAGAATTTAGGGAGGGACTTCTCTCTATGCCAGATATTCACATAAGAATACAGAACTTAACGAAAAAATTCGGTAATGTAGTCGCGGTAGACAATGTCTCGCTGGAGATTGAAAGGGGAAGTTTCACGACCCTCTTGGGTCCTAGTGGCTGTGGGAAAACGACAACCCTTCGTCTCATTGCGGGCTTGTACAATGTCGAACAGGGGGAAATCTTCTTTGGAGATAGATGTGTCAACGATGTCCCCTCCCATCAGCGTAACGCCACTATGGTCTTCCAGGACTACGCTCTATTCCCCCACATGACAATCTTTGAGAATGTCTCATATGGACTGAGACTCATGAAATTGCCAGCCAAGGAAATAGAGAAAAGGGTCGAAAAGACCTTGAGATTTCTCGGATTGGAAGAATTGAGAGACCGAGCTCCCGGAATGATCAGTGGCGGTCAACAACAACGTGCGGCACTGGCAAGGTCACTGATTATGGAACCAGAGGTATTACTGCTGGATGAGCCTCTCTCCAACCTGGATGCGAAACTGAGGGTGAACATCCGGGCAGAACTCCGTCAAATCCAGAAAAACCTTGGAATCACAACGACTTACGTGACCCATGATCAGGAAGAGGCCCTTGCAATTTCCGACTCCATAGCTGTCATGAACAAGGGGAGAGTGGTTCAGTTCGGGACTCCCTGGGAAATTTACTATCGACCCAAGAGCACCTTTGTTGCGGATTTTGTCGGGGTAGCCAACTTCATCCACGGAAAGGTATCAGGGGTCACATCGAAAGACATCCTCATAGATATCGGGGACCAGATTCTTAAACTGGATGCCTATGATTATCGGGTTTCTCCGGATCAAAGAGTCGTATTGAATATTCGTCCGGAAACCATTCTCATGTCCAAGAAACCCCCTGATTCTCAATCCAATGTTCTCACGGGAAAAATTAAGACACATACCTTTGTTGGGCAGTTTATCCGGTACTGGGTTACCTGTGGCGAGAGGGAATTCATCGTAGATCTCCATGATCCAAGTACCGGGGGAATCCTGGATGGGAATGTCTACCTTCAGTTACCCCCTTCAAAACTCCATTTACTTCCAGAAGAAGAGGAGGAGGAAAGCATTCCCTCCTGACAGTGTGATAAAGGAGGAGCTCTATCTGCTCTTTCAAAACATCCGGTATCCGTCTAATGCCTTACAAAGGCAAGAAGGCAGATCCAGCGTGGATCTCCTCCAGAGGATAGTAAGAGGCTCGGAATCGTACTTGGGGATATTTAAGGAAAGGTTGAGCCTACCTTAATAGGCCTGTTTTCTTCAAGAGATTTTTTGGCTGCCATCGCCATGAGAACAGAGATTCTACCATCTTTTCCTCCTACTGGAGGCGTTTTATCGTTCTTTACTGCATCGATAAACTCACGCATTTCCTGGATGTAGGATTCCCTGTATCTCTCAAGAAAGAAATAAAGTGGTTTCTCTGTGTGGATTCCCTGATTATCACTGATAGCAACCTGATCAGGAGTTTTATTGAAGGCAGTGGCACATCCCTCGGACCCAAGGACTTCCACTCTCTGGTCATATCCATAAACGGCTTTCCTGCTATTATCTATGCTGCCAATAGCACCGTTTTTGAACTTTAAAGTAATCATGGCGGTGTCAATATCTCCGAAGTCTCCAATTTTGGTATCCACAAGCACATCGCCAGTTGCAAAGATCTCGGTAACCTCTTCTCCGAGAAGATAGCGGGCCATATCAAAATCATGAATTGTCATATCAAGGAAGATCCCCCCAGAGGCCTTTATATATTCGTAGGGAGGAGGAACAGGATCTCTACTCGTTATCCTTAAGAGATGTGGCTTGCCTATCTTTCCTGAACTAACGAGCTCTTTAATCTTCTTGAAATTTGGATCAAATCTCCGGTTGAAGCCTACCTGAAGCTTAACTCCAGCATTATCCACTGCCTGAAGAGCTTCATCAATCTGTGAGAGACCCAGGGCTATTGGTTTTTCGCAGAATATATGTTTTTCACTCTCGGCAGTAGCCTTAATTATCTCGGCATGGGTATCCGTGGAAGAGGATATGACAACTGCGTCAATGTCTTGTCTTTTCAGAATGTTCCTGTAATCCTCATAAACAGTATCTACTCTGAACTCCTTTGCGCAGCTTTTCGCTGCATTCAGATTAACATCCGAGACACACAAGAGATCTGCCTCGGGCAATCTGAAAGATAAGCTCTCAGCATGGATGCAGCCGATCCTCCCAGTTCCAATGAGACCAATCCTCACTTTATCATTTCCCGGACTTCCCATGTTATTCTCCCTTCGATCTCCCTATGAAAGAAATTACAAGAATTTTCATGAGACATATTAAGAGTAAGGGAACCGACTGTCAACCTAACGAATTGTTTTAAGAAGGTTCTTTCTCAAATAGCGCTCCTCGGGCTGGATACCTCTGGTATTGTCAAGCTACCTCGTTTTCCCATTTGACTTCTTACCATCTGAAATCCCTTCCCGGACGGATTTTGGTGATACGGCAAGTCAAATTTGTTAGCTATACATTACAGGGAATTTTCTCCCTTGAAAATTTCGGTTTTGGTTCCTACAATACTGGTGCAAAAGCTAAGAATTGTCATCCTTTTCCATGGGTCCCAATAAGAGGAGGAACACATGAAACCGTGTATGAATCAATTTTCCATCATGCAATGCGATATTGAGGAATTCATCGAGGTTTGCGCTCAAGTAGGGTTCAGGGAATTGGAATTGAGAGATTCAAAGGTGGAAGCGTACCTCACGGATCATTCGTGCAATGAACTGAGGGCTTTGCTCCGGAAACATGGTATCCACGTGGCCACTTTGAATTCCTTGGAGTACTTCTCCTTGGTTCCCGAGGAAAACTTCGATTTCATGTTGAAAAAAGCTGAGTACATGATGACGCTCCGCCAATTGATCGATTGTGATACCCTCGTTTCGGTCCCAAGCAAAAACCCCCATCATTTACCATTATCAGAGATCAAACGGAGAACCGTAGAGAGATTGCAAAGGTTGGCTGATTTGGGGAATCGCTGTGGCGTAAAGGTTCTTTTTGAGCCCATAGGTTTTGATTTCTTTTCCATAAGGAAGCATCTTGACGGCCTCGACATCGTCAAGGAAATCAAGAATCAGGAGGTCGGTCTCCTCATCGACACCTTCCACTTCTATGTCGGTGAAAACACCCTCGATGATTTGGAAAAGATCCCCGGCGAGAAGATTTCCCTCGTTCATTTTCATGATGCGGCAGATCGCCCAAGAGATGAACTTCGGGACGAGGATCGGGTTTATCCGGGAGAGGGCGTTATCGATTTGGGTGGGTTCTGCAGGGTCCTGAAAGATAAGGGTTATGAGGGACCCCTCTCTGTGGAATTGATCAACCCAAAACTGTGGGAGACGATGTCTCCAAAAGACATGGCAAGCAAAGCCTGGGATAGCCTGAAAAGATATCTATAGTCCTGAAGGGGGATAAACGAATGAAAATAGCACTAACAGCGACTCAAAGCGAGGTCCCCGGGGGCCCCATTATCATGCGGGGATCGATAAAGGACGCCTTCGCCCTGGCCTCTCAACTCGGCTACGACGGGGTGGAACTGCACATCCGCTGCCCCAGCGAGATCAACCGGGATGAAGTGAAGAAGCTTGCCGACAAATACGGGCTCGGAATTCCCACTCTCGGTACTGGAATGGCAGCAACGCAAGAAGGCTTGACGTTTTCTGATCCAAATCCCGACATCCGACACCGAGCGGTAACGCGCATAAAGGAACACATCGCCCTGGCCGCGCACCTGAATTCCGCCGTGACGATCGGCTCTATCAATGGCCGCCTCGGGAATGATCCTCAGAAACGTCCCATTCATCGTGAAGCAGCGCTCGACTGTCTAAAAGAGTGTTCGAGCGCCGCGGCTGAAGCAGGCGTGACAATCCTGCTGGAACCGCTCAACCGCTACGAGTGCGACTACCTCAACACGCTGGAAGAAGGGGTGAAGGTTATCAGGCAAATCGGAATGCCCAGCCTCAAGCTGTTGGCCGACACCTTCCACATGAACATCGAAGAAGCGGACATCACGGTCAGCCTTCGTACAGCGGGGCCGGAGCTCGGGCATGTCCACCTAGCCGATACCAACCGGCAGGCGCCGGGCTATGGACACCTCGATGTACGGGGTGTGTTGCGGGTTTTGCGGGACATGAGGTATCAAGCATATCTCTCCTTCGAGGTACTACCCCTTCCCACCTTTCGCCAAGCAGCCGAGGATGGCATCCGTACGGTTAGAGAAATCCTGTCGAATCTCTGATATAAACAGTTGTCCCAGCCTCATCCCTTCAAATAAGGATAGAGATCCACCTTGAAGGCCATGGCCTCATGGAGCACACCCAAATCTACCCTATTCGAACCATCACCTTGCCGTCCTCACGCGTGCCAGATTTTACAATGGCATCGACAGCGTGATCCAGGTCGTATCGGGCGGTAATGATTTTGGATGGATCGATTGCTCCCGATGCAATAAGGCGAATAACATTCGGGAAAATGCCGTAGCCGGAGTGGCCTTGGGCGCCGAAAATCCTCCCCTTCTTCACCTGGAACGTTTCCAGGTACATCGGCACCCTTTCCGCTGCTCGGCCAATCTGGGTGATCCATCCGCCAACGGCCATCGATTTTGCCATCTCTGGAACCGTCTTGGTAGGGGCTCCGGCAGCCTCCACATGAACTTCGGCTCCGGCCCCTCCCGTCAAATCCAAGACGACCTCGTGGGGGGTTACTTTGGCGGGATCGTATGCGGCATCAGCGCCAACTTTCTCTGCCAGTGTACGCCTCCCCTCAGAGATCTCGAAAACGATGACCTTGCCTGCTCCCGCTGCCTTGAGAAGGGCGATAGCCGCAAGGCCGATGGGACCGGCACCGTACACTGTGGCATACGCCCCAGGTCTGAATCCACCGGCGCACTCGAAAATGCTATTATACGCCACGCAGTGGGGTTCAACAGTCGCTCCCACCTCGAAGGCCTTCCCCCTGTCCCCGCTGTACCGATCCACGATGGAATCGATCGACCAGCAGTACTTCCCATTTACAGCGATGTATTCCGCCAGAGCGCCATTTATCGTGAAACCGATCTCTTCCAAATTCTCACACTGGTTGGGAAAACAGTTCCGGCAGGGCGTACAATGGCCACACCAGTTCATCTCCTCCACCGTGACCATATCGCCCACCCTCACGCTCTCCACGTTCTTCCCCACCTCGACGATTTCCCCTGAGAATTCATGGCCCAAGGCAGTTGGGAACTTGGTGAGACCGGGGTAAAGGATGTAGCCATCGGGATCCGTCTCGTAGAAGTGCATATCGGAACCACATATGCCGCAGGCCATCACCTTGATAAGAACCTCATCCGGGCCAATTTTGGGAGTGTCGATCTGTTTGACCTCCAGTTTTGGATGCCTCCAGATACTGTTCCCGCTGATGGCCTTTCCGGTTCTCTTCTCGAACTCGCTAACCACATAGCCAGGCTTCGGATCCCACTGGGCATCCAAGACTAATGCCTTCATAGCGTGCCTCCTTTCTCCTTCGAAAGTTGATGATCTCGTAAAAAGTCAAAATTCGATGGCAAAGTAAAAAGCTCCAAATTCAAGGCGCGCAAATCCGGAGGAATGAGGCGTACTTACAGTACGCTGCAATGACGAAGGATGCAGCGCAACGCAGCCCTTCGGCTTTGCTCAGGGCCGTGAGCATATCGAACGGACGTTGGACTTTTTACGAAGCCATCAAGAATGGGTAGCCAAAATTCTTTAATGTTCGCTCCAGCGATTTCGGCAACAACCCGAAAAAAATTGACCTGATGTAATAGTTGCGCTCGGCAATTCACTCTGCGGTTCACCTCAGATTATGATGACAAAGTATTACGAGGTGATCAAGACGAAGGTGGGGAGCGCTTATTCCAGGATGCGGGGTGAGAGAGGAAAGGTCTGGCAGAAGCGATTTTTCGATTACATCATCGACGATGAGGTGGACTTGAAGGAAAAAATTCGATACATTTTATGAGAATTCAGTGCGAAGGGGGTCGGGAAGAAGGAGGTCCACCAAGAATTCTCAAGGGGGAGGGCTTATCTAAAGGGGTCGAACGATTATTTAACGAATGCCTATCCTGTCTGGGGGCAGGAAGCGGAATATCTTTAAAGGGATAGGGGATAATGGAAGGGGAGAGGGGGAACCCAAGCACCTCCTATGATACTCATGCCCGGAATATGATACCCATGAACGGACTAACAACGAGGGGTCTGGAGAGGATATTGATCATCCGGTTAAGCGCTGTTGGAGATGTGGTACGAACTCTCCCAGTGGCAAATGCCTTACGAGAGAGGTTTCCGACGGCCCACATTGCTTGGGTAGTAGAGGAGAAGGCCCGGGATGTCTTGGCCCATCAACCCGAAATCGATGAGATCATCGTTTTCCAACGAAATAGATGGAAAAAGGGTATCCTCAATCCGCTGAGCTTTTTGAGGACCATCGGGGAGGTAAATCGATTTGTCAAGGGGCTCAGGGACAAGCATTATGATATCACCTTTGACTTTCACGGTATTTTGAAAAGTGGGCTGATCAGCTACTTAAGCGGTGCCAGAGAACGAGTGGGATTCGATCGAGGATATTGCAAGGAGTGGAATCATATTTTCAATAACCGAAGGGTAAGCCCTCAATCCGATCGAATAAGCCGTTATGAGAGAAACTTCGCCCTACTCGACCCTTTAGGCGTGGACCGCGGGGCAAGGGAGGTGCATTTCCATGTATCTCAGGAAGATGTGGATTATGTGGACCAATTCTTCCGAAGTCGATACCCCGGCATGTCAGGCCCCCTGGTTGCCATTTATCCGGGGACGAGTTCAAAAACCACCTATAAGCGGTGGGCGTCTGCCAAATACAGCGAGCTGGCCGATCGGCTTATCGAGGAGCTCAATGTTTCGGTTCTCTTTATCTGGGGTCCGGGGGAGAAGGCAATGGTGGATGAGGTAAGGGTCCGGATGAGAAGGGATTCTATGGTGGCCCCTCAAACCTCTCTCAATCAGCTGGCGGAAATATTCAGGAGGTGTAGCATATACATTGGAAACGATACCGGCCCCATGCACATCGCCTCCCTCGTTAAGACTCCGGTTGTGGGAATCTACGGACCGACTGACCCCATCGTGAATGCGCCGTATGGGGAAACCTCCCATATCATTGTCCGAAAAGATCTGCCGTGCAGCCCTTGTCGCAACAGGGGATGTAAGGATGTAGAGTGCATGAAGGCCATCAGCAGCCAAGATGTCTTTGACGCTGCAAGAATGCTTCTGGAATTAAGGGAAGATCCGGGTGGATAGGAAGAGATTCATAAATTCCCCAAAGATCCCGGTAAGACGTCTTGTTCAAAGTCATATTTTCCGAAAAGGCCCCAAGCGAGAACATCCAAGAAACTCGCTTCTGTAATCTTCTAAAAATCTCGCCGTGCAGTCTTGCTCAGATTGATGAGGTTCGTTGTCAACCACCAAACCCCGGCATCGTGCGGGAATTTTTTACACTCCGCTCCCTTTGGAGTTTCTGAGAGAGAAAATGCCTGCCCTCCGAGGAAGAAGAACGAAAAATCAGGCCAACGACTATGAAAGGTTAATGAGAAGGTGGTTGACAAATGAAGTTCAGGAAGGTACTTTCTTCCCTTGAAATAGAGAAACGCCGGCAGGCAAAAAAGTTATCTATGCATAGGGAGGTAACTCCTTGGGTGTATCGGCCTGTGTCATCACCTTTAACGAAGAGAATAATATCAAAGACTGTTTGGAAAGCGTTACCTGGGCTGATGAAATTGTTGTAGTAGACTCCTTCAGCACGGACAAAACGGTAGAGATCTGCCAGGCTTACACGGAGAAAGTATTTCAGAGAAAGTGGTCAGGGTTTCTGGATCAGAAGAATTTTGCCCTTCAGCAGGCCACTCATAACTGGATTCTCAGTATCGATGCAGACGAAAGGGTCTCTTCCTCCCTGCGAGATGAAATTATTGGGGAGCTCAGGAGCGATGACGATGTGAGTGGTTACTACATTCCCAGGCATACCTATTACCTTGGACGGTGGATCAATCACGGAGGCTGGTATCCAAACTTTCAGTTGAGACTCTTCAGAAAAGACAAGGGGAAATGGGCTGGCGAACAACTCCATGAGAAAGTAACGGTTGTAGGAAAGACCAAAACACTCCGCAGTGATCTTCTCCATTTTGCTTACCGGAGTTTGTCCGACCAGTTAAAGACGATTGATCATTTTTCTCGGGCCTCGGCGGAAATCATGAGAGTGAAGGGGATAAGGGTAACGCCATTCCATCTCCTGGTTCGTCCGCCGATCAAGTTTCTGGAGACGTATATTTACAAGCAGGGTTTCCTAGACGGCATCCCCGGTTTAATCAATGCAATAGCATATTCGTTTTATGTCTTTATGAGATATGCCAAACTTTGGGAAGGGGCTCCCAACAGAGATGAAATTCATGAACAAGCTGATATTTCTTAAGCAGGTATTTACGCCGCGAAAGATTTTTAATCTCATTGTTAAGGAAATCCAATGCTTCCTGGGACATTCACGTTTATTCTATTTCCCCAATAAGCTCACTATTGATATAGGCAATGTCTGTAATCTAAAATGTCCACTCTGTCCCACAGGAAGGGGTGATAGAAGTGCTTCCAGAGGGTTTATGAAAATTGAGGAATTTAGAAAGGTTCTCAATGAAACGGGGAGCTATCTCACCAATTTGGAATTGTACAACTGGGGTGAGCCCTTATTGAATAGAGATTTAATCGATATGATTCAATATGCAAAGGATAGGAATATTCCCGTCTGCATCAGCACAAATTTAAACATACTGGATAAAAACATGGCAGAAGCTCTCATGTCCACGCATATCGATAAAATTTTCGTCTCTTGTGATGGAGCCAGCCCCGAAACGTACTCAAAATATCGTATTGGTGGAAATTTTCATAAGGTAATATCAAACATTTATCAATTGTTAGAAGCGAAGAAGAAACTGAATAACCGGTACACGCGTATTGTGCTTCTTTTTCATGTTTTCAAGCATAACGAGCATGAGGTTGAAAGAGTCAAAGAGTTGGCTAATGATTGTGGGATAGAGCTGCGCATCAACAAAATGAGAACGGATATGGGAAAGGAAATATTCGAAAGCGTGGAGAATGCAATTGAAAGGGATAAAGACTGGATTCCGGAAAACACAAAATATTGCGCATTTGACCTTGAAAAGAAAGGGAAAAAGAAACAGATGAAATGTAACCATCTTTGGAAGACAGCGGTCATTAATTGGGATGGGGCCGTCCTTCCTTGTTGTGCTGTCTATGGAGAACGGCATGCCTTTGGGAATGTATTTGAGGAACCTTTTGCCTCTATTTGGAATAATGAGAAATACAGATTGGCTAGACGAGAAGTCCTGAATAAAGCCAAAAAGAGTCCAACGGTTTGTCATACCTGTAAGGAAAATGGCTTCTTGAATTTTTAGGCCATACCTGAATCCAGTAGATATTTTGGAACTCAAAGATTTCTCCTTTTCCGGGTTAGGATGGAGCATAACAGTAGTTATGTTTATACAAGGTGGATAGAGGAATAACGAGCTGGCAGGACTATCGTGCGGAAAGCCAACCGTAAATCCAGAAAATTAAAGATCGCTTTCATCCTTGATCGATATCTACCATCGAGAGGTGGAGAGAGGTATTTTTCCTGGTTAGCTCAGGAACTTGCTAGCAGGGGGCATGAGGTCCACATATTTGCCACAACTGCAGAAATAATTCCGGGAACGGAGTATCAGTTACACCACATTCCGGTATTGCAATATCCTCATAGTTTGAGGATCTTTTCCTTTTTACGTAATTCGGCTCGCGCAATCCAGCAGTACGATTTTGACATTATTCATGGGGTTGGTCGCACTCTTGCCATGAATATCTTTAACCCCCATGGTGGTGTGGAAAAGGCCTATCTTAAGCAGGAGTTTTCTTCCATCACCAACAGATTCTATTATGTGTTTAAATTCTTGAAACGCTATCTCTCTCCTCAGCACTATGTGAAAGTCTGGATCCAGAGAAGACAGTACGTGAATGATAACGTAAAAAAAATCATAGCGATATCACGAATGGTCAAGGAAGACATCATTCGATACTACGGGGTCCCCGAGGAAAAAATAACGGTTGTTTTCAACTGCGTGGATCTTGATCGGTTTCATCCGAAAAACAGGGCTATTTTTCGAAAGGGAAAACGGAGGAACTTGGGAATCGATGATAGTACTCTGCTTCTCCTTTTTGCGGGGAACAATTACCGTCTCAAGGGACTCGAACCCCTTTTGCATGCGCTGATCTACCTGAGGCGATGGTTTGTAAACCAACCTTTTCACCTGCTGATCGTAGGTCGGGGACGGATCGGTCCCTACCTACGAATGGCCCGCGGACTGGGTGTTTCGGATCTCACCCTTTTTCTAGGGCCTGTCAAGGAGATGGAACAGTGGTACGCGGCGAGCGACATCTACGTTCATCCCACCTTCTACGACTCGTGCTCCCTGACCGTTTTGGAGGCTCTGGCAAGTGGGCTCCCCGTTATCACCTCGCGGTTCAACGGTGCAGCAGACGTCATCATCTCAAATAAAGGGGGAAGGATTCTCGAAGATCCCGCCGATGTGGAAGACCTTGCCGAATCTATTGCCTTCTATTTTGACGAGGACCGTCGTAACGAGGCACGCGTTGTCGCGAGGGAGTGGATGGAAACGTACTCGCCTACTTCTAATGTTGAGGAAACCTTGCGGGTCTACCATGAGGTTGCTGGAGGCATCCAGACGTGAAAAAATCCATGAAGATTCTGCATCTGTTTAGCAATTGGAAGTGGACGGGACCCGCCGAACCAACGGTCATTCTTTGCGAAACCCTCCAGAGACGGGGCCACCACGTGACTCTAGCGTACCGATCTCCTCCTGTTGAAGCTGAAGACAGCATTGCCAAAAGGATCCTGGAAAAATGCTTCCAGGGGACAGGTCGATTCCGGCTTCGGCCTCTGGGCAAGAGTGATCGAGGATTTGGGTTGATCGATACCCTCCGAGATCTGAGGTCTCTGTGCAGATTTATTGACCATGAAGGATTTGATCTGATCAATGTCCACCATTCCCACGACCATGTTCTGGGGGGGATGGCCGCACGTCTATCAAAGAAAAGGCCCGTGGTCATAAGGACCGATCATAAACGAGACGCCATCACACCATCCTGGGGAAACCGCCTTCTCGTTTCGAGATTGACAGACGGGATTATCACCTTTTCAGAAATGGCCCGAGAGAGAAATTCGATGAAGCTGCCCATTCCTCCAGAAAGGGTGGGGCGGGTGGGGCTCGCCCTGCAATTGGAACGATATGATCCGGAAAGGCCCTTTCGGGATATGCGGAGCGTCTTCAAAATTAATGCAGAGGATCTGGTTGTTGGCATGGTGGCCCGCTTTCAGAAGTACCGGAGAACCGAGGTTTTTCTGGCTGCCCTGGCTAGACTCGTCAGGGAGTTTTCCCATGTTAAGGCCCTTTTGGTTGGGAGAAGCAGCCAGATCCGGGAGAGCGTGATCGAGCCAACTAGGCGGTTAGGTCTTGATGGTTATGTTATTCTGGCAGGTTATCAGACCGAAAACTATCTGGATACCTTGGCAACCATGGATATCTTTGTCTTCTTGATGGCGGGGTCAGACGGGACCGCCCGAGCCCTTAGGGAAGCCATGGCCATGGGTAAGCCCACGATTGTAGCCAGGAGAGGGATGCTCCATGAACTTGTCGAGGACGGAGAAACTGGGTTTGTAGTTGATGATACTCCTGAGAATCTCCTCGAGGCCCTGAGAACTCTTGTAAAGGATGAGAAGCTCAGAAACTATATGGGCCGGGCGGCTCGTAAAAAGGCCCTGAGAGAGTTTCAGGTGGAGAGGCAGGCCCAGGGATTCGAGGCTTTCTACCAGAGTATATTGAGAATGGGTCCAGTGGCCTGATGGGGCCAGATAGGTTTGGCTTAGACAGGGGTGCAGAGGATACGGTTGTGAAGGTGACCGCCATTATCCCCACCTACAATAGAGCTGACTTTTTGGCCGAGGCTGTTGATTCGGTCTTGAACCAGACATGGAAAGATCTAGAAACCCTTGTTGTGGACGACGGGTCTACTGACAGAACGCGGGAGGTTATCGCTCGATATGGTAAGCGGCTGAAATACTTCTACAAGAAAAACGAAGGTCCTTCCAGCGCCCGAAACGTGGGTATCAGAGAGGCGCTGGGGACCTATGTGGCCTTTCTCGATTCCGATGACGTATGGGAACCGGAAAAACTCTCTATCCAGATGGACTTCATGAGAAAACATCCCGAAATCAAGCTCGTTTGCACAGATTCCAGTGTAATAGATTCCAGGGAATCCAGGGAGGGAAAACTGAAAAAGGATCTCATGGGGAACCTGTTTTCCCTTCTCTATTCGAACAGTTTCATCAGGACCTCGACGGTCCTGATGATCAAGGCGTGCTTTCAGGAAGTGGGGTATTTTGACGAGAGGTATCAAAGCGCTGAGGATTATGACGTCTGGCTTCGGGTTGCCAGGCGCTATCCCATTGCCTATCTGAATCGGCCACTGGTTCGCTACAGGAAACATGAGGGGAATGTGAGCCACGACAAAATCACACTGAGACGAAACGCCCTCAGTGTGTTGGAGGCTCATTACGACCCTAAGGAAATTTCTGCTCGAACATATAGAATAAGGATGTCGAATTTGCACCTCTACTTTGGCCGCGCATACCTGAGACTGGGCGACACAGAAATGGCCCGAAGGTCCTTTGATCGGTCTTTGAGGCTCACGCCCTTTCGGGTCCGTTCCATCCGGTATTGGCTAAAGGCCCAGCTCTCAACCTTGAGAAGAACATGAAACTCTATCTTTTGATGCACGAGTCCTTTGCCCCCCGATACCGGATTCCCCAGTTTATCCCGCTTTTTAAGAAGAGTGGGATAGAGACTGACCTGGTCCGACTGCCAAGGGGGATTGTGGTCAGGTGGGCCAGACTTGCTCGAGCCAGAGAATATGATGTGGCCGTGTTGGAGCGAAAGCTCATTCAACCATGGGAGTTAGACTTTCTTCGAAGGCGATCTCAAAAACTCGTCTTCGATTTTGATGATGCGATCATGTACCGCTCGTCACGGTGGGCTAAACCCGGATCCAGAACAAGGATGGCGAAATTCGGGCGCATTGTGGAATCCTGTGACCTGATTTTGGCAGGAAACAGTTTCTTGAAGGAACAGGCCCTGAAGTTTACCTCAGAGGATCGGGTCTTCGTGATCCCAACCGTGGTAGACCTGGCCCGTTATCCCATGAGAGCCGAGGGCGAACCAACGGAAGAGGTCACCATGGGCTGGATCGGAAGCTCGGGAACGATCCATTATGTAGAGAAAATCCTGCCCGCCCTAGAAGAGGTAGCGAAGCGTTTTCCCCGTGTCTGCCTAAAAATTGTATGCGACCGGTTTCTGGAGAGCTCGTTCATCAGAGTTGTCAAGAAACCGTGGGAGGAAGCTCAGGAGATCAAAGATCTCCAGAGCTTTGACATCGGTATCATGCCGCTGACGGACGATCTTTGGGCTCGGGGGAAGTGTGCCTTGAAGATCGTCCAATATTTGGCAGTGGGCGTCCCGGTGGTTTGTTCCCCAGTTGGGATGAATGGGGATATTGTAAGGGATGGATTGAATGGTTTTTGGGCAACAACAAAAAGAGAGTGGGTGGACAGGCTGGGTCTCTTGATTGAAGACCCTCAGTTGAGGAAGGAGATGGGCCGCGCAGGTCGACGGATTGTGGAAGAGGGATACAGTTTGCAGGTCGTTGGAGAGAGGCTGACCGGACTCCTCAAGAGGCTTTAGTGGAGATCCCTTCCAGTGTCCGGATTCCGAAGTTCTTATGATGGGACAAAATCAATTAAAGTTTGTGATGACGGAGCTTACACAAGATAAGAATAGGATCCCGGGTGGAAAGCCATGAAAAAGTCAGTTTTTAGGGGACTGGCCAACCTGAGAAACCGGTTTAGATTCGCAGATTACGGACGTGATGTCTATATCCATCCGAAGGCGGTCATCTCACGGCCTGAGTACATGGCGGTCGGAGATAGCTGTCGTATAAATGCCTATGCATCGATATATCTCCATCCCCTGAAAAAGGGACACAAAGGCCCCCTGCTAGTGCTGGGGAAGGGGGTGTTCGTGGGGATTCGATCCATCATCTCTGTTCACTATCGGGTGGAATTGAGAGATAATGTGTTGTTGGGACCAAATGTTCTTATTGCCGATGCCCACCATCGATACGAAGATGTCACCGTGCCCATCAGGAAAGCGGGCATGACTGAGAAGTCTTTTGTGGTGATCGAGGAAGAGGCGTGGATCGGGGTGAATAGCTGCATCTTCCGTGGCGTCACGGTGGGGAGACATTCGGTTGTTGGGGCTAATTCTGTTGTAAATACAGACGTTCCACCGTACACAGTAGTGGTTGGGAGCCCTGCCAGGGTCGTCAGACGATTTGACCATCAAACGGGGGAGTGGGTGGACTGTAACAGTGATTGGAAGAGCCCAGAGGTAGTGTGAGAAAGAGAAGACGAGAGGAAACTCGGGAAAGAACGTGGGAGAACAGGGCCGGTCCCATGACTGGACCGTATCTTCATGAGAAGGTTCTGGAGGTTACCTCGGCGATGCCGAGGGGAAGAGTTCTGGATATTCCCTGCGGGCAAGGGGCTTTGGCTGAACGTCTGAGGGCACAGGGATTTGAGATTTTTTGTGGGGATTTGGACCGTGAATGGTATCGAATCGATGGCGGACATTTTCATCAAGTGGATCTCAATGGCAACCTCCCTTACAAGAACCAGACTTTTAATTACGTCACCTGTGTCGAGGGTATTGAACACCTGGAGAATCCCCACCTCCTGATTCGAGAGATTGGGCGCGTCCTGAAGCCAGGGGGCTCAGTGGTGATCACCACTCCTAATATTATGAATATCAAGTCCAGACTCTACTTTCTTCTGAGAAGCTATTTCAATAACTTCAGGTACTTCCCTCAGCCTTCGGATAAAAGGGAACTCCTCGGGCTTCACATAAATCCCATTCCATTCGGGGAGCTCAGGTACATACTGAACCGGTATGGATTTCGCATCGAGACCGTGTCGTGCAATCGATGCACAAGAAAGTATCCGTGGCTAATGCCTTTCCTGATCCCTGTCATCCGGCTCATTACGCGTCGGAAGAATCGAGAAGCGAGATTCTTGCTGAAAAAGGAGGTCCTCGAAGGTGATATCTTGATCGTCTCAGCGATTAAGGACAGTTGCGCGCCTGTTTCTCAGTGAACATTGCCTTCAGGGAAGGGGGATCGGAGAGCGATGTCAAGAGCAGAACGATGGTTACCCGTATTGTGACTTAGGCAAAGGCGGATATTCTTATGGTGCGGTTGTTCAGGAGAAGAAAAAAAATTAGCGAAGACACAAGGCCACGCGCTTCCAGGGACATGTCACCAGATGAATTTGCCAGACTTTATGATCTGACCTTTCAGTACCGAGAGAGAATTCTCCCTGAGGCCTTTACCCATGAGTCCTGAGAAAAAAGCGAGGTGGTTCGCTTTCCCCTGGAGAGGGGACTGCTGAGAAATGATATTCTCGATGTGGGCTGAGGGTCGGGTGAAATAGACATAATTTTTGGGATGAAGGGATATAACATCTGTGGATTGGACAATTTCCCTGCGCCATCGAGATAGCCAACGGCCATCTGAAAAAGTATCGCCAACTGTCTGGGAAGGTAAGGTTCATGAATGGGAATATCGAAGAGATAAACCTGGAAGACCATTTCAATAGGGCGATCATCTACCATACTCTGGAACACGTGATGAATGCTCATCGAACATTGGAACAGACAATTCGATTTTTTACCCTGGGGCGAAGATCCTCGTGGAAGGCCCTTATAAGAAGGCCTCTAGGGACAGAACCCATTTGAGGCGTTTCACTCCGAGAGGGCTGAGAAGGCTCTTCTCGGCTTTTCGAGCACGGTTGAAGTGATCCATTTCAAGGAGCGACGGACGATTTTTGCATTTGTTAATGTGTGACGATGGACGGTAAAGAACCCCAATGGAGTTGCATCAAAGCAGGGAATCTCAAGGGCGTGATCGATCCTGGAGTGAAGTCAGCTCTGCAGGCCGAGTTTTTCGAAGATCTGAATCGGCAGATCGCCGTCCGCGGGGGACGGGTTCTCAAGGACTCCAGAGTTAGATTGGCTGCTATACTCCCATTGGAGGGAGGAAAAGCACTCTACATCAAGCAATTTCGGATCGCCAGGGGGTGGCAGAGAGTGAAATACCTGTTCCGCCCCTCACGAGCCATGAAAGAATGGGTTATTTCCCGATTTTTGCTACAAAGAGGAGTCCTGACTCCGAGGCCTTTGGGCATGCTCGAGAGACGAAAACATGGGGTCCCTCATGAGTGCTTTTTCCTGGCTGAGGCCATTGAGGGATCCAGAGACCTCATCGATTTCTGTAAAGGCCGGGCCTGCACGCCGGGCCAAATAGAGGTGAAAAATCAGATTCTCAGACTTCTGGCCAATACAACCCGGAAGCTTCATGATAGTGGCCTTTTTCACAGGGACCTCCATGGAGGGAACTTTCTTGTTACCGATGAGGGTTCACTATCTCTTTACCTTGTGGATCTTCATCAGGCACGAAAAAAGATATCGGTCTCCAGGGCAAAGCGCTTGTGGAATATAGGGCAGATCTTCAATTCCCTGGACTTCATGCTTGACCATGAGGCCAAAACGCTATTCTTGATCACTTACGGGCGGGGACAGGCCCCCTTTGGCAAAGACCCGGACAGTTGCCTTAACAGGGTGGAGAGGATGATCCAAAAAATGGTCAAAGACCGGCAAAAAAGCAGGGCAAAAAGATGTCTCAAGGAAAGCACCCTCTTTACCATCGATAGGCGGGCTGGTCTGAAGATCTATCGGCGCAGGGAGTTGGGAGAAAATGATCTGATTGCGATTTTGGAAGCCCACAGGGAGATGGTCCACTCCCAGCGGGAAAAGCTGTTGAAGTACTCTCCAAAGACCATTGTTTCCATGGTCGACAATTTTGAGTCTAATGGCCGTAAGGTCTGTGTCAAGGAGTATCGATATAAGACAAAAATGGATCGATTGAAGAATTCATTTCGGCAACCCAAGGGAAAATCCTCATGGGTGGCAGGGAATCTCCTTTTCAGCCGTGGGATCTGTCCGATGAAGCCCTTTGCCTATGTCGAGAAACGGAAGCTAGGGCTTTTGAAAGAGGCCTTCTATGTCACCGAATCTCTGGTTGATGATACGGAAATGGACCGTTATCTGATCCGAATGGTTGAAAAGCCGCCCGGGCAGGACCTGAGAAAGTTTATCAGGCATTTCGCTGGATGGATGGGCTCCCTCCACCGGACAGGAATCTACCACCGTGATCTCAAGACTTGCAATATTCTCGTGAGAGAGAATCCCGATGGGTGGGAATTTAGCCTGATAGACCTTGAAGATATGGCTCAGGGGACCAAGATAGGGATCAAGAAGATTCTCAGGAACCTGGTTCAGATCAACTGTTCAGTGCCTAGGTTCTTCAGCTATAGCGACCGCGTACGATTTCTGAAGGGATATCTAAGGGCAAATCCTATTGCCATAGATGAGAGGGTTTTTATCAGGAGAGTATTGAAGGAAAGCCGTAGCCGGGGAATAGTCTATGTTTCTCCCCAGGGCGTAGTCATGGAAAAATTTGAATAGTCAGGCTCGTCCTCCTGGCTAATCGGTCAAAAAGACTTTTAGGGAATTGACTGCAGGAATGGATCTTTCGGTCATCATTGTGAACTGGAATACTCGACAACTGGTTGTGGAGTCGCTGCAATCCCTTTATAGAGCGATAGGGGATTTCTCCATGGAGGTGTTTGTCGTGGACAATGGATCGAGTGATGGCAGCGTAGAAGCCATACGGGCTGCGTTCCCCCGAGTCATTCTGGTTGAGAACGCCAAAAACATTGGATTTGCCAGGGCCAACAACGAGGCTCTGCGCCGTGCAAGAGGGAAATACTTTCTGTTCCTTAACACGGACGTGATTCTCCAAGAGTATACAGTGGCCGCTTTGCTGGAATTCATGGAAAAGACCCCGCAGGCGGGAATCGTGGGGGCTCAGCTCCTCAATACAGATGGTACAAAACAGAACTCCTTTGACAACTTTCCAACCCTATTGTCCGAGGGACTCAACAAGAGCCTTCTGAGAATGTTTTTCCCTAATCGGTTTCCAAGTAAGCGACTCTCCTTGTCTTCGCCGATAGCGGTGGAATCTGTCATCGGTGCCTGCATGATGGTGCGGAAGGATGCGGTCGATGAAGTGGGACCCATGGATGAGGATTATTTCTTATTTATGGAAGAGACCGACTGGTGCTATCGGATGAGGGAGAGAGGGTGGAGGGTTTATCTGGTTCCCCAGGCTCAGGCCGTCCATCTACAGGGAGGGACAGCCGACAGGGTCAAGGTTCAGGCCAAACTGGAATATTACCGGTCTAGATATTCCTTTTTTAAAAAACACCGGGGGACTCTCCAGGCTGGAGTCCTAAGAGGCATACTTCTTCTGAAGTTGAGTATGAGCCTGCTTATGCATAGTCTTCTTTGTCTGTTTACCTTTTTTCAGGATAGAAAGGCCCGTCAAAAGCTCGCAAATACCTGGAAGCTTTTTGCCTGGCATTTGCGGTTCTGCCCGGAGGGAGCAGGGTTGAAGCAGTAAGAGGGGGAAAGGTGGAGACCGTCGAACGTTGTGAGCTCTGCGGAGGGGTGGAATTTCCCCCCTTTATAAAAGGCCGGGATAGAGTCCACGGAATTGGGGGTGAATTCCAGTTGGTGAAATGCATCAATTGTGGACTCATTTTTGTCAATCCCAGGCCGGACGCAGAGGAGATAAAGCGGTTTTACCCAGCCGCATATGGTCCCCATGCTGAAACCGGTGGTCCAACCCATAGCCACAGGCTGAGCCCCCTGAGGCGACGCATATACTCGTTATTCTATAACTATCCTCTCGACAATCAAGGAAAGGGAATTCTCCTAAGAATACTTCTTTTGCCAGTGAAATGGGCTGCTGTCAAGAATACTATTCCCTTTTTGGGGGAGGGGAAAATCCTGGATATCGGGGCAGGGAACGGCTCCTTTCTCGCCTCCATGAAAGCTCTCGGATGGGACCCTTATGGGGTTGATATCAGCCCAAAAGCCGTGGAAGGGGCCAGGGCTTTGGGGGTAAAAATGTTTCAGGGAGAGGTTTCGGATGCCTCATTTCCAGAACAATTTTTCGATGTCATAACCCTCAGAGCCGTGCTGGAGCACGTTCACCATCCCGTGGAGACTCTTCAAGAGGTCCATAGGATCCTAAGGGATCGGGGTATTGTGTACATCGTGGTTCCCAACATTTCGGGTTTGAACTTCTGGCTCTTCGGACGCTACTGGTATGCTCTGAAAGTTCCCCGTCACCTCTATGCCTATTCACCGAGTGTCATAAAGCACCTGGCCAAAAAGGCGGGATTTGAGGTTTTGTCCATGAGGTTTCGCTCTAGTACTCTGGGTCTGCGGGCGAGCCTCCAGTACTGGTATGATGACAGAAAGGGTTTCAAAGGAGATAAGCCCTTCATGTCGAACAAAACGGTTCGTCTGGTTGGGAAGATCTGGCGAAAGGTCACAGATCTGTTTCGTCTCGGAGACATGGTGGAATACAGGTTAGGTAAAATGGCCTCTGGAAGATGTGTAAAATGAATCCGGCAAAGAACATTGGCCATATTTTGTCAATACGGGTTTCGGCTGGGATCCGATGGCCCCATTACCACGGGTAGTCGGTGTGGTTTAAGCCTCCGGAATGACGGAGGGGATGTATCATCACTTTGAGGAATTGGGATGGAGATGGAGGTTCCACTCGTCGATCTGCGGGCACAATATGTGGAAATCAGGGAAGAGGTGAGGAGGGCTGTGGAGGCCGTCTTCGAGAGTCAGCAGTTTATCCTCGGGCCAAACGTCACAAGGCTGGAGGAACAAATCGCTGCCTACAGCAACGTCGGCCACGGTATCGGTGTTTCCTCGGGAACTGATGCCATTTTAGTTTCCCTGATGGCCCTTGGGATTGGGCAAGGGGATGGAGTAATCACGAGTCCCTATACCTTTTTTGCCACCGGCGGCGTGATCGCCCGGTTGGGGGCAAAACCGATCTTTGTCGATATCAACCCGCACACATACAACATTGCCCCCGAGAAGCTAGGAGAGCTCCTGGAAGAAAAATGCCGCTTGCACGAAGATACAGGCAAACCAGTGGAAAAGAAAACGCGTTGTCTTATAAAGGCCATGATTCCCGTTCACCTCTTTGGCCAATGTACCGATATGGATCCCATCATGGAGATGGCCAAAAGAGCTCACCTTGATATCATCGAGGATGCCGCCCAGGCCATCGGAGCGATATATTATTCAAAGAGACTGGAAGACCAGGCCCGTAGGCCAGCTATCGCAGATCAGGCATTGGGGGTAAAGCTAAGGAAAGGTAACCGGCGCTCGGAAACTGCCTATAAAGCGGGAAGCATGGGGAGGGTGGGATGTTTTTCCTTCTTTCCCACAAAAAATTTGGGTGGATTTGGTGATGGTGGTATGGTGGTGACCGATGATGAGCCATTGGCGGAGAAGATAAGGACCCTCAGGGTACATGGTGGCCAACAGAAATACCATCACCATCTCATCGGGGGTAATTTCAGATTGGATGAACTTCAGGCCGCTATTCTCAATGTGAAGTTTCCCCACTTGGAGAGATGGACAGAGGCGCGTCGCCGAAATGCCCACCGCTATGATCACCTCTTCAAGGAGATGGGCCTTAGCAAAGATTTACATTTGCCCGCCATAAAAGAAGGAAATAGACACATCTTCAATCAGTACATCATCCGTGCGCCCCATCGGGATAAGCTCCGAGAACTCCTCCGCGCCAAGGGTGTGGGGACTGAGGTCTACTATCCCGTACCCCTGCATATTCAGAGATGTTTCGAATATCTCGGATATAGGAAGGGTGATTTCCCAGAATCCGAGAGGGCTGCCGATGAAACTTTGGCCCTTCCCATCTACCCTGGGTTATCCCTAGAGCAGCAGGAGTATGTGGTTGATCAGATAAAGCATTTCTATGAGGAGGGGATGAATCTCTATTGAAAAAAGGATAGGCTGGTCCATGAGAAATCCAGACGGAGAAGGCGATAAAGGACGAGGAAACCAATGAAAAAAGCCATTACCGAAATGATTGACATAGATAGGCTATTGAGCCGCTTTAAGGAGATTTCGGCACTCGTAGTGGGGGATATCATCCTGGATGAATATTTCTGGGGAAAGGTGGACCGAATCTCCCCGGAGGCACCAGTTCCAATCGTAACGGTGAAAAAGGAGACCCAACTCCTGGGAGGGGCGGCTAATGTAGTAAACAATATTCGGTCCCTCGGAGGGCACGTGTTTCTATCGGGACTGGTCGGGGGAGACGAAAGGGGAAGGAAAATCCTCAACCTTCTCGAGGAGAGGGGGGTGCCGATAGGAGGTGTTTTTATCGATCCTCGGCGAATCACGACCGTAAAGACCCGGATCGTTGCTCACAGTCAGCAGGTAGTTCGGTTTGACCGTGAAAATCAGAATTCCCTTAGTCAGGGATATGCGGACAGCCTTATTTCCTATGTTCGCGATACGATCCCTCATTCAGATACGGTCGTCATTGCCGATTACGGGAAAGGGGTGGTAACGGGCGAGCTCGTTCAAGCCGTTACCCAGGTTGCAAGACAGGAGAAGAAACCTGTCCTCCTCGATCCCAAGATCGGCCGGTTCCATCTCTATCGAGATGTTACGGTGGTTGCCCCCAACAGTCAGGAAGCAAGCTTGGCCGCTGGGATCGAGATCGTCGACGAAAGCTCTCTCAAGGAGGTCGGGGAGAAACTCCTGGATCGATTCAATTGTGAGGTTGTGCTGATTACCCGGGGAGAGAATGGCATGGCCCTCTTTGAACGGAGTAAGGAGCCAGTCTACGTTCCAACAACTGCAAGGGAGGTTTTCGATGTGACGGGAGCCGGTGATACGGTGATCGGCGTCATGGCCCTGGTTCTCGGAACGGGGGCAAGTTGCGCGGAAGCTGCTGTGATAGCCAACTACGCGGCTGGAATTGTGGTGGGGAAAGTAGGGACGGAAACGGTATCTCGGGACGAGTTGAAGGAGGCAATCAATCGGAATAGATCACGCTAAATTAAGATACACTGCCTTTCCCGAGGAACTACATTGGAGCTGAGGTACTATCCCCCAGCTCCAATTCCCTTTAGGTACCCTTGTGAGTTGACGCCCTAAGTCTCAAGGACGAAGATAACCTCCATTCTTATTCGATACTCCCTAATCTTAGAATCCTCAACGGCCACTCTTTGTTCCACGACACGGAGACCTGTAATCCCCCGAAGGGTTTTCGTTGCTCGAGCGAAACCGACTTGGATCGCATCTTCGAAAGATTTAGAGGATGCTGCTATGATTTCTGTCACCCTTGCTACCCTTGGATCTGCCATCTTAATCACCCCCTTATGTTAAATAACATTACTCCTCTCCTTGGCCCTGTATACAAGAAACCCGGTTGAAAGTCAATGGAAAAAGTACTGGAGTTTCCTGACTTTTTTAGACGAGGTTTTTCTAACCTATTGATCATAAAGGCGATTATATTTCTCGTAAGCAAACACCGTTGCCCCTTCGGTTGCTCGTGGTCTGTTGCCCAAATTCCCTTTCGCTCACTGAAAAGAATTTTGGACCACTCTAGAGTTCGCTTCACTAAGTCTTTCGATGCATAAGTTCGGTTACGAACAAATTTAGACTTCGGCTGAGCGACTCGACATGTCTTCGACCCTGAGGCTCAGACCCGAAGGGAGCTCGTCGACATGTCTCAGTC